>NZ_JAMYKU010000039.1:0-47096 GCF_040317575.1 Mesorhizobium sp. M1423
GGCCAGGATCCGAGAAAAAGATCGGTTTGGGTGGGGGCTGTTGGTTTGGGTCGCTTGGGTCCGGTGGTGGCGGGGACTCCGAGGGTGACTTGATACGCAGAAATACGGTCTTGTTGTCTGCCGGAGTTCCGCCAGTACCAAACTTGATGACACGCTTATAGACGTTGGTCTTTATTGTCTGCCCGGACATCACCGTTTCGGTGTATTCCCCGAAGACCTCGTCGCGGCCGTCGAAATCAAGGTCGCCGACTTCTTTCGGATTGCCATAGCTCGGTGGAAAAATGCTGATTTGCGTATGCTCGTAAAGCTGCGCATTGACGGTCGTATAGACGCCATCGGTGTTCTGGTAGGTCATCTGGCCTAGCGGCTTTGCGGTGCCGCCGGCGATGGTGCCGTCGGCGGCAATGGTTGCGTCGGTGCCGTAGCGGGTGACGGCAGTCAGCCGCGAGGCGCTGGAGAACGGCGCCTGGTCGTAGGTCAGCTTGTAGGCGCTACGCAGTGCGCCGGAGACCGTGACGCCGATCGCTTTGATCCGCTGGCTGGTCTCGGAGATGTCTCGGCCATTGCCCATCAGGATCAGGTCGGGCCGTGTCTCCAGATAGAATTTTACCACCGTGCCGTTGTAGCTGATCGCGTCGGGATAGCAGACCGGGCTCGCCGGACAGGTGTAGCTGTAGGCGATGCTGTTGCCGTTGGGGTCGGTGACCGAGGTCAGCAGCCAGCGGTAACTGTAGGCAAGGTCATAGGCCGGCGTGCCGGCGGTTGGCGTCAGGTTGGCAACGGCCGCGACCGAGCGGAAGGTCGAGACGGTGCCGTCGCGATCCGTTACCTTCCATTCATTGGAGGTGCTGTTCAGCGCAATGCGGCGATAGGATTCATTCTCCGTCACATGCGTGCCGCCGGTCGCGCACGACGGCGACACCATGCCTGCCACGCAGGCAACCATCGCCTGACCGTCGAGCAGGTAGATGTCGCTTGTGGCAAACGCGGGCATGCCATAGCCGGGGCTTGTCCGCTCGATGACGTCAAAGCCGTCCAGACCCCAGGCATAGCCCAGCCAGCCCTGGTAGAGGCCGCCGGTCTTGGTTCTGCGCGAAGAATTGTAATCGAGTGCGATCGAGGGCTCGATGCCATGAAAATCCGGGGCATCGATGCCGATGGCATAGCCCAGGTTGCCATTGCCTGAACTCTTCGGCAGATCCACCTTTGGCGTGCCGATCGCCTCCGGATCGCTCTCGGTGGTCGTGGTCGTCGCCAAGGTAGCTGCGGCTGGTTCCTCGGGTGCGGCTTCTGCGTCGGTCGTCTTCGCCGCGGTGCCGGTCTTGGCATCGGTGCTCTCGTCGCCAGCCGGCTTGCCGTCGACCTTGGCTGCCGCGTCTGGACTATCGCCCGCCGGCGCAGCATCTCCCGTCGCACTTGCTGGGGGCGTTGCGCCCGCATCATCCGTGCCGGAGCCTGTTCCCGAGCCAAGTGCCGCCCCACTATTGCCGAAGCCGCCACTCGCGCCAGCATCCGGCGAAGTCCCTTGCGCCTCCTGCGCAAAGGCCGCCATCCCTGCAGAGCTTCTAATATAAGAAACGAAAGATATATCTGCGCCGAAGACGCCGGCGGCAAGCAATGCCGCTCCAATAAGCAACTTGTTCATGAATCCCCCGTGCCCAAGTTGCTTACTTCTACTCAACCGCAACCAAACGAATACGACACCGCATCGTCACAGAGGGAATATCCACAGGGAAATTTTGTGGAGGCCTGTGAGAGGCTATCTTTCAAACACCCTCAGCCGAGAGCGGTAGCCATCGAACTTGACCTCGTGAGTCCATCCGTCGCCCTGGGGCGGCTTGGCGACCAGGGTAGGCATCATCGGCGGAATGAAGGAGCCGGCCGGTACTTACAATTTTACGCACATTAGAGAATTAGGCGCTCGGCTTATATTAGCCACAGCGAAGATAAAACGTGATTCAGCACGGAAACCAAAACGCGACAGTTTGCGTTGCGGATAAATGAGGAGGATCAGAACCGACAACATCGCTACCGGCTACCAAGGCAAGCCGCATGACGGGCCGGTGGAGGACGAATCGAAGCACTTCGTCTACTGCCCAGTCTGCGGCCAGAGACGCGCGTGATCTTGGACAGGTGTTTCACCACGCCGAGCCGCGACACGATCCACTTCCGGCAGAGCAATAGTCCCGCTAGTTCACCGCCGGGGGCCGGCCAAGCCTGAAAGCCTTAAGTGCGGCAGCGATGCCCATCCATTGCGTGGGACATTCGAGCACCCGCAGCCTGCCCGGCTCGGCGCCGTCCACGCCGCAGATCGGCAACACCTGGTAGTCGCCGTCGAACGCCAAATGTCGCCGTTGGAATAAATCCTGTTCGGGAAAACAGCTCTTCAGGAATGCCTCGACCCCGCGCAGGGCCGATTGCGACCGCGCGCCTGACGGCGGCAGGATGATGAAGCTGTCCACGTCGTCCCCGGCAGGCATGCCGGAAATGTCGATGGCGAAATCGACGAGAACCTACGCGCTGTGTAAGGGCATCCGGCATTTCATCTGTAGCCCGGCCCCTCCCAAAGCACACACGACGCGTGCCACCCCGAAGCCGTGTCAATCAATTGCTTCGACCACACGCTGCGAATACCTGATGCCCGATGTCCTTCTTCTAGTTTGGCGTTTTCTTCGGCCGTGCCTACTCCGAAGCGCCATATAATGCCGGCCTCGTTTGGCACCCAGACGATTTTCATCGAATAAACCGCTGCGGTTCCGGAGATGCTATCGATTCGGCAATCAATGGACGCCGGCATCATCCCTTTTGCTTTCATCTTGCGGCTTTCGGTGATCACGGTCTCAGCCTTCATCCACACACTTTCAACGGCGTTGGGAGGCAAATCAACGTTGGGCGTTGCGGCGACCAATGTCACCATCAACGCGACTGCCTGAAATGTCATTTCCCGACCCCTGCCCCCAACTGAATGTTCTCACTCCGCTCATGATCGGGAGTGCAGGTCAATCCCGTCCGACAAACGCAAAAAAAGCGCTGTCAATACCAACTTCTTGCGATGGATTTGCCCTGCGGACTAGGCAATCTCGGGGCGAAGGAGTGATCGCCATGACCGTCCTCGCCTACAGCCTCGCCGCCGACGCAAAGGGAACGTGGCGACTCGTCTTTGTGCCTGACGATCTGCATCTCTATGTGGAATTCAGCCGGCCAAATGCTGAGTCAAATCCGGTGAACTGGCTGAACGTGGATGATTTCTTTGCCTGGCAATCTACGCCGAACCGTTCGTCGGTTGCCAAGCTTCGACTTCGAATTCGTCGCCCTGTCCGCGACTGGAAAAGGCAAGAAGGGAGAGGACGTGGCTAACAATATGGACGCTTATAAAAACAAAATGGAATAGGGCCACGCCTCAAGCATCGACCTTCTTGAGCTCCGAGAGCCGCACAAGGCCGTTCTGGCTGCGGAATGTCAATGTAGCATCCGTACTTTGCGCCTGGGCGATCCCCGAAATAACGTGATCGCCGGTGTCGTAGATCGTACGCTGCCTGGCATCCTCGATGACCAGTCGCCGCGAGTCGGGATATATCGCGTAGCGCAAATGGTTCTGCGATCCGGTCGATGAGGGTGTGCCGAGACCGCCGGGCCAACTTTCACGTACCTGCTGCTGTGATCTATAGCTCACTTCGGCCGGTTCATTATGGGCAGCCTCGGGATTCTCCCGCAGATGAGCTACTAGTTCCGTGGCCACCGCGTTCAGCTTCGCCCTCAGCGCATCGTTGAACATGTCGCCGACCATTGTCATGCCTGATGACCACTGCGACATGCCGCCGAATTCGGCATGGCTGAACTGCGCCATTGAACCGCCGCCCGAGCGCAGGGCACGCAGCACGGTTTCTACCGCGTCCCTTGACAACCCGTGCCGCGCCGCCAGCCGCGCGATCAATGCCGTTTCTTTGAGATCAGCCACCGTACTGCCTCCCTCCTTTCGCCATTTAACACTGCGATAAGGACATCGTTCCACATGCCCAAAGCTCCGAGCACGCCAAGGGCAAGAGCGGATGACGAGCATTGCCAAATCCCCGCCATGCCGCCCATACAACGGCTCGAACAATCGTGCCCATAACGAGTGGCTGCTTTCCGCGCCTCACCTCATTTTGCCAAGGATACTGTCCGATGTCTGTGACGCCCCACCTTTGGTCAAAGCCGTGACAGATCGCTCCACAGCCACTCGATCGATGTCCCTCGCAAGCCTGGGATGGACGGATTTTTTCGGAGATCAGGTTGGTCCGCATGAGGTAAACCTCGTCCCAACGCGTATTGCCACGGTGCACCGTGACCGCCTGATCGGCATATCTCAAACAGGGCAAATGGATCTGACACTGCCGACGCAAACGAACACCGGCGACTACGCCGTTGGCGACTGGGTCCTTGTCGATCCCCATGCCCACCTGCTGCACCGCCGCCTGACCCGCAAGACAGTGCTGGAACGCCGCACTCAGGGCACCAAGATGCCGCAGCTTGCCGCAGCCAACGTCGACACCTTGTTTATCGTCAGCTCATGCAATGCTGATTTCAACCCCGCTCGGCTCGAGCGCTATCTGGCGCTAGCGAACGAGGCCGGAACAACTCCGGTGATCCTGCTGACCAAGGCCGATACGGTGGCTGACGCCCGGGAGTACGAAAAGCAATCTGCCGCTCTGCAGCGGGGGCTGATTGTAGTGACGTTGAACCCCCGCACGGCTGATGCGGCAATCGCCTTAGCCGCCTGGTGCGGCGCAGGACAAACAGTTGCACTGGTCGGTTCCTCGGGCGTGGGCAAATTGACGCTGGTGAACACGCTGGCCGGATCAGCGCAGCAATTGCCTCAACAGACCGGAGACATTCGCGAACAAGATGCCAAAGGACGCCACACCACCACCTCGCGATCTCTGCACCCCATTGCAGGTGGCGGGTGGGTGATCGATACGCCAGGAATGCGAGCGCTGCAGGTTAGCGATGTGGCTTACGGCATCGACACACTGTTCGCCGAAATTACCGAGCTTGCCCCGCTTTGCAGGTTCCGCGACTGCACCCATGCTCATGAACCGGGCTGTGCGGTACAAGGAGCTTTGGCCGCTGGTACGCTGGATCCTGAGCGTCTTGCTCGCTGGCGCAAACTCTCCGACGAAAATCGCAACAACACGCCAGTTCAAACCGGGCCTCGCGGCAGCAATTTCACCAGCAATCGCGGCAAAAGGCGTTGAACGACAAGGTTTGAGCTCAGGCCCTATCCTCAAAGACACCTTATCGAGCCGTGCAATGCCGGATGTCGACATCTAACCGGTGCCCTGAGGATCGCGCACCTGGGCGGTCAATCTGTTCTCTCAACGTTCCACAACTTGGCCAAAATCGCAGCTTCGGGCCAATTAGGTCTCGTACGTGCCCTGGCCAGTGTCGCTGCACACCAAGGCCACAGTGTTTTTGTCATTGACGCCGACGAGCGCAAGGATGTCGACCGCTGGTCCATGCTGCTCGACCGCTTCGGCAACAAACCGGACAATCTGGAGATCGTGGCGGTCACGACGCCCACCGACATCCTCGCGCTCGCCCGGCAACAGGATAAGTTTCCAGTGGATTGCCGGCGAAACCCCCCGCTCCGTGAGTTCCAGTGGCATGTTGTGATTGCCACACGTAGGCGAGGATGATGCAACAGAGGATATGCAGATCATGACGACGACACCGAAATCGCCGACAAGATTGCCGCGGAGCAGAGCCTGAGCAAGGCGCAGGCCAAACAATCGTGGAAAGCGTGTTTAAGGAGATCTCGGATGCCGCCCGATCGGGGGCGGAAACCAGCATACCGGGCTTCGGCAAGTTCAAGGTCAAGGACACGCCGGCGCGTGAGGGCGCAACCCGTCGACCGGCGCCACGATCAAAATCGCCGCCTCGAGAAAGCTCACCTTCGCGCCGGCGAAGGCGGTGAAGGATGCGTTAGACCGCTGACCGCTCTGGCGGCTCGTTTCCGGTGGGCCGAGATCGTCGAAATAATTGAAGGCCCCGTTTCGGGAATTGGCGGCAAGCCGATGTTGTCAACACCGGCGCCTCGGGGCGCAATCGGCCAATATTAGCATGAAGCGACGTGGGGAGTTTAGCCGTCGGTGGGCGCACCGAACTTTGGCTTTCATTCATCCAAGTAGTTGTGGAGATGAATTTCCACATGACTTGTTGCCGCCATTAGCGGAATGTCAGCTTCTGGTGTTCGAACTTAGTTATAGAGACACCTGGGCAAGCGCGAGCATCGTCGTGACATGACCCAAAGGCGACAAGACGACCAAAAAGGTGGGAAGCGCAGCGAAACCCCTCTATATCGACAGCCATGGATGCATCGAGCGACCACCCGCAGAACGACGAGCTTCTCTCGGACATCCAGCGCCTGTCCTTCGACTATTTTCTCAAAGAAGCCAACCCGGCGAATGGCCTGATCGCCGACCGCAACACCCCGGGGTCACCGGCCAGCATCGCCGCCCTCGGGCTCGCCCTGTCGGCCTATGCCGTCGGTGTCGAGCGCGGTTTCATGACGCGCGCCGCCGCCGCTGAACGGACGCTCGCCACGCTTCGCTTCTTCTGGAACGCGCCGCAAGGGCCCGAAGCCGACGCAACGGGCCACAAGGGCTTCTACTACCATTTCCTCGACATGGAGACCGGCCGCCGCGTCTGGAAGTGTGAGCTGTCCACGGTCGATACGGCGCTTCTGCTTGCCGGTGCGCTGGCCGCCGGCGCCTATTTTGGCGAGGACGATGAATCCGAACTGGAAATCCGGCGGCTTGCCGATGCGCTCTACCGGCGCGCCGACTGGCGATGGGCGCAGAACGGCGGCGCCACCGTCACCCATGGCTGGCGGCCTGGAAAAGGCTTCCTGCCCTATCGTTGGCAAGGCTACGACGAAGCGGTGATCCTTTATGTGTTGGGCCTCGGCTCGCCTACCCATCCGCTGCCGCCCGAGAGCTATGCGGCCTGGCTATCCACCTACAAGTGGAAAAAGATCTATGGCCGGGAATTGGTTTACGCCGGTCCACTTTTCATCCACCAGCTCTCGCATATCTGGATCGATTTTCGCGGCATCCGCGATGCTTCCATGCGCAACCACGACTGCGACTATTTCGAGAACAGCCGAGAGTCAACCTACCTGCAACGCGACTACGCCATTCGCAATCCGAAGGGCTTCAGCGGATATGGCGAGAATTGCTGGGGCATCACCGCCAGCGACGGCCCAAGCCCGACAAAACGCCAAATCACGGTCGGTGGCCGCCGCTTCTTCGGCTATCTGGCGCGCGGTGCGCCATTCGGCCCTGATGATGGGACGTTGTCGCCGTGGGCAGCGATTACCTCATTGCCCTTTGCGCCAGAGATCGTTCTGCCGGCACTGCGCTATTTCCACGAGATCGACCTGCAAGAGGGCAACCCTTACGGCTTCACCGCAAGCTTCAATCCGACAATAGCAGCCGCCGACGGCCGGCCATGCGGTTGGGTATCGCCGGACCATGTCGGCATCAATCAGGGGCCGATCACTCTAATGATAGAGAACTACCGCTCGGGCTTCCTGTGGCGCCTGATGCGCCGCGTGCCGGCCATCATCGCGGGACTGCACCGAGCCGGTTTTTCGGGCGGTTGGCTATAAGAAGTCGAGATGACAAAGCTCCCCGACTGATACCGGGACTCTTGACTGCTAGCGCATGCCGCATTTGCTGCGAATGTCGGCTTAGAGGCGCAATGTACTCGGCAGCATTGGTGAAGGTTTTCCGATGCGGGTCGCGGCGCGAGGGTGCATGCGGGGCCGGCGTCGGCCCCGCGTTGGACAACCTTCACCCACTCGGACGTAGGGAACCTAAGCTGCAGCCGGTGCGGGTGAGCAAGCGGATGTCGCTGCCGTCGATCCGCGCGTGCATGCGGCATCCGTCGTACTTGATTTCCTGAAGCCAGTCGGGGCCGTCGGGCGCTTCGTCGACCAGGCGCGTCAGCTGAGGCTCGATCCATTTCGGCGGATGCGTATTATTCGGCTTTGTGGGATTCACCGTCTTCCGCGCCAATTGAGATAAAGCGTCGTCATGCGGGCCAGACTACCACATGATGACGGTATAGAACGTCGGGAATGTTGCGACCTTTCTCGCGTAAATGGACAACGGCGCGTCGAGCGCTGATCTGGATTGATCGGGACAAAAGAGTCCGGGTTGGGATTCCGCGCGGCGCGGCGTCGTGCGTATCGAAACGGCGTCCGCGCGGCAGCATCGCCCGGATGCCGCTGCAACTGCGCAAGCGGTGCTCCTGGCGTTAGGCGCGTCTATCCAGGTGCGCCGTCGATTGCGCCGGAACACCTTCGCTGTGCCTGCAATCAGGGAACTGATTGCATCCGTGAAACACCGTCCCGTTCCTGTTGCGCTTCTCGACCATTTGGCCCACCAGACAAACGGGGCATTGACGCAAGGCAGCGCCTTCGATCGTCTCGTAGCGCATCTCATCCCCGGCTATCTCGCAAAGTTCCCGGATATAGCGGGACGGCTGGCGGCTGTTGGCGATGAGGTATACGCCCCGTTTGAACCAGCGGGACGCGCCATGAGCGGCCCCTTAGAGACAAGGCATCGAATGACCGCAGTGGGGCCGTTTGCTGTCCGTCCGGTTATTGCCGAGGGACCAGTTAAAGCCGCCGTTCGGCTCACGACCTCTTCTCGGACATACGAGGCAAGTTCAGGTCCCGCGGAAGCCGACATTGAACTGCCTCTCCGTTTACACGTTTGGCAAATGTTGCGAATGGAGGGAGTTGCATGTTTGAAGGTTTCTCGCTGGAGCAGATCAAACTTCCGGAAGCGACGCTCAGAGTGCGGGTTGGTGGAAGGGGCCCACCGCTTCTGATGCTGCACGGTCATCCTCGCACCCATGCCACTTGGCATCGCGTGGCGCCGATTTTGGCTGAGGAATACACCGTAATTTGCCCTGATCTTCGCGGTTTCGGCCAGTCTTCCAAGCCCGTTGACATGCCTGACCATTCGGGCTCGTCTAAAAGGTCCAAGGCCCGCGATTGCTTAGCCCTTATGTACTATCTGGGCTTCGATCGCTTCGGACTTGTGGGGCACGATCGTGGGGCATACACCGCATTTCGGACAGCGATGGATCATCCGGCATCCGTCAGCCGCCTCGCAATCCTTGAAGCCATTCCGATCGGCGATGCGCTGGCGCGATGTGACGCTCGGTTCGCATCGGCATGGTGGCATTGGTTCTTCTTCGCTCAGCCTGAAAAGCCGGAGCAGGCTATCCTTGCCAATCCAGATGCATGGTACGGCGGTGATCCCGCGGAGATGGGCGCGGAGGCTTACGCTGATTTTCTCGCCTCGATCCACGATCCGGCGACGGTCCACGGCATGATCGAGGATTACAGGGCCGGGTTAGGCATAGACCGACAACATGACGAGGACGACCGAGCCGCAGGCCGAAAATTGGAATGTCCGCTGCTCGTGCTATGGTCAGCTTACGATGACCTGGAGGAGTTGCATGGCGACGTCATCGCCATCTGGCGGGAATGGTCTTCAAATGTTCAAGGAAACAGCCTCAACTGCCACCACCACATGGCGGAGGAGGTGCCAGAGGCACTGGCTGCCGAATTAGGTGCATTCTTTCACGACGAATAGCTCATGTCGGCATCCTCCGCGTCTCCTCCTGATAGCAGCCAGTCGGCTTCCCACCAATCTCGGAGCTGAACAGAAAGGGGCGCTACGTTGGAAGCGGCCATCCAGTATCACCGGATGACCGCACCCGATTCAGATTTCAGTTCGCTCGGCCAAGAGCAGCGCATCCTCGACGTCTACACCGAGGTAGCGCACGGTGTTCTCGATCTTGGTATGGCTGAGTAGGATCTGTACAGCGCGCAGGTTGCCAGTCGCCTTGTAGATCATTGATGCTTTCGTTCGTCGTAGCGAGGGTGCCATACTCCGCCCGTCGCAGACCAATCGCAGTTACCCATTCATCGACAAGGCGGGCGTATTGCCTCGTGCTCACGTGTGCGCGTGGTTAATCCGGCTCGGGAATGCATGGTCGTCGACTAGCGTGCCGTCGCAATTAGTTGCTTCTCAAACTAAGCCGTCTTCGAAGGGCCCGCTCGCCCTTGTGCTATTCGCCATGGGCGCTGGACTGGTTTGGTGCAGCACGCCGTATAATGAAACCAAGATTACCGGAGGACGGTTATTAACTACTTCCGACTCGGAAAAAATACGAAATCCGAACGGGCCGATGACGACGCCGGCGACGAGGTAGCCCAGGATCGAGCCCAGCCCCATGCGTTCTGAAGATCGGAACGGCGACGACCCCTGCGGCAAGCAGCGCCACCACCTGAACGAGATCGCTGCCCGATGCTTCCGCCGCCATGCCTCTTGTCCCAATGTCTTGCAGCACTCCTTGCATGCACTGGGAGCGGGAGGCAAGGGCGAGAAGCTGCCAGGAAGGGTACGTGCCGTTGCAGCGATTCCTCTGGTGAAACGACGGTCCCCACTTGCTTGCCGGACGTTCGGCATTTATATCTGCCAAATGCTTGACCATTCGTCTCGACCGTCTTCGCTGCCAAATATCCCGATGGATGCGCTCAGCGAAGTTCTGCAAGACTTTCGCTTGAATGGTGTCAACTATGGCCGCTGCGAACTCCGACATCCATGGAGCATAGAATTTCCGCAACAAAAGCTGCTTCGGTTTCATTTTGTCGGCCAGGGTCCATGCTGGATTCATACCGACAGCCAAGGCTGGCAGGAGTTGCGCGATGGCGATCTGGTGCTGCTGCCGCAAGGCATCGGCCACCGGCTGGCGAGTGCGCCGGACGTGGTAGGCGACTCGCTTGAGGGTTGCCAGGTGATCAAGTTGGGGGGCAACGTATGCGAAGTGGTGCGGGAAGGAACGGGCGCCACAAGCACCCTTTTCTGCGGCTCCATGGCCTTGGGCTCTTGTGCGCTCAACCCATTGATCACGTTGATGCCGTCTGTCATCAAGGGTTGCGACGTGGCTGGCAATGACCCTGTCGTAGGTCCTTTGCTGGCGGCTATGACGGTGGAGGCCGCGCAACCGCAGATGGGCAGCGCCACCATCTTGTCGCGTATGGCGGATTTGCTGACAGCCAGGCTCATCCGCTGCTGGGTCAATTGCAACGGAGCCTCGACCACCGGTTGGCTCGCAGCCATCCGCGACCCCCATATTGGCCGGGCTCTGGCAGCCATGCACCGAGATCCCGGCCACAACTGGACGCTGGGAAGCCTCGCTAGCGTGGCAGGCCAATCGCGATCGATTTTCGCCGAGCGCTTCAGCGCTGTCCTGGGGGAGGGTGCTGCACATTATCTCGCCCGCCTGCGCATGCAGCTTGCCCGCGAGTTGCTGGGCCAAAACGGCTTGTCGGTTGCCGAAGTCGCTACCCGTTTGGGCTACGATTCGGAAGCATCCTTCGCGCGCGCATTCAAGCGCATCACCAATGTCTCGCCGGGTGTTGTGCGCCGCACAATTCCCGGACGAATAGATATGAATTTCGGATTTTGAGACACATATCATCCGGGCGGACTCGTCTATGAAGACCTCTAAACTTTGGAGATCTTCCCGTGACTGACACAACATTACAGCTTGAAGACGCCGCGATTGGCCTTGATGCCGATGCGCCAGCCACATGGAGCGTGGCCACCTGGTTCGCGGTCATTTCATTGGCGGCCACCAGCTTTGCCCTGGTGTCAGCCGAATTCCTTCCGGCAGGTCTGTTGACGCCGATGGCGCGCGACCTCGGCATCAGCGAGGGAACGGCCGGCCAGGTCGTCACTGCCACCGCTTCCGTCGGCGCCGTGACGGCCATGTTGAGCAATGTTCTCATCGGCCGGTTGAACCGCAAGACGGTGCTGGTTGGCCTCATGGCCTTGGCGGTCGCGTCCAATATTCTTGCGGCGTTGGCGCCCAATTTCTGGCTGTTGTTGTTGGGCCGGGCCGGGCTGGGGATCGCGCTTAGCGCTTTCTGGGCACTTTCGGTTGCCGTCGTAGCGAGGCTGGTTGGCGCCAATGCGACGGGTCGGGGCATGGCTATCGTCACCCTCGGCGTCTCACTCGCCACCATTGCCGCGCCGTCGATGGGTGCATTGATAAGCGACTGGCTGGGATGGCGCAGCGCCATGGCCATGACAGCGGGGCTGGCCGTGATTGCCATGCTGCTGCAGTTGCTTAGCCTGCCGACCTTGCCTGCGGCAGCAAGCAACAGTCTTGCCGACGTGTTTCGGCTGACACGGCGGCGTGGCATTCAACTCGGCATGCTTGCCATTGTTTTGCTGATGACGGGGCATTTTGCCGGCTCTGTCTATGTGCGCCCGTTCCTCGAACAGGTGACGCTCCTTGGCACCGGGCCAATTGCCTTGGCGTTGCTCGGATTTGGCAGCGCCGCTGTGATCGGCAATATTGCCGGCGGCCGCATGGCCGATGCCAATATCCGCATGGCTCTCGTGGTCACCGCCGCGCTGATGGCGTTTGCGGCGCTGGCATTGGTGCTTTGGGGGGCGCACATTGGCGTTGCCTTCGGGTTCGTTACGCTTTGGGGCTTCGCCTTCGGCATGGGGCCGGTGGTGCTGCCGACCAATCTGTCCCGTGCGGCACCTGATGCGCTGGAAGCGGCGGGCAGCCTGATGGTCGTCTCTTTCCAGGTGGCCATTACTGTCGGCGCGGTTGTCGGCGGCTATGTCGTGGACACATATGGGGCCACGGCGCCCTTGACGCTTACCGCCGTCCTGGCCGCCACGACGGCTGTGCTGGCGCTGCTGCAGCCTCGCAGCTGAGTTTTTGCCGCAGTTGACGCCGGCGGCCTCAAATCCGGCCGCCGCGATGTCGCAGCCGCGTTACACAAGCTTTATGCAGTTCTCGCGTTGCGTTTTGCCGCAATCGGCGGCTATGGACGCTCGGCTTCGGCACGACACTGGGCGAGGCCTGCAAGGCCTATGACGAGGTAACGGCCAGCATCAAGGGCTGATTTCGGTTGGGGATCGAAGGCCGCCCCATCGGCGAATAGAGCGCCGCCAAATCCCCCTCTAACGCCGCCAGCGCCTCGTTCACAATCGCCCGAATGCGGCGCAATGGATGATCGCGCCGCACCCGAGCCTCGAGATCAACGTAACTGAACAGTTCGCCAGACCGTTCGTCTCCGCCGCGCATGCCTCGTTCTCCGAATCTCTCCGGAGACACTGAATCACGCTCACAACCTCGCTGCGAGCCACTTTTTCAACAGCCTGCTAGGCGCCCGAGCAGCTGCCTCGGGTTGTGTCGCTATACGACAGGTGTGAATTCGACAGCGGCGTCCTGTTCATCACTGGTCTGGCAAACATCCTCTTCCGCGTCGCTGGAGAAGGCCGGCATGATGTCGCCCGCCAGCAGCTTTTCTTTCGAGAGCAGACCTGCGTCCTCGAGCGCTTCGATGTCGGGAAGATCGCGCAGTGTGTCGAACCCGAACTGCAGCAGGAACGCCTTGGTGGTGACATAGGTGTAGGGCGCACCTGGCGTCGGGCTGCGCGGCCCGGAGGCGATCACGCCGGCACCGCGCAGGTTGCCGATCAGGTCGCGGCTGATTTCCTTGCCAAGGAAGGAGGACAGCTCCGCCCGCGTGATCGGCTGGAAGTAAGCGATCGTCATCAGGACGAGCACCTCCGACTGCGAGAGGTCTATCGTGCGCTCGCTGGCGCCGACAGCGGTGCGGATGGCGTCGGCATAGGCCCTCCGCGTCAGATGCCGAAAACCGCCGGCGACCGCAACCAGGTCATAGGGTCGGCCGCGCAGTTCCCCGCGGATGTCGTCGATGGCGTTGGCGCTAACCGCTGGCCGGCAGCGCACATCAGTGACGTGGCCCGCCTCTATCGCCTGGCATTGGAGAAACACGAAGCTGGCGCGCTATCACGCGGTTGCCGAGGAAGGTGTGCCGATGCGTGAAATTGCCGAAGTTATCGGCGCAGGACTCGGTGTGCCGGTCGTGTCGCTGCCGCAGGAGGCGGCGACGGACCCTTCGGCTGGCTGGCGATGTTCGCCGGGCTCGATATGCCGGCGTCCAGCACATGGACATGTGAGCATCTCGGCTGGCAGCCGACCGGTCCGAGTCTTCTCGCCGACCTCAGAGAATGCGACTACCGTCCCGTATCCGCCAAATAAGAACGCGCGACATTGCGCCGCGCGACGCCGTTCGGTCCATCCCTATACGACGAAGTCGAAGCGCCCCATACGGAGGCCGCGATCGCTCCCCATATGCAGGACGAGCCGGGGATCGAACAGGCGATCGCTCCTGTTACGCGGATGATCGGGGAAATAGAGCTGAGTGGTCAGCATACCGCCATTCGGCCGCCGAGATGGTCAGCGGCTCGGCCAGGCAAGTGCAGGAAGCGATCCAGCTCGTTCGGGAGGTGCAGACCCGGCCGTCTGGCCTACTGAAGATGGCGGTGTCGACGATCGCGGAACGGTTCATATCAGGCCCGCTGCTGGCGAGCTTCATGGAAGCCTATCCCGATCTGCATCTCGACATCACGATGACGGACGCAGAGTTCGATATCGTCGAGGCCGGCTTCGATGCCGGGGTCCGGCTTGGAGAAGTCCTGGAACAGGACATGCTGGCGGTGCCCGTGTCGTCCGCCCAGCGGCATTGCGCGGTCGCTTCGCCAAAATATCTGGCCACGCGAGCCGCTCCCCTGCATTCACAGGACTTAATAGGCCATGTCTGCATTGGTTGGCGGCCGAGGCCGGATGCCGCTCCTTACCGCAGGGAATTCACCGAGAACGGCCGCGACTTCGATGTCGCGGTCGACCCCGCATTGTCGACCAACGATCTGGGTTTGATGATCCGGACGGCTTGCGCGGGAGCGGGCATCACCTTCGGCATGGTCGAGACGTTCCAGCCATACATGACAAATGGCAAGCTCGTGCCGTTGCTGGAAGACTTCTGCCCACCGTTCGATGGCTTTTACCTGTACTATCCGAAGCGGCACCGCCAACCTCTGAAGCTCAGAGTGTTGATTGATCATGTTCGTACCCATCGCTGATCCTCTCCAATCAACCGAGGTCGCAGAATGCAATCGTTCACCATCGACATCCCTGATGCGCAGATCGAGGACCTGACGCAGCGACTTCGAAACACCCGTTTGCCCGAAGGGATATTTCAACCCGATGATGAAGACGGGACGAGCTTGCCGCTGGTCCAAGAGCTCGCACGGATTTGGCGCAACGATTTCGATTGGCGGGCGGTGGAGGCGCTGCTGAATGAACTGCGTCACTTCACGACGAACATCGATGGCCTCGACATTCACTTCATTCACAAGAAGGGTGTCGGTTCCAATTCCAGGCCACTCCTGTTGACCCATGGTTGGCCTGGCTCGTTCCTCGAGTTCGTATCAACCATCCCGCTTCTGACCGATCCAGGCGCTCATGGCGGCAATCCGGATGACGCGTTCGATGTCGTCATTCCTTCGTTGCCCGGCTACGGATTCTCGTCGGCTCCGCAGGAACAGGGGTTTGGTGCGCGACGTACCGCAGATATCTGGAATACGCTCATGCACCGACTGGGCTATCCCAGATACCTCGCCCAAGGCGGCGATATCGGCGCAGGCGTATCTTCATGGCTGGGTGCCAAATATCCCGAGTCCGTCGTCGGCATGCACCTCAACTATATTCCCGGCAGCTTCCGGCCTCCCCTTGGAAACGACTACGCGGCCGTCAGCCTCGAGGAGCAAGCTTTCCTCGACAGAGCGGCGAAGTTCGCGGCCGAAGAAGGGGCTTACTCTCTTCTCCATTCCACGAAGCCTCAAACCTGGCCTATGCACTGTCAGACAGCCCGATCGGTCTGTTGGCATGGATGACGGCGTGTTTGACATTGAATACGGGGACGGGGCAATTACCGCCAGAACGGTCGTGCTGGCCACGGGATTGAAAGATGTCCTTCCGCCATTATCGGGAGTTCCGGAAGCATGGGGCCGCGATGTTCGCGTTTGCCCCTGTTTCGATGGGCACGAAGTGCGGGGGAAGCGCTTTGTGGTATTCGGGTTGCCCGAACGGCTCGCGCAAATGGCCTCCTGGGTTTGGATGTGGTCCCAAGATGTGACAGTGGTTACGGATCACGTGTTCAACGAAACTGACAGCGAACGGCTCCGGCTTCTGGGCATCAAGGTCGTACCCGGAACGGTGACCGGGCTGCTCCATCGCGCGGACAGGCTAGTGGCCATTGAAACGGCGAGCGGAGCAGAAGTCGAATGCGATGCCGCATGGATCGCCGCACCTATGACGGCGGCATCTGACTTGGCAGCATCACTTTGCGAGGTCGACGAGATCGGGCTTGCGAAAACCGACAAACACGGCAGGACCAGTCGGCCGGGCGTATTCGCCATCGGCAACGCCAGTGATCCGTTGGCACATCTCGCCCACGCGTCGGCTGCGGGTACGAATGTCGGTCCGGTCGTGACGCTATACTTGCTCGAGCAGCATATAGCTGCTCAGCGGGCCGCGTAGTCATGCGAAACGACAGCCGTCTTTCACGAATGCTGCATGTCCTGCTTCACATGGCCCGGCAGGCCAAGCCGTTCACGTCCGAGCAAATCGGCGAGATGCTCAAGACAAACCCTGTCGTGGTCCGCCGGACCATGGCGGGCCTCCGCGATGCCGGATATGTTACGTCGGTCACGGGGCCAGGCGGCGGCTGGACCATCGCCTGTGATCTCGAAAAGACCACTCTTCTCGACATCCAAAAAGCGGTCGGCGGTCCGAACCTATTTGTGATCGGGATCGACAATCCGAATCCGGTCTGCGCAGTAGAGCAGGCCGTCAATGCGGCACTCTCGGAGGCGATGGAACGCGCGGAAAGAATGCTGCTTGATAGGTTAGGAGAAGTATCTCTTGCTAGCCTGGCCATCCATTTCGGTGGCTTATGCGAAGGGAATCATGGTTCGGCGAAATAGTCCGCTTTGCGCCCAATCGCGGACGTTCGCGCGAAGTGTACAATCAGCCAGAAGCGGACGTTCAGGCTCGTTTCGACAAATGGCAGCAATGCGCCATCTGCGGACCTCCCTAGACGCTACCGCTAACGTCAGGTTTCGCAGAATCCAGACCTACATCGCCTCCGTTGCCAAAAGTCTCCTCTCGTCCCGTTCCCTGAGCGGTGATGGCGGATCCTGTCTGGAATGCTGCAATGGGCCGTTGATAGAAGGGCACTACGACAAAGCTACAAGCCTCCTAGGCTTGGTGGATCAAATATTGGATGAGAGCGCAGCCGACGCGTATGTGATTGGCTACTTCGGCGATCGGGTTTTGCGGGCAGCGCGCGAAGTCTGTTCGCCCCTGTCCCGCAAGCGCGGGCCAATCGGCCAATATTGTCGGTCTCGAGGAACCCGTCTTATCTCATGCTGGACAGGTATTGGCGCCTGCCTCGCCTCTGGACCGTGCTTCCTTGCCTACTCTTCGGCCGACAGCACATTGCGCGCGGCATAGAGTTCCGCCGTGAAATCAGTAATCAGAGTCGAGTTGATGCCGTCTGGCGGTCGCAGGATCAGCGCTCGGAAATGGACCGCCGGCTCGAATGGTGTCGCGATAATGCCAGCGATCATGCGGTCGGCGATAACGGACGGATTAACCAGACCGATTCCCATGCCTTTTGCAGCAAGAATGGCGATCGTCAAGCCATAGGGGGTCTCGATCAGGATGCGCGGGCGCACGCCATGCGCGGCGAAGACCTTGTCCATCGCAACCCGCACCGTGTCCTCCGGTGACAGTGCCAGGAACGCCTCGTCGGCGAGATCGGTTGGCGTGATCACCGCTTTCTCCGCCAGTCGATGGTTCTTCGGCATCACGCAAACCGCGCGCGGCGTGTTGAAGACGCTGTGGAGCACACCGCTCGTGTCCACTTCGTCAGCGGCGAGCCCTATGTCGAAACTGCCTGATGCCACCAGATCGCGCACCACGTTGGAGGTGCGCACCTGATAGCTGATGCGCACCTGCGGATGCTTGCGCGAAAAGGCCACGATGGCGCGTGGCACTAGCCCGTGCCCCAGTGCCGACAGGCTGGCGACACGGATCGTCCCCGTGCCCACTTCCTTGATCTGGGCCGCGCGCAGCTTCAGCCGGTCGAGACCGACCAGATTAGCCTTCACTTCTGCATGGAAAAGTTCGCCTTCGCGCGTGGGTACCAGCCTGCCGCGGATGCGGTCGAACAACTTGAAGCCGAGTTCGGCCTCCAACTTCGCGAGCGAGCGGCTGATCGCTGGCTGCGAGGTGTCGAGCAGCGTTGCGGCAGCGCCAGCGCCGCGCGTGATCATGATTGCGTTAAAGACATCGACGTCGTGCAGGTTCATGGATAAGCCATATCAAAAACGGATGAACTTTATCGTTGCGGTCATAGATAGCAATGGGCGACATGGCTATGGTTTGCCTATGACCCAGCGCGACGACACCTCCCATGTCCATCCTCCCAAGCGTTCGCAAGAGCCATTCCAGTCGCTGGCAATGCCTGTTGAGCGTGCGTCGACCGTCGTCTTCGACGATCTGGAATCCTTCGAACGTCGCGTCGCGCGTCTGTATGACGGCTTCAGCTATGGGCTCTACGGCACGCCGACCAGCCGTCAGTTGGAGGATCATATCGCCATGCTGGAGCACGCGACGCGCGCGCTTGTCGTGCCTTCTGGCATGGCAGCCATCGTGCTGGCGACCATGGCCACCTGCCGCGGCGGCGACCGGGTGCTAATGCCCGAAACACTTTACGGTCCGGCGCGCGATATGATGGCCCGTTTTCTGGGGCCGCTCGGCATCCGCGCCGTTTCCTATGATCCCCGGCTCGACGCTGGAATAGCTGCGCTGCTTGACGACACGACACGGCTGGTGTGGGTGGAATCGCCGGGCTCGACCACCTTGGAGGTGCAGGACGTGCCGGCCATCGTGGCAGCAGCTCACAAGGCCGGCGCATTGGTGGCGGCGGACAATACCTGGGCTTCGCACCTGCTGTTCAAGCCACTCGACCACAACGTCGACATCTCTATGCAGGCGCTTTCCAAACATGCCGGCGGCCATGGCGATCTGCTAATGGGCTCGCTCGCCGTGCGTGATGAGGTTCTGTTCCGGCGCCTCAAGGATACGGCGCGATTTCTCGGCTACGGTGTTTCGCCAGAGGACTGCGCGCTGTGCGAGCGCGGCTTGATGACCATGCCGGTGCGCATGCGACACGCCGACGCCACAGCCCGCAACATCATGGAGTGGCTGTCGGGGCGGACCGAAATCGCCCAGCTCCTTCACCCGAGCCTGCCGGACCACCCCGGCCACGCTGTCTGGAGACGCGACTTCGCCGGTTCGGCAGGTTTGTTCTCCTTCGTGCTGCGGCCGGAACTGTCCTCGCTCCAATCCAAAGTTCTCGGTCGCATGCGCCTGTTCAGGCTGGGCGCGAGCTGGGGCGGTGTGCATTCGTTGATCTCAGTCAGCGATCCGCGAAGAGACAGGCCCGCTCCCGATTGGCTGAAGCGTGGTCCGGTCTGGCGCCTGTCGATCGGCCTCGAGGCACCCGACGACCTGCTGGCCGATCTTTCCCAAGCCTTCGACCTTTTTGCCGAAGCCCTGCAGAACGGAGTTGCCTTGGCCGATGCCAAGGCTGCCGAGTGACGCCAAACTCAACAAAACAAGGGGAATAACGATGAAAACCAGAAGTTTGAAATGGATCACCGGTATCGCGATCGGACTAGTGGGTCTGGCCGCCGGCGTCGGCGAGGTGTCGGCGCAGGCCGTCGTCAACAAGATCAAGGAGCGCGGTTATGTGAGCTGCGGCGCCAGCCAAGGCGTGCCAGGTCTCTCGCGCCCGGACGAGAAAGGCTATTATCGCGGCTTCGATTCCGACATCTGCCGCGCGTTCGCGGTCGCCATCCTCGGCGACAAGGATAAGATCCGCTATGTGCCCCTCAATGCCGGGCAACGTTTCCCGGCACTGCAGACGGGCGAGATCGACATTCTGTCGCGCACATCCACCATCACATTTACCCGGGATACGGTTGTCCGTTTCGTCTGGATCAACCTCTACGACACGGACGGTGTGCTGGTGCGCAAGACCGACAACATCACTGAGCCGAAACTGCTCGACGGCAAGACCGTCTGCCTGCAGGGCGGCGGCTCCCTAACCGAAAAGGCCATCGAGGAAACCGAGGAGGAATTCGGGATTTCCATGAAGAAGGTCTACTACGACTCGACCATTCAGGCGCGTGATGCTTTTTTCGGTGGTCGTTGCGACTCCTACGTGACCGACGGCACCGCCGCGGCAGGCCAGCGTGCCTCGGTGGCCAAGAATCCGGACGACTACGACATCCTCAAGGTCGGCCACGCCGCTGAACCTAATGGCGTGGCTGTCGCGCGCGGTGACGACCAGCTCTTCGACGTGGTGCGCTGGACAATGAACGCGCTGTTCTGGGCCGAAGCCAACGGCATCACCACGCAGAACGTCGATGAAAAGCTCGCTGCGGGCAATTCGGAGATCAAACGGGTGCTTGGCGAAGAGCCCGGCTTTGGCGCGCCGCTCGGGCTGGACGACAAATGGGCCTACAACGTCATCAAGCAGATGGGCAACTATGCCGAAATCTGGGACAGGAACCTGGGCAAAGACAGCCCGCTCAAGGTCGAACGCGGCATGAATGCGCTGTGGAAAGACGGCGGTCTCAACTATCCCTTCCCATGGGATTGAGCCTTGGTCCGGGGCGCGCCGAGCGCGCTCCCATCCCCTCAACTGATGAACCGAGGCCGGTATGTTAAGCGACGCCAAGACCAGATCGATCATCATTCAAGGCGTGTTGGTGACGGCTGTCGTCGCTCTCGCTGCGCTGCTGGTCTCCACTACCTTCGCCAATCTAAGGGCGCGCGGTATCCCGATTGGCTTCGATTTCCTGACCATGCCGTCGAGGATCATCATTTCCGAGGCCATCCTCACCTATAAATCGCGCGATCCCTACTTTTGGGCGATCGTTGTCGGGCTGGCCAACACGGTCTTCATCTCCGCTCTTGTCATCTTCTTCTCCTCCGTCCTTGGCCTCGTCGTCGGCATCACCCGACTGAGCAGCAATCCCCTGGCAGCGGGTACCTGCCGGGTCTGGGTTGAAATAGCCCGTAACTCACCGCCGATCGTTCTTTTGATTTTCCTCTATTCGTTGTGGTGGAAGGTGCTGCCGCCGGTCGGCGAAGCGCTGAACCCGCTTCCCGGTGTTTACGCATCCATGCGCGGCCTCGTCGTGCCGGCCTTCAGCATCGACATCGGTATGACAGGCGCACTGCTCATCCTGTTCGCCATGACGCTCGCCGCGCTCAGCTACGGTCTCGCCCGGAGTGGTCGCCTGCCGCCCTTGGTTGTGCCGGAGATCCTGGCTGCCGGCGTCGTGGGACTGTGGCTCGCCGATATTCGCTTCGCCGTCGATTTCCCGGTCTTCACGGGTTCGAACTTCCGGGGCGGCAGTGAACTGACGCCCGAGCTCAGCACCATCCTCGTCGGCCTCACGATCTACACCACCGGTTTCGTGGCCGAGATCGTACGCGGCGGTGTTTTGTCGGTCGGTCGTGGCCAGTGGGACGCCGGCCATTCGCTCGGCCTGCCACGTGGCAAGATCCTGCGGCTGGTCGTCATCCCGCAGATGCTGCGGGTGATCGTCCCGCCGCTCAACAGCCAGTACATTAATGTCGTCAAGAATTCGACGCTGGCGATCGCCGTCGGCTACCCGGACTTCCTCGCGGTGATGAATACCATCATCAGCAAGTCCAGCCACTCGATCGAAGGCGTCTTCATCATCCTCGGCGCCTATCTCGCCCTCAATCTTACCCTGTCGAGCGCGGCCAACTGGTACAACCGCCGCATCGCCATCGTGGAGCGCTGACCATGGCCATGTCTCTTCCCATGTCCTCCGAGGCAGGGCCGGACCATTTCCGGCTCACCGGCCTGCGGCGCCTCGCCAAGCTGTTGTTCGGCACACCGCTCAACGCCGCGCTCACGCTGCTGTTCGGCGCGCTGCTGTTCGTCACCGTGCCGCCCATGCTGCGCTGGCTGGTGATCGATGCGGTGCTCTTCGACCCCGACCCGAATGCCTGCCGAGCAGCCACTGGCGCCTGCTGGAGCTTCATTTATGCCAAATCCGGCCAACTTCTGTTCGGCATCTATCCGTTCGACGAACGCTGGCGCCCAGCTATTGTTTGCCTGCTCATTCTGGCGCTGCTGGGCTGGTCGGTGCGTCCGGCGAGCTGGACGTCACGACTGCTGGCGCTCTGGGTGCCGGCGTTCGCTTTGATCTTCTGGCTGATGGGGGGAGGCTTCGGACTGGCCGAAGTGCCGACTTCATCCTGGGGCGGCCTGCCGGTGACACTGATCTTGACCGTCGTCGCCATCGGCATCGCCTTTCCGGTCGGCATCCTGCTCGCGCTGGCAAGGCGCTCGACGCTGCCGGCCGTCCGGGTCGGCGCGGTGGTGCTGATCGAATCCGTGCGTGGACTGCCATTGCTGTCCATCCTGTTCGTGGCGTCGATCATGATGCCGCTGTTCCTGCCCGAGGCGCTGCTGCCCGACAAATTCGTGCGCGCGCTTGTCGCGCTCACGATCTTCGCGGCTGCCTATCTCGCCGAAGTGATCCGCGGCGGTCTGCAGGCCATCCCGAACGGGCAGTATGAGGCAGCAGCGTCGCTCGGTCTGCCCTTTTGGCGCACACAACGTCTAGTCATCCTGCCCCAAGCCATCCGGGTGGTGATCCCTGCGCTCGCCAACACCATCATCGTTATGATCAAGAATACGAGCCTTGTCCTGGTCATCGGGCTGTTCGACCTGATCAGTTCAGGCAAGGCTGCGCTAGCCGACCCCGAATGGCCGTCGCCGGCCGCCGAGACCTTTCTCTTCATTGGCGCGATCTTCTTTGCGCTGTCCTTCTCCTTCGCCCGCTTCGCCGATTTCCTGGAGCGGCGAGGCCCGGCCGCTCACTAGGAATGCTGCAATGTTGAATTTCGTATCTGCCACCCGGCACGTTCCATCCCTGCCCATGACAAACGCTCCCGCCGTCGTCGAGATGGTCGGCGTGAACAAGTGGTACGGTGCCTTCCACTCATTGAAAAATATCGATCTCACCATCCAACGCGGTGAAAAACTGGTGATCTGCGGACCGTCCGGTTCAGGCAAATCGACCATGATCCGCTGCATCAACGGACTGGAAGAGCACCAGCAGGGCCGCATCGTCGTGGACGGCATTGAACTGACGGGCGACCTGAAGAAGATCGATGAAATCCGCCGCGACGTCGGCATGGTGTTCCAGCACTTCAATCTGTTCCCGCACCTGACCATTTTGGAAAACCTGACGCTGGCGCCGATCTGGGTGCGGAAGATGCGGCGCAATGAAGCCGAGCAGATCGCCATGCACTATCTCGATCGCGTGAAGATCCCGGATCAGGCGCACAAATATCCCGGGCAGCTTTCAGGTGGCCAGCAGCAGAGGGTGGCTATCGCGCGCTCGCTTTGCATGAGCCCGAAGATCATGCTGTTCGACGAGCCCACTTCGGCACTCGACCCTGAAATGGTCAAGGAAGTGCTCGACACTATGGTTTCGCTGGCCGAAGAGGGCATGACCATGCTGTGTGTTAGCCACGAGATGGGCTTCGCCCGACAAGTGGCCGACCGTGTCGTCTTTATGGACCAGGGTGAAATCGTCGAGATCAACACACCGGCCGAGTTCTTCTCAAGCCCGCATCACGAGCGCAGCAAGCTATTTCTGGCCCAGATCCTGCATTAGCTACTCCTACGCAATTCCTCGTGCGTATGGTCGGCATGGAGCGCGTGGCGTGAGGCAATGTGATGACGACCCCAACGCTCACCTGCGGCCGGCGCGTAGAGGCCGCAACGCGGCCAGAGTGACCGCAACGAGCCGGCGGACCGCTGCTTTGGATGGCAGGCTGCTGGCCGCTGCGAGAGCGTGGAGGCAAAAGATTGCAAGCTCGCCGGGCGCGATATCATGCCGGAAGCCGCCGGTCTTTGCACCCTCAGCGAGCAGGTCCCGGACGAAATCGCTGAGCTGCTGCTGCGCCTGGGCAACGTGCTCACGTCGATGCAGCCGCACCGCGAGTTCGGTGCCGTGGTGCTCGTGGGAAATGAACGCGTAGGCCTCAAGCACAGCTCTAAGCTTCTCGCCAGCGGTGCCAGCCTGGTCCCGGATGGCGATCAGATGTTCTAGGTGGCCGGCGACCTGACGTTCATGCCAGGCGACGAGGATCGCTTCAACGTCCGGGAAGTACTTGTACAGCGTCGCACGGCCTATTCCGGTTTCCTCGGCGATCTTCGCCATCGTCACCGACAGCAGCCCGTGCTTGGCCACCAGCGCCGCGGTGGTGTCCAGCGTCGCGTCGCGCACCGCGCGGCGGTGCGCATCGATGGTTTCGTTCCATAGCTTCGGCATCACCCCAAGATACCTGACGTGGCAACTTTGTCGAGATAAGAGACATCATGACTTGATGTAGACATTACGTCTTGATAAAACTCCAGCCGTCGTTAGCGTCGACATCACAGGACGGAGGAGACGCACATGGCCGACCCGCCTCCCTACCCCGGCGCACCGCGCTGGGTGAAAGTGTCGGGGATCATCGCGATCATCGTGGTCCTGCTGGTCATCGCTGTGCTCTTCACCGGCGTCGGCGGGCCTCACGGTCCCGGTCGGCACATGCCGACCTCCAGCGTTACAGAGCCTGGCACGCAACAGCCATGATCATGACGCCCGGCCTCCGCAAGTTCGCGCTCACCGCGCATGTCGCTTCATCGGTCGGCTCCCTTGGCGCGGTCGCTGGCTTCCTGGCTCTCGCCGTCGCCGGCCTTGCCAGCAAGGATTCGCAAATGGTGCGCGCCTCCTACCTCGCGATGGAGCTGACCGCCTGGTACGTCATTGTCCCGCTAGTCCTCGCCTCATTGGTCACCGGACTTGTCCAGTCACTGGGCACCAATTGGGGCCTGTTCCGGCACTATTGGGTCCTGGCGAAACTCCTGCTGAATGTCCTAGTCACGATCGTCCTGCTGCTTCAGATGGACGGCATCAGCTATGTGGCGGACGTCGCGGCAGAGGCGACGTTGTCCAGTACCGATCTTCTCGAGCTGAGGCGCTCAATCCGGACGCACGCAGTCGGCGGCCTGCTGGTGTTGCTCGTGCCTGTGGCGCTGTCGCTCTACAAGCCGCGCGGCTTGACCCGATACGGATGGTGCAAGCAGCTTGAGGGGTCCACGGCGGCTCTGCATCCATAGACGCAGCCGCTCCGCCAATCAGCGCCGGCGCCGCGTCGACCGAAAGGTCGTCGGATGCTCAGGCGAACATCCTCAATGCGTCAGCCCGCTGCCGGAACAGAGAATCGATTCGAATATCGATGCAGGAGATGGTAGTCTTCTCCTCAGTCCTCGGGAGGAGGAAATGCGCGCCATTGCATTTGTTGCCGGCGTGTTGGTGGCTACGCCGTCGATGACGGCGGAGCAATTGATCTTTTACACTGCCAGTTTTCCGGATGCCACATCGGTCCAGCTCAGCGTCATGAACGATACTGTCTTTCATGAGAAAGAGTATGACTTTGAGGTGGCTATCGGTCTGGTCGAGACCGACGCGAGTGGTGCGATCAAGTATGTGGATCGCAGAAGCCACCATGCACGCATACGGTGTGCGGCACCGGCTTATGTCAGCGTTGGCACGCGCAAGTACCCGGTAGGTGCTGCCCTGCGCGACCTGCAACGCAGGGATTGGAAGCAAGATCTCTGGACAGTGTTCTGCGCTGTACCCTCGTCCTGAACCTTCGACGCGTCAGGGCCTGCCAGGGGCGCGGTTCCGTTCAGCCCCGCCGTCAACTTGGCGACTCGGGTTGCCGGACGGATGCTGCCTTTCTCGCCGCGCCATTGCCGATTTCCGGATGTCCGGACGGCGCCTGCATCGGTTGCGGCAAGATACTTTCACGAGGAAGAAAGGCGAGGTCTATCGGGAATCGGCGGCCGCTCAGCGCAACCGCGTTCTTCCATATCCAGGGCCCTGTCAGTGTGCCTTTTTGCGTCTGGGTCAACAGCGCCGAAGAGACGACGAGTGAAGCGCCGAGATCCTTGGTCAGCGATTCCAGTCGCTGCGCGACGTTGACGGCGTCGCCGATGACAGTGAATTCGTCGTGGTAACCGCTCTCGAGCACCCCGCCGATGATGGTCCCGTAGTGAAGGCCTATGCCTACGTGAAAGACCGACCCATCAGAGTCGCTAAGCGGCTTCCATTCGTTCAAGAGCGCAATCAGTTCCATCGCGCAATCCAGAGCTCGCTCGGCGTCATCCTCTGCAGCGGTCGGCTGGCCAAACACCGCCATGACACCATCGCCGATGAATTTGTCGACCGTTCCGCCAAACGCAAATATTGTACCTGCGACCAATCGCCGATACTCCGCCAGCACACCGGCCAGTTGCGAAGCGGGGGCCGTCTCGGCGTAGCTGGTAAAGTCCCGCAGATCGACAAACATGATCGCGGCGGGACGCCGCTTCAAATCAAGTGCGTTACCCGCCTCCTGCAGGTGCGCGACCACGAGAGGAGAGAAAAAACGCGCCAAATTATGCCGCCACCGATCAATCTTCAGCACCCTTCTGCGGGTTCGGCTGTGATCCATCGCCAGAAGGCAGGTCGAGATCGCGGCAAACCCGAAGCTCAATGCCAGACCGAGATCAAGGTCGAAGAACGCGTCGAGGAACGTCCCGGGCTCGCCAATCTCGTGGCGGAAGGCCATCAGGCCCAGCATTGTCACCCAGGCCGTCAGGACTATCGCCGAGAAGATGACGATTAGGCGACTGCTCAGGTTCATCCCGATATGGCTTAGAAGGATAAACGGGATAACCAGGCCTGCAGTGGTCAAGCCATGATCGTTGGTGATCGGGGTGCCGAGTATGTGCTCGTACAACACACAAGCTACGAAGATCGCATCCAGCACCGCGAAGTATGTGAGCGGCCGCGTCAAGCGGGAAGCCAGAAACATTCCCGTCAAGAACGTGACGACGATTAAGTAGATTGCCGCAGTTGCTACGTAGATTGTCGAATCGCGGCCAACACCACCTATAAGGGTGATTGCGACTGCTGCAAATACAGCCACCATTCGAAGCGATATGAAGCGAATACGCAGGTCGCGGCCAAGCTTTCTGACGATCTCGTTCAAATTAATGAACAGCTGCCTGACGTTGGCGGCCGGAATGTAAGGCAGCACGTTCATTCTCGAGCAGTCTGCGGAATGCCGGCAAGCAAGCCGCGGGCCGTTGCTCACAGCCCGCGGCGGATGGCGTGCATTTACTTGATCTCGGTAACCGTAATCCGTCCGTTGACGCGGTCGGCTGTGAACTCGATTGCTTGACCCGCTTTGACTTTGTCGAGCATGCCCTGCTCCGCAACGACGAACACCATCGTCATCGCGGGCATGTCGAGATTGGTCAGTGGCTCATGTTTGATCGTCAGCTTTTTCTGCTTGGCGTCGACTTTGACGACTTCGCCTTTTACGTATTCCTGTGCGAACGCGCTCCCGCCGATGGCGAGCGCGAGCGCGAGGGTCGAGAATGCTCTTATCAATATCTTCATGACTGCTTCCTTTGCGGTTTGGGGATCAGTGGGCGACGCTGATATCGCCCTTCATGCCGGAATCGTAGTGACCCGGGATTAGGCAGGCGAAGCCGAATTCGCCGGCATTGGCGAACGTCCAGATGATCTCGCCTCTGGCGCCGGGCGCCAGTCGGACCGAGTTGGGATCGGCGTGCTCCATCTCGGGAAACTTCTCCATCAGCGCCTTGTGCTCCATGATCCCCTCATGGACGTCCATGACGAATTCGTGGTCGACTTGGCCCTTGTTGACGAATTTCAGGCGAACGGTCTCGCCCTTCTTCACCTTGAGCACGGCCGGTTGGAACAACATCGTCCCGTCGTTCTTCTCCGACATCGAGATGTTGACAGTCCGCTTTGCCTTGCCAGCCTCACCAGGGCTGCCGATCGGCATCGTGGCGGCTTTGTCGCCATGGCCTCCGGCATGGGTTCCACCGGCAAAAGCTGCTCCCGAACTGACCGCCATCAAAACGGCTGCTGCGATTATATGTTTCATGCTGCACTTTCTCTCATGGTTGAGGTTGAGGGGTTTCGGTTTCTTATCCCTGTTTGCCGTGACCGCCGTGCGTTGCCGGGGCCATCGTTTTTGCGTCGCCTGATTTCGTCGGAGCGGGGACATCCCCCTTCCACTCGTAAGCCACGGTCCCCTCCGGGTGCTGGTACCAGCCCGGATCGGCGTAATCGTTCGAGGCGAGGCCCTCGCGAACCTTCACGACCGAGAACATGCCGCCCATCTCGATGGCGCCGAATTGGCCCCAGCCGCTCATCATCGGGATCGTGTTGTCGGGAAGTGGCATCTCCATCTCGCCCATGTCGGCCATGCCGCGGTCACCCATCGCCATGTATTCGGGCTGGACCCGGCGGATCTTGTCGGTGACCTTCGAGTTGTCGACGCCGATGAACGTGGGCACGTCGTGGCCCATGGCGTTCATTGTGTGGTGCGACTTATGGCAATGGATCGCCCAATCGCCCTCGTATTTGGCTTCGAACTCATATGCCCGCATGGCGCCGACGGGGATGTCGATCGACACCTCCGGCCACCGCGCCTCCGGCCGGACCCAGCCACCATCGGTGCAGGTCACCTCGAAGTCGTAGCCATGCATGTGGATCGGATGATTGGTCATGGTCAGATTGCCCACGCGGACCCTGACCCGGTCGTTTTTCGCCACTGGAAGATGACTGATCCCCGGAAAGACGCGGCTGTTCCAGCCCCAGAGATTGAAATCCGTCATCTCCATGATACGCGGGACATACGACCCCGGTTCGATGTCGAAGGCGTTCAGCAGGAACACGAAATCGCGGTCCACGCGCATGAATTTCGGGTCCTTGGGATGAATGACGAAGAAGCCCATCATGCCCATCGCCATCTGGACCATTTCGTCGGCGTGCGGGTGGTACATGAATGTGCCGCTCTTCACGAGGTCGAACTCGTAGACGAAGGTCTTGCCGGGCGGGATTCCGGGTTGGGTAAGACCGGTCACGCCGTCCATGCCGTTGGGCAGGATCATGCCGTGCCAATGGATCGTCGTGTGCTCCGGCAGCTTGTTTGTCACGAAGATGCGGACTCGATCGCCCTCGACCGCCTCTATGGTCGGGCCGGGAGATTGACCGTTGTAGCCCCAGAGATAGGCAGTCATGCCGGGCGACATCTCGCGCTCGACCGGCTCGGCTACGAGGTGGAACTCCTTCACGCCGTTGTTCATGCGATGCGGAAGGGTCCAGCCATTGAGCGTCACGACCGGCTGGTAGTCCGGTCCGCTCGTCGGGAAGATCGGAGGCTGCATGTCGGGGGACTCCATGATTGGAGCGTCGGGCAGCCCCATCGCGGACGTTTTGGTCCATGCAGTGGCGCCGGCGAGCAGGGCTCCCGCGCCTAGCAATTGACGTCTTGAAAGCATTGTCTTCTCCTTGAGTTCAGTGGCGTTCGGCGCCCGCTTCGGCCGCGGCCGGTGCGTCGCCGCCGCCGGGCGAGCTTGCGCCGCCACCGTGGATGGCGGTTCCGAGGTTGACATCGGCCAGCCAGAAATTGCGCTTGGCGTTGACGGAAAGCATGATCGAGCTGATTTTCGCGCGAGTGTCCGCCAGCAGCTCGAACGTGTTGGTGATCATACCGTTGTAGGTAAGGAGCGACTCCGCCTCGATCTTTGTTCGCAGCGGTACAACATTGTTGCGATAGTGTCGGGCAATGTCGTAGGTCGAACGATACGCGTCATAGGCGGATCTGGCCTCCGACCGGATGTTGACCGCCTTTTCCGCGAACCGGTTTGCGGCTTGCATGTAAGCAAGCTCGGCCTTGCGCATACGTGCCTTGCCGGTATCGAAAATCGGAATGACGAACTCAAGCTCGAGAGTGGGTGAGACAATCGTCTCCGTTCCGCCCTCCTCCGCCTCCTCACGTTCCACCTCCACGCCTGAAAGCAGTTCCAGATCGCTGACGTAGCGCGTCGCCTCGGTCAGACCATAGGATTTCGCCAGCGCGTCCAGCTCAAGCTTCGCGATCTCAAGGTCGACACGATTTTTTAGCGCCTCCGCCTCGATTGCGCGTTTGGCCTTGGCCCCTTTGGGCAAGGCTGGAAGCGTGTTGGGGACTGAGTAATCGACGTCCGGTCCCCATAGACCCATCAGCCGGGTGAGCTCTTCCTTGGCAGTCCGGGCGGCGAGCCGCGCCTCCGCCGCCTGACCGGTGATCTCGGCGTAGAAGACGTGTTCGCGGGCCTGACCGGTCTTTGTGAAGGCGCCCGTCTCTCCAAGTTTTTGAGCAAGTTCGGAGGCAGCGTCGGCTGCGGCTTGCGCCTTGTTCAAATATGAAACGCTCTCCCAGGCCGAGACAGCATTGATCCAGGCCCGCCGCGTGTCCGCGGCCAGTCGTAGCGTTTCTTCGGCGGCGCGGAGCTGGGCCTGGCGGAAACGTGCATCCGCGACTGCGACGCGCCGCTTGTGGGTCGCCAGCGCAAGGATGTTGCTGACCACCGCTCCTTCAATCGTCCGCACAGGATCGACGCCGATCATGCCGACCGAGATCGTCGGATTGACGAGCATCGTTTCCTGCCACATGTCAGCCGCCGACAGGCCGATCTCGGCGTAAGCGGCCTGCAGGCCCTTGTTGTTGAGCAAGGCGACCTGCACCGCGGTGTCCGGGGCGATCGTCTTCTTCTGGACAAGGCGCTTCACGCGCTCCGAAACCATCCGCGCTTCCTCGCTGGACTGCACCCACACGGGTTGCTTGCCGGTCACGGATTCGGCACGCGCCGCGACTGTCGTGAAGCCAGCCATCGGGGCTGAGATTCCATCAAGAGCCCCGCTGGTCGTGCATCCGGCTGCGATCAGCGGAATGGTCACCACCGAAGCTATGATCAGGAACCGGCGCGTCATGATCCGGCTCCCGGGTTCGCGGGAGAACGTTCTTGATTGAGACGCCGCCAATTCCGCGGATCGACTGGCTCCCGGTGGCGATAGTCGACGACGACTGGGTGGTAGTGCGCATCACGGACGCCCATTGCGGGATCGGCCGGATTGAAGGCAGGCAGGATGTCCGGCGTGGTTGCCGTACATCCGGCAACTAACAGCGATGCGAGCAGCATCGCGGAGCTTGCGATTTTCATTGTAGACCTGAAGCATGACGTGTGCGTTTGGCCGCGGGGGAACGGATTCCCGACGCAGCGCGCGAACGCCCGAAGAGGGCGCGTCAGTTCAGATGTTTGGGGGGTCTTATCAGCGCTGTGTATTCGCCAAGCGGCAGAGTAACGGCAACGACCGACGCAAAGCAGCGGGAGACGACATGCTCCAAGTCAGGGCATTCGACCGGCACCGCATGTGCCGGCGCGCAATGGACTTCGCAGGTTTTGTCGCTGGAATTCTTCGTGCCGTGGTCGTGCTCTGACATATCCGAATCGTCGGCAGCGGCGCCGTGGTTGTGACCACCCATCTCGTGGGAGTGGTCTTCGGCAGGGAGATTCATCCCTGCGTCGCTGTGAAACCCCGTGGCGTTGGCCGTGGCAAACAGACCGGGCTGAAGAGCCGACATGACCAGGAACACGACCGCCAGGATTGCTCGGAGCGGTATGTTTCCCAAGATCGAGATTCGACCAACATTCGTCATCGCGCCCTTGGGACAATTGTTCGCCTGATTTGTCAAGGCAACCTGCGCCCATTTTGTTGCAGTGCAAACAAAAGTGAACGCAACTGCATGTTACTATCCCCTGCATGGTCGGTTACATCAGGCTCAGCACAGCCCCGGCGACCGCCAGGTACCGCGTGACCTTCGCGACGGCGACGATAGCGACGAAGCTCCACAGGGGCTCGCGCAGAACCCCCGCGACCACGGTCAGGGGATCGCCGACTATCGGCACCCAGCTCAACAGGAGCGACCATCTTCCATAGCGGCGATACCAGCGCGTGGCGCGGTCGAGCGCTGCGGGAGGCACCGGAAACCAGGGCCTGTCCCGGAATCGTTCGATCCCTCTGCCCAGAGCCCAATTCACGGTCGAACCGAGGATGTTTCCTGTGCTGGCGACAAGGACCAGCATTGCTGGCGAGAAGGAACCTGTAGCGAGGAGTCCTGCAAGGACGCCCTCCGACTGCGCCGGAAGGATGGTCGCCGCGGCGAAGGCAGCAGCAAACAGGCCGCCGTAAACGGCAAAAGCGTCCATCTAGCTTTGGCCTCGCAGGACGGGATTCAGGGGTGCACATCGATCACGACCATCAGTCCGCCACCACCCTTTTCTTCGACGTTGTTGTTGGTGGTGTGATGCCCGATATGGCAGTGAATGAGCCATTTGCCGGGCCGGCGTGCCTCCCAGACGACATCGTAGCGCTGTCCTGGACCGACGTTGACTGTGTCGGCGAGGAAACGTGCCGACTCCGGGATGGTCTCGCCGTCGCGGGCGATGACCTCGAACGGACCGCCGTGGATGTGCATGGGATGGATGAACCCGTTGTTGGTGCCGATGAAGCGCACTTTCAGGGTTTCGCCGACCTTCATCCTGATCGTGTCCGTCGAAGGATAGGCGCGGCCGTTGATGGTGAAGTAGTTCGGCTGGCCGCCGTCCATCGGCATCGATGGAAACGTCAGGCCCTCCCGCATCAGCCACTCCTGCAGCTGGATCACATAGTCGTGGTCGGCCGGAATTTCGTCTTCCGCATTCGCGGGATCGATGATCAGCGCCCCGTAGAGTCCGAGCGCCTGCTGGCGGTCGACATGGTCGTGCGAGTGATAGAAGTAGGTCCCCGATTGGCCCGCCGTGAACTCGTATCGATAGCTGCCGCCGGGCGGGATCGGTTCCTGCGTGATCTCGGCCGGGCCGTCCATTTCGTTAGGTAGGATCAACCCGTGCCAGTGGATGGTCGTGCTCTCCGGCAAGCGGTTCGTGACGTTGATGCGAACGCGGTCGCCTTGCCGGATATGCAGCCTTGGGCCCGGAACCTGGCCGTTGATCGCGTAGGCGTCGACGTTCACGTCCGGCAGGATCGCCCAGCGGATGACGGACGTCTCCAGGTCGAACACCTTCACCCCGTTGTCGATCCTGGGTTCCAGTTCCCGGTCGCCGCGAACGTCCAGTCCATAGCTGGCGCTGATCAGGCGGGGATGCACGGCGGCCATGTCCAGCATCGCTTCCGCGGGCGTATCGCGGTCCATGATCATGCCGGGAGGCATTATTGCGCCGCCGACGTCGCGGGCGCTGAGGGTGAGATTCACCCAATTGGCGGGTGCGACCATGCCCAGCGCCAGCGCGAGCATGGAAACGCCGCTGACCGCCGCGAGCTGCGGCACGGTCGCGTCCGGTTCCATGCCGTGGCCGCCGTGCGGACCATGCGATCCGTTTCCGCCTTCACCATGCGCGCCGTGGCCGGATCCGGACCTCTGCTGAGGGGCCCCGTGCCGTGCTCCATGGCGATGCGGCCGCATGCCCACGCCGTGACCGAAGACCATCTCGCCGCCGTGCCACCCGGTGAATCCCAGGAGCGCGACGATGACGACCGACAGAAACAGGCCCCAGGGCAGCACTGCTTCGGCCCCTGCTGTCGAGGCGCGCACCCACAGACTGACCGCCCCGATCGCCAAGACCGCCAGGTTTCCGGCGAGATGATAGCGCGCGTGGTAGAGCGCACGTATCTCAGCGTTTCCGAAAAAGTCGGCAAGGCCCGCAGCGGCGGCGACGGTGCCGCTGACGACACCCCCGGCGACCAGCCATGCGGCTGCGCTCGCCGCGCCCGGCGACCCGGTCACCCAAAAAGCGAGGTCGGCAAGCAGTGCCGCGACGAAGAATCCGATCGGAAGCGGCACCAGCATAGGATGGAGCGGATGGCGGCCGATCGCCGCGAAAACAGCGATGCCCTGCTCGGCGTGCGCCGATCCGTGCCCGGATGATCCGTGATGGCCTGGGCCCGGATTGCCGTCGGGACCGTGACGTCCAGGGTTGGCGTGTTCCTGCAGGCAGGCGCGAGCGCCATTTCCCGGGCGATCTTCCGCCGCTTCGGGCTCATGCTCTTTCTCGTCGTGACGGTGTCCCGTTGCTTTGGCTTCCGCGCTGGCGTGCGCGTGCTCGCGCTTGCCTTCCTCCGCCTTGTCGAATTCCTGCTCGCGTTGCGTCATCAGACCGTGCTTGAGGCCACGGGCTACCATCCACACGTTCGACGGATATGCCGTCATGAATCCAACGATCACGCCGAATGACATGACGCCCCAGAACAGGAGTTCGGTCGGCTCCATGGCCCGCATGTCGCTGCCCATCATCAGGAAGCTCATCACCGGAGCCATGCCTGCCATCATGAAGTTCATGCTGATGAATTCCGGCACGAAGCTCTTGCGGACGTTCTCCCAATAGGTGCCGCCCATCATCGACTTCATGAACAGCGACTGGAAGATGAACAGGCCGAAGGCGAACCCGGCAACGTATTCCACGATGAGATCGATCCACATCGGCAGCCCAAGGGCGGCGGTGACTGCCGCTGCGAGGATGATGCCCGTAGCGTCTCCGGCGACGCAGTGGATCGTCGAGCCGACGCCCTGCTTCCAGAGCGGCTCCGTGAACGCCTCGTGCTCGCCCGGCCGCGGCTCCTTGTCGGCCAGCACGTAAATCAACAGCCCCAGCGGTCCCATATAGAGCGTGACCAGGATAAAGCCCCATTTCATCACTACGGGTTCGGGATTGTTGCGGAACTGATCCCACGCCACATAAGCCGTACTGACGCCCGCAAGAACGAACCAGACTGCAAGGAAGTAGTCGACGGGCTGTACGAACATTGTAGGATTCCTGTCGGTTTGCTGTCCTCGTCACCTAGTCCGGCGTCGCATGAAGTCGATGCCCTTGCTTACTGCCGCTTCTCCCTGAACTTGGCGTGGCAATTCGTGCACTCCTGCAAGATCAGGTGGAACAGATGTTCGGCTGGCATCTTCGAAGGATCGGCCTCGGCCGCCACGCCAGCCCGCTTCCCGAGAAGGCTGCTACCCATGGCCATACCCGGCGCCATCCTCATCGATTCGGTAATGCCGTCGGGAGCATTGTCAGCCGCCAATGACAGCTCAGCCGCCAGGTCTTGGAGATGGCGGGCAAGTGCTGTGAATTCCTCGCGGGACTGTTCGATCTCCACCTTCGCAGCAGACGACGCGCCAAACGAGCCCCCTGGGAAACTCTCAACCATCGCCTTTCCGGACCGGTGGCGGATGGTCTCGGCGGCCGCCTTGAACGTCGCCGCGTCATAGGCCAGCTTCCCGTCAAAAATCCCGGAGATGGTTTTGGCGGCGTCCGCCATCGCCTTCATCGCCGCCTGGCGTTCCGCGACAACCGGGGTGACGGCCGTTCCTGACAACGCTGTTCCAGCGACGCCGGTCACGAACAGGACCGCGGCGATGACGGTGATGCGCCTCACTGGACCGTGCCGCTTCCCGCAAGGCCGTCGATGATCGGGCAATCCGGCCGCTCGTCGCCGTGGCAATTGTGAACGAGATGCCTGAGCGTGTCGCGCAGGCTCGCAAGCTCCGCGATCTTGCGATCGATTTCCGCGAGCTTGACCTCCGCGATCGCCTTGACGTCGGCGCTCTCGCGCTCCTTGTCGCCGTAGAGCGACAGGAGTTGGCGGCATTCCTCGACAGAGAAGCCCAGGCTGCGCGAGCGCTGCAGGAAACGCAGCCGATGCACGTCTGACATTGAATAGTCGCGATATCCGTTTCCTGCACGGCCGGCCTTCAGGAGCCCGATTTCCTCGTAATAGCGGATTGTTTTCGGCGGCAGGCCGGACTTTTCGGAAGCGGTTCCGATGTTCATTGGCGTCTCCTCGTCGGTTGAAATCGAGAGATAGTCCTTCCAGCTACTGGAAGGTCAAGAGCTGCGAAAAACACCGCCAGGCGGTTACAGCATGGCCAGAGAAATCTAATTCTTTAGATCGCCCCCTTCCGATCTATATGCTGCCCATTGGCGGGCAGCTATCCACCACTGTTCCGGACGTTCATCGAACGGATTTGGAGCGTCCGAATCGGGCCAGAAGCCGCCGTCGAGCTCAGCCGCTTTACGGCAGCTATTCAACCCTCGACGCCCATGAGCGGACAGTCGGCCTGCGGCCCCCACACCGGTCGTTCCGTTGCTCCGGCTTAGTGGACGCTTCTGGCGCTACAGCCATCTTCGCCAAGCGATGCGGATACGAGCTGCATCTTCACACCAACCCCACCCTGAAATCCTCCATAACCTGGGCCAGCCCTGGCGCGCCAAGAAGCGTCACAACACGCTTCGGCTGAAGCTTCGGTACCGCGCGATCGTAGATGGCAAGATTGGTCGCCTCATTGAGGCGCGAGGGATAAATGATCCCGTCGGGCTCAGATGGGTGCTCGTGAAACGCCAGTGACCACCGGCGTGCCAGGTTCTGGCGCTGTGCCCGGACGACATCGGTCGGCACACCCATCCGAACGGCATTGTCGCCTCTGAGATCGACCAGGCGTAGGTCTGTCGTGGTCGCGATCTCCGCATAGCGCCGTCGGGTCAGCTCCACCTCCTCTTTGGAAGATCGTCAAGTATCCCTTCGCGGCGGTCGCGGAGCACGGTCTCTAGGAAGCACACCTTCAGGGAGTCGCCGAGGTAAAGAACGCCAAACCGGTTGGCGTCACCGAGGCGTCGAGGATCGCTGAACCGGCTCGGCGACTTCCCGTATCCCAACGGATCGGGGTAGGTGCTCCAGTAGATCCGACCGAACGTCCGACCCCGCGGTATGGTCTCGATTTCGAGGTTTGCACGCCCGAAATCGGGTGGAGGTGGAACGCCGGGCATTCAGTCGAAATTGCCCCTGGCCATGCCTTCCGCCGCGGCCAAAACCGAGGCGTCATCGCCTTGTTGAAGGGCTCGAAGGCCAGTCCGGCCGTCGAGGGCGCCATGGCGCGACACCAGAAACCGATAGACGGCCCAGGCGCTATTGCCCAACATGGCATGCAGCGCCGGCAATGCGCCGAAGGGACGACCGTCCTTGTCGAGTTGCCAGACAGGAAAGCGGAAACCGCGTTTGGCGCCATCGATCCCGAGCACCTGTCCGCTTTGCCGCCTGACGTTGACGGTCACGCGCGACGTGCCGAGCAGTTTGGCAAAGGCTTCCGCGCTCAGCATCTCCTCGCCGGCGACAATTTCGGCGACACGCTTGTGGCCACGCGCGCGCGCTTCGGCAAGAGCCGCCTCGAGTTCGGCATCGGGCCTGCCCGTGTCCTCGACGGGAAAGCTATCGTCTGAAGCGATCGGTTGCTCTTCGACCGGAGTGATCGTCTGCGCATCAGCCGCCGGATCGACCTCTACCCGGAACGATACGCGGTGGCCGATCTTGCGGCTGCGTGCGATCGCTTCCTGATAGCGTTCGAGCAATACCTTCTTGAAGGCTGCCTGTGCCGGAAGCTTTGCGGTGAAGCTCAGGGTGGCGACCCCCGCATGCGATGCGGTCCCGCCATGATTGCTGCGTTTTGGAGCGGCCATGATGACAACCTCCTGCTGTCACCAATATGGTTGCAGATCGTAAGTTCGTCAAGTTCGATAATTTCGTAAAGTTAGCCGCGAATGGCCTGCGGACTAAACAATTCCCCATGCCCGAAACCTTCCCGTGCCCGTCATCTCGCGCAGCCCGAGCTCGCCGACCAGATTGAGAAAGTGACAAAATAAACCAGGCAGGCGCTGCACAGCGCCTGCCACTTCTTTCCTTGCTGGAGCCAATCGTGACAACGACACAAATCGCCTCGAAATTACACCTTAGCGACTTGACCCTGCTGACGGGTCGCCTGCTGCTCTCACTGCTCTTCCTGCATGAAGGCCTTGAGCTGGCGAGCCACTTCGACGGTGCCGCAAAAGCCATGGCCGCGCTCGGCGTCAGCTCGCCGCTTCTCATCGCCACGCCGATCGCAGACGGTCAGCCGGGTCGTGTTCGCCGTCCCTTTGCGGTTGCCGGATGGTGATCGGTCAAAGCAGATTGCGTCGGACGCGGCCGAGGCGGCGAGAAAAGAGCGGCTTCGGCAACTCAACGAGACAATGCGCTCAGACAACGGCCGGACGGCTGGATGTCACGATGAAAGAAGAGCCCTCCACCGTGAGACAGTGGGCGAAAACCTTGCATTTCATCACGTTTGCACCTCCCTCGACTTGAGCCGTCACAAATGCTCTGATCCTCCTTCCTTGGGAAGGGGGCAACCATGTTTCGACTCGTCGCCGCTGCGGCGATCGCCGGCATGCTGATGCCGACGGCGTCGATCGTCATGCGCCCGGATCCGCCAATACCCTGGTCGACAATCCCGATCGAGGGCTGCTGCAAGACGTGCTCCGCCGGCAAGGCGTGCGGCGATAGCTGCATCTCGAGGGAGAAGAACTGCCACAAGGCGCATGGGTGCGCATGTGATGGATAGGAGAAGGAACTATAAAAAAATTCGCTTTTGCGCTGATGCTGTTCGTTTGGTGCGGCGGGGCCAATGCTCAGGAGACCTTTGGCGGCAACGATTGCACCGAAGACTGCTCGGGCCACAAGGCTGGCTATGATTGGGCTCAGCAGAACGGGATCAGCGACGAAAGCGCTTGCAGCTCAAACAGCCAATCGTTCAACGAGGGCTGCCAAACGTACCTCGAAGATCCCAACCGCGGATCCGACGAGGATGACGACGGCAACGAGATTGATGACTGACCATGAGGGCGATTGCAGGCCATCCCATCGCAGTGGGCTTTCTGACGTTCATCGTCTCAAGGATTGCCTATCGCCATTCGTCGGGGTCAGCGTGTGCAAGGACGGCTGGCATTCTATGCGGTGGTGTCGGTGGATTGGATCGAGGCGGCTGGGTGGGGCCGCTCTGTGTCGCTGCGGGGATCGGCGCGGGTTTCTGTTTCAAAACTTCAGAGACCGGATCCGACGAGAGCCGGATGAGCCGACGGTTTTTGTTCCCAGGTTGGAGGTGAGACCCCGCTGACCCGCCCCATGGGCCCTCCCGTTAAACTGATGATCCGGACCCGATCTGGATGGCCTGCGGTGTGTCATTCCCGGGACAATCCGTCATATCCTGTGGTGTCCGTGCACGCATATGATGAAGACCGGTTCGATGAGCTCACTCGGATAAGCCGCAGAGATCATGTCGAGCAGTTTCCGAAATGTGGAAATTGGTTCCCAAGCTGCCGAAACCAGTCCTAGGTAAAGACCACGAGGACGAGGGCGAGGCGGGATGAGCCGAATCTCCATTGCCGAAGAGATCGAGAACGCCGCGGACCGCACCGCGGATGTCGCGGGCCGATCTTCCGACCATCTTGAATCGCAGCGCATTGACTGGAGCCCACGAAGGACGCGCCCAATTCCATCGGCCGCTGAGATGAAAATTGGCCGAATGGACCTCATCCAGGTTGTGCTTTGGCGAGCGGCTGGAAACCAACGCCTACCTGGCAGTGAAGACGGTTGACGAGGAAAGCGAAACCGACGGGTGCGCGTAGGCCGTCTTCCGTGATCGCGGAATTACCTGAATCACCAAGTTCGGTACTATTCACCGCGGCGGACCCCAATCCGCCCGGCCGGCGCCTATTCAGGCAAACTACCCCAACGCTCCCCAAGCGGCGCCGGCCACCTTCCCCACGAGGCGAGCGCTTCAGTTCCTCGGCAGCTTGTGGATCTCCAACCTGACCGGGCCGCCTCTGTCACAGCTCGTACAGAACAGGGCCCTTTCGACCGTGCTGAACAGCGCATCTTTGCCATAGCGCCGGACCAGGCCAGCGGCCTTCACCTCGGCATGATGTGAGCAGTTTTTGCACCAGGCGCGCAGCGTGTGCCATTCGCGCAGATCGCCAAGCGATACGTCGAGGCCGGTGTGCACGCTACCCGCAACGATGGTATGCGGCGGCACCGTGGGCTCGCCCGGTGTAACGATCTTCTCCATCACATGCCGGCTGTGGTAGTGGATCAGCAGCATCCCCGGCCGGCGCCTGATAGCTGCCTGCCAGGCGGCCTGGCTGACGCTCGAATCCGGCGATCGACTTATCGTCTCAACGAGCGCCTTCTCCTCGCGGTCCCAAACCTCGATCCGGAAATTGTCCTCCGCTGTGTTTGCCATAGCTTCGCCGACCAGCGCTTTTGGCACTTCGCGACCATTCCTTCCCGCCTCAGATTGAAACAGAAATAAGGAACAAATTCCTCTCCGGTCAAGGCGCTCTTGGCATTTTTGTTCTTATTTCGTTCGGGGTCGCAGGGTCTTGGCGGCTTCCTGGAGGCGGGCGCGATCGAGGGTCCGCTCGCCACTGTGCGAGCAGTGGGAGCGGACCCTATCAGCGCATGAAGGGACTAGGATACGCATGACAACGCTATCAACTTCAACCCGCCGTGCAAGTTCCAGGCGCTATTGTGCGCAGGACCATAGCCCAAGGCGGTCAGACTTAGGTCCTGGGGTTTCGGGCAGCTCGAACATCCAGTCGAAATGGCGCCGTCTTGACGATCGCCAGCCCAGCGCCAGTATCCTGGCGATGGATGAGAACTACAAATATGGGGAAAGAACTGGCCTGCAGCTCGTTCGCATGGCGATTGAGCTGACCTGCCCCGCCGGCGTTCTGCCAAGCGAAGAAGCGGTCAACCTGCTCTACGGCCCGCTGCCGGTGCATGAGGGCGAGGCACTTGCAAAGGCGATCGTGGAAACGGTCGAGCGGCTGACGCGCGATTAGCGGGTTCCACGCAGAAAGCGGGCTTCACGTAGAAGCGATGACCAATTGTTTCCTATCAGGCTTACAAGGTCTTTGGCTTGTGGTTCGGAAATGCCGGTTTCTTGCACTAAGCGCTTCACTACCGCACCGGTCATCGTAGCCTTATTATGCTCGATTTCGTCAACCATAGGGACACCGCCCCCTTTGGTGACGGTAACTACTGGTATACTAAGCTCCCCGAAAAGACAACTGACGAGATGCTCAGATTGTATGTTTTTAACACTCCTTCCGGTGTCATTGACTCCCCTTACGAGCGGTAGTTGAATTTGTTTCTAACTCGCGGCTCCTTTGGGAGGGAGTGAGTCAGATGCTGGGGCGCCCTTCGGGCCATGGTTTCTATCCCAACGATCTCGCAATTTGTCAGCGGGTCTTCGATCAGGTTTGCAGCGAGCGAAAGCTCGATCCATCATCCCCGGAAGTAGATGGGCTGGCAGCGACGCTCATTTCGCTCTTCGGCAACGGCTGCACCGAGGAGGCGACACTTCTTGAGTTGTTCAGGAAAGCCACATAATGGCGAAAGCGAGATCCGCGCTTGAAGACGATCCTTATAGCGCCGCAGAGTTCGCCGAAAGGCACGGCTTAACTGTCAGGACGGCTGAGATCATTCTCAAGTGCAATGGTCCTTCGAAGGCGGCATGCGACGGAGCGGCGCGCGCGTTCAAAGAAGCGTTGGCGATGCGCAAAAGGCATTGGTTCCGAGACCCGCACTAACCCTCGTCCCAGAAATCCTGCAGGGAGGCATGCCGCAGGTCTTCCTCACCTCTCAGGTACTTGATGCGCGCCTTAATCCCTGGCTTGACCCATTGCGTCGCCGGCCGTTTGGGCATGTCCTTCGGCGGCGGGCCGGCATGCTCCTTCGCCCGCTTCCATAGCCGCTCGCGCATTTCGCGGTTGATGCTGACGAAAGCGCTGCCGACATATTTGCGCGTGCCGGGCTCCGCCATCAGGGCGAAGGCGGGCTTGCCTTGCTCCCGCTCAACGCCGAGCAGTTCGAATTCACCAATCGTATAGCATTTGGTTTTCAGCCAGTTTGTGGTCGGGCCGCTGACATATCTGCTGCCGAGGCGCTTCGATACCATGCCTTCCAGGCCGGCCTGATCGACGAGGTGATAGATGGCGTTCGCCTCGCCCGGCAGCGCCTGGCTAAACTGGATGCGGATGTCTAACGGGATGATGCCCTCCAGGATCTCGCGGCGCTGCTCCATCGCCATCTCGCGCAGATCGTGACCGTTGAGGTACAGCAGATCGAAGGCGACGAAATAGAGATCGTGCTGGCGTCGCGTGATCGCTTTTCGCAGCTCGGCAAAGTCGGACAGGCCCTTGTCGTTGAGAACGATGATTTCGCCGTCGATGATGGCGTTCTCAACGTCCAGCGTTTTAGCTGTTGCGGCGAGGTCGCGGTATTTCGACGTCCAGTCGAGCCCGCGACGGGTGAAGACGCGCACCCGGCCGGCGTCGATGATGATCTGGGAGCGGTAGCCGTCGAACTTGACCTCATGAGTCCATCCGTCGCCCTGGGGCGGCTTCGCTACCAGAGTAGGCATCATGGGAGGTATGAACTCTAGACCCCCTGCGCCGGCAGTCGACCCCTTGCTCACGACACAGGTCTAAGTTTTGGTACGCCGGAACGCATCCCTCAAACGGGGGATGCGCTATCCCTCCTCCAAAGGTCCTCACCGGTCGTCGGTAGCAACAAGCCGGTAACGGAAGTGATTTCGGATGTGGTCGTTGAAGTAGCGACCCTTAGCGAAGGCGGCTCGGAATTCGGCGTAAATGTCCGGCGGCACGTCCTCAAATTCGTACCGTTTGCCGCTGGCGACAAACCACACCGAGAGGGTTTTGCTGTCGGGATCATATTCCGTTTTGCGGATCGAAGTAGATGGCATAAGCACCACAGCAACGCGCCAACGCCCGCGCCCTTGCGGGGGGCGCGGGCCGATCGGGATACCGATCTGCAGCAATACCCGGAGGGGAGGAATTCGCTGCGTGCACCGAACTTTCGCGGCGGTCCCGTGTTCCCAACCGAGATACACAAAAAAGTTAGCCGCAAAAACGAGTCGAAGCCTCGTTCGAAACTGCATGCATCCGCGTCTAGCTCATAGTTTCACCTGATTGAGCAAACAGGCCGACTTCCTCAGTCGGCTATTGTCAAGCCGCTTGGGTTTTCATGTCATAGCCGCTCACCATTTTGGTCACAGCGGAGAAATCGAGCTTGCCTGAACCGAGGACAGGCACTTTCGCAACGACGCGCACTTCGGCCGGCACCATCAGGTCCATGGCGCCGATGGCCTTGGCGAAGGCCAGGAATTCGGCACGCGTGGCGTTGACGGCCTCGGTAATGAGGACCAGCTTTTCGCCCTTGCGCACATCTGGCACGGCGGCGACCGCCGAGAGCGAGCCTTTCCACAATTCGCCCGCCAGCGCCTCGACGGCGGCCAGCGAAACCATCTCGCCACCGATCTTGGCAAAGCGCTTCGCTCGGCCTCGAATGGTGATGAAGCCGACGTCGTCGACGGCGACGACGTCGCCGGTGTCATGCCAGCCGTCTTCGAGCGGCTCGAGCACGCCCGGCTTCTCGGTGCGCAGATAGCCTGCCATGACATTGGGCCCGCGCACGAAAAGCCGTCCGCCATCCTCGACGCCAGGCACCGGGTCCAGGCGATACTCCATACCGGGCATGATTTTGCCGACACTGCCGGAGCGGTTGTACATCGGCGTGTTGATGGAGATCACGGGCGCGGTTTCGGTCACGCCATAACCTTCGAGGATGCGCAGGCCGAACTTTTCCATATAAGTCGCGCGCGTAGAAGCCTTGACCGGTTCCGCGCCGGCAAAGCAATAGCGCACTGAGCGGAAGTCGTAAGGGTGTGCCGTACGCGCATAGCCGCTGAGGAACGTATCGGTGCCGAAGATGATCGTCGCGTTCGATGCGTAGACCAACTCCGGCACGATGCGATAGTGCAGCGGGGAGGGATAGAAATAGACCGGCACGCCCGAGATCAGCGGCAGCACCGTGCCCGCCGTCATGCCGAAGGAATGGAAGATCGGCAGCACATTGAAAACCTTGTCGCCCGAATGAAAGTCGATACGCGAGGCGGCCTGGGCGGCATTGGCCAGGATGTTGCGGTGGGTGAGCACCACGCCCTTGGGCGTGCCTTCGGAACCTGAGGTGAACAGGATCACCGCCGGATCTTCGGGCTTGCGGGCGACCCGGGGTGCGCTCTTGCGCAGAAGGCCGAGCAGCTTGTCCTTGAGGCCAATGGTGGCCCGCAGATCATCGAGCCAGACGATGTCGACCGAGCGGCCGAGTTCCTCGACCACGGCGCCGAGTTTCGCTTGTTCGACAAAGGCGCGTGAAGTCAGCACGGTGCGCACCTCGGCGGCCTTGCAAGCGGAGAGGATGTTGGCCGCACCGGCAGTGAAGTTCATCATCGCCGGAACCTTGCCGGCGGACATGACGCCGAGCAGCGTCGCACAGGCGCCGTTGGCGTTGGGCAGCATGATGCCGAGCGTCTGCTGGCCGGCATAGAGGTTCTTGAATTTCTCGCCAAGCACGGCGGCGGCTGTCAGCAGCTTGCCGTAGCTCAGCGAACCGGTGACGGGGTCCTGCACGGCCAGTTGCTTCATGCCGCGTTCGTTCGCCGTCTGGATGATCTTCTCCAGCACAGTCTTGTCGATGTCCTGGGTGCGGAAGACGAGATCCGACATGACCTGATAGAGGGCAGCACCCGCCGCTGCGCGGCGCTTCCGGCCCTTGAGATCCGGCGGTACTTCAAGTTTGGCCGGTTCTAGTATCGTCACCTTGACTTTTGGGAACAGCTGGCGGCGCACATGCAGCGAACTCAGCCGCGAAAAATAGCTCTTCTCCAGGCCGTCGATGCGCACTGGCACGACCATCGAGCCGGTCTTGTCGGCCACCATGGCGGCACCGTCATAGACCTTCATCAGGCCACCGGTCACGGTGATCCGGCCTTCGGGGAAGATGACAAGCGGATCGCCGCCTTGCACGGCCTTGATAAGCGTGCGGGTCGACATCGGCTTGGCCGGATTGAGCGGCAGGGCGCGCGCAAGTTTCATGAACGGCTTCATCCACCAGGCTTGGGCGATGGTGTAGTCGATGGCAAACACCGGCTCCTCATCCGTCAGCGTCAAAGCCAGTGGGCCGTCGAGGAAACTGACATGGTTGAGCGCCAGGATGGGTGCCGGGCCGGCCGCCTTGAGGTTGTCCAGCCCCTCCACTTCCAGACGATGGAAGGCTCGGAACAGAATGGAAACGAAGTCGCGGAAGGCGTTGGTTGGCAGATATCTCAGCATCAGCCAGGCGGCGACCACGTTGAGTGCGGCGAGGCCGAACAGGATACCTCCAGTGGAGACGCCCGCTGCTTGAATCGCGGCGACAAGTATGCCGCCCCCCGTCATGAAGCCTGCATTGACGATGCTCACCGCGGCGACGACGCGAGCGCGGCTGGCTTCGGGCGCCCAGGCTTGTACGGCGGCGAAGGTCGGTACGACAAGAAAGGCGCTGGCAATAGCCATGCCGGCAAGGTCGATCGCAACATGGATCGTGTTTGGCCCGGCGAAGAATATTGCGAGCGTTTCGGCCCTGACCGAAGGCTGCATACTCCAGATGGTCCAGGCCAAGTCCAAGCCGAATAGTGCCATCAACGCAGTGCCAACCGGGGCTGGCAAGAGCACAATGCGGCCCTGCGACATCCATGCGGCTATGGCAGAGCCGATGGCGATCGAGACGGCGAACACCGCGAGATAGGCGGTGACAGCGATTTCTCCGCCACCGAGCGAATCCTTGACCAACGTAGGCAAGATCGAAAGGACAATGGCCCCGATCAGCCAGAACCACGACGTCATCAGTCCGGCGCGCCAGATCCGCTTGTCGGCACGCAAACCGTTCACCTGTCGCCAGGTCGAGCGAAAGATGTTTTTGTCGATGACTAGGTCGGGAGCCGCAGAACCGGTGGACGGAATGTAGCGGCTGACAAACCAACAGGCCACGGCAAGGATCATCATGATCGGCCCGAACACCGAGACGCCAATGCCATCGGCCGAGACGACGCCTCCGGCGATAGTGCCGCCGAGGATGGCGGCGAAGGTTGCCGATTCGATCCAGGCATTGGCGCGGGGCAATTCCTTGCGCTCGAGATGATCCGGCAGGATGCCGTACTTGATCGGTCCGAACAGTGCCGAGATGATGCCGAACATGAGCAACGCGATCATCAGCACCGGGATCGACGACAGCGTGATTCCAACGACAGCGACAGCCGCAGCGGCGATCTCGGTGAATTTCAGCCGACGGGCGATGAGCGCCTTGTCGAACCGGTCGGCGATCTCGCCACCAACGGCGGACAGGAGCAGGAAAGGAGCCATGAAGACGGCACCCGCCAGCGTGACCAGTGATGCAGCCTTGTCCGCCGCCAAGGTAAACAGAATAAGGAACACCAGCGTGTTCTTGAGGAAATTGTCGTTGAAGGCGGACAGGAACTGCGTCCAGAAGAGAGGCGCAAAGCGCCGTGACGTCATCAGATGGCTACTCGTATGGCCGTTCGTGGCGATTTCCATTGGGGCGGCTTCCATTAGGGCAAGACCCTTGAAGATCGTGGTCGTATCGATCAGCGGTCTTGCGCGGTTTGAGTTTCTTGTAGTGGGAACCCGGTTACACTTCGTTACTGCAGCACGCATCGATCAGCGGCTTTTGGGTTTTGGAGTCTTCTAGCCAGTTCATGAGCGGCTTGCCTCTTCCGCGTCTCGCAGGATCTTGGTGATGGTGATCGAGGTATGCACGAGCCTGGTCGCGGTCATCGGGCAGAACCCTGGCGGCAAAGCTTGCTCCATGAAATTGATGGCGCCGTCATTATCGAAGCGGCGATGGCGAAATTGGCATGGCGAATGTTTGCAGGCGCTTGAACCCTTGGGAGCATAAGCTGTTGGAGGTCATCGATATTGTCTTTTGGTTTCAGAGTGAGGTTGCGCCGGCGTTGGTCTGTCTCCAGGCCGGATTTAATTAAGCGGTCTTGCGATGGTCCGGACGAACGCAGCCCCAGCGCTGCTCCGCAGCAGCACGCTGCAGACGGCCGTCGCCAGCTTGAGGCGCAGTTGCCGCAACCACTCGCCATCCTCTCCGAGCGGAACGCAGGACAGCTACGCGAATCTGAGCACTGCCAAATCGGCCTAATTTTCCACTGCCGAATAGACGATGAAACGCGTAAGCAGTTTCCGGACCGGAAGGTATGCGTTGGGTTGCCCAAACGATGTTGGCGCGACACGCTCGACCGCAGGTGCGGACGGCATAAGAATTTTGGAG
>NZ_JAMYKU010000040.1:0-43912 GCF_040317575.1 Mesorhizobium sp. M1423
CGGATTTCAGGGTCGGCGGCGATCGCGCTTTCTACATGCCGGGCAGCGACCACATTCAGGTGCCGCCGCAGCCGGCGTTCCATCAGCAGATCGACTATTACCGGACCTGCTTTCACGAGCTTGGCCACTGGACCGGCCACCCAACGCGGCTTGCTCGCGACCTCTCCGGCTCGTTCGGCTCCAAGGCTTACGCGCGTGAAGAATTGGTCGCCGAAATCACTGCCGCCTTCGTCTGCAGCAACCTCGGTATCGAGCCGACCGTGCGTCATGCCGATTACATCGGCTCATGGCTAAAGGTGCTGCGCGAGGACAACCGCGCGATCTTCCGTGCCGCCAGTCTTGCCTCCAAGGCCGCCGATTTCCTGTTTGGCCTTCAGGCCGATGCCGAAGGCGAGGCGCAGGAAGGGATTGCGGCATGACGATGCGCGATCCTCAACTGACCGCGACCGAGCCGACGCCGCAAGGCGAGCAGATGCTCATTCCCGGTGTCCGGCCGACCGATCACCACGCGCGATCGGCTCACCCTCCTGATGGACGCGCCGATGTGTCCGCGCGCGGCGCAAAAGCCGCTCGATATCGGCCTCTTCGATGAAGCCAGCAGAAATCAACTCGACCTGTTCTGACAAGGAGTCTTTCCATGATCCTGATCACCGATCCACTGCGCGCACGACTGCTAGCCAATGGCGCCGCCGACGCCGACATCGACCATTTTCCCGTTGTGAAACTGTTTAATCCGACAGGTGCCGCCACGTGGCTTTTGACCGAACTCGACGCCGATGGCGACACGCTGTTCGGCCTTTGCGATCTCGGCTTCGGCTTCCCCGAATTCGGCAACGTCAGTCTGGCCGAGCTTGCATCCGCAAAAGGTCCGCTTGGCCTCGGCATCGAGCGCGACCTGCATTTCCAGGCGCGCTTTCCGCTCTCCGTCTATGCCGAAGCCGCGGCAGGCCGCCGCCGCTCTTTCGCTTTCCGTTCCCGAGCTTCCGCCGACTAGGGCGGAATAAGGCGCCGCTGGCGCAAAACCCCGTCCGCGCCGCTCGGCCTTTGGCCTCGCGGCAGGGGCAATTCCCCGAAAAAATAGGAGATAGACCATGCAGCTTGCCCATGTTTTGCTCGACCAGTTGAGTGTCTCGGCGCTCAACCTGCGCCATGCCAAACGCGCGCCAGACCTATCCGACATCCTGCCGTCCGTGCGCGCGCGGCGTGCTTGTGCCGCTTCTGGTGCGGCCCAACGGCACGCCCGATACCTTCGAAATCGTCGCCGGGCGGCGGCGCTATTTCGCGCAAAAACTGTCGCCGACGAGCGCGGCGAAGCCGATCCCCTGCCATGCGCCATCATGGAAGACGGCGACGATGCCCACCTGCTCGAAGCCTCGCTAATCGAAACCATCGCACCACTTATAGATCAGGCTGGTCGCGACATCGTACTGACGCGCGACCGCCGCCACTGTGGCTCCGGGCGCGAATGCCGCGGCCAGTATCCGGCACTGATCCTTTTCACTCCAACGACGACGACGCTCAGGCCCGTCAATAACGTCACATGGCTCATGCTGTGCTGCTAACTACGCTCGTAAGGACGACCTGAAGAGCGCAGCCTCGCTACCGTGCCATGCTCGCGCAAGGCGGCTCTCGCCGGAGGCGTACAACTGAACCGGCTTCGTCGTAAAGAACTCCTATGCTGCCACGTAGGAATTCATCGCAAGCGGGGGAGGGGGAGCAGCCGGCGCTCGGATGAAGCGGCCGATTGCATTGCAAATGGCGAGACCGCTACCGCCTCCAGCCCGGGACGGCAAGAAGCTCAAGCGAGGTGGCGTTAAGCGGACGATGATGACGACCCTGTGGTCGCAAACGCAGGCTTGATTCCATCTGCTTGTCCGTCAACCCTAATGTATGTTGCGTCGTCGTCCGCGGCCACATTTTTCTGGCGGCGAAGCGCGTGCTGCGTGTCCAAACTCTGACAGCGACAGACGAATGTCAGGTTCATTACAGCCGGCCATCCCGGCTGTTGTGGAGGCTTTTTGTCGCGAAATCACGGGCTTAACGCGCACTGAGCGCGCTGGTACGGCCTTTGCCTATTGACCTTTGCTGATTGTGATGTGGCAACACTGAGTGAAGGCTGACTGCATGCAGATGCGCGAAACGAGAGCTCTCCTTTCCTTGAACCCTTTGTGCCCTCTCTAAGAGGGAAACAAACAAGCCCGCGCATAAAGTCGCGCAACCTGTGGCAACAGCTCTGGAGAGCAAAATGGCAATCAACTTCAGAACAGCAGCGAGCTTCGGCAGCGGCAGAGGTTGAGAGCTCGTCGCATCGCTGCCGATCAGATCAAGGGCAAAACCGGGATCACTGATTGTTTTGAGCGGCGCCTCCCTCGCACGGCTACATGCCTCTCCATGCAATCAACAGCGCAACAGATCTTACAATTGATTTTCACAGAAGCTTTGCGAAAAAAACTCGCTGCCAATGCTACGTTCACCGAGCGGATCGCAGGCGACCCAGGATACTCGAAAGTATCCCATCCGGGGTGCCAAGCCAGTTCCGACGAGTATCGGCCGTGCCTTGCTAAAAGCACACTCAACGCATTTGACGAGAAAGTAATATGGCAACCCAAAAGTCGACATATCCCGCACTTTCCGGAACCGACCCGAGCGCGTCGACGAGAGAGCTTCTCCAAGCGGCCGCTGATGAAGTTTGGAAGCCGTACATGTACCATCAGACGTTCGATGGCGCAGACGTGGCCCAAAACATAGCCGAGGATGGCCAGGAGCCAAGGACTTACTGCAGCGGCGCTCTTTGTTGCGGTACATTCGGCGAGTTGCTGCAAGGCCAGTTGCCGGCGGGCTCCTTTCTTCGGGATTCTCACTTCCTGGTTACGATGCCGATAGCGCTCTTTGCGAGGGCTCACTTCACGCCGATTGCGGGCACACGATCCGTGACTGTCTATCCGTCCCACAAACTCAAAGCAAAACGGTTAGCTGAGAATCTCGTGAGTACGCTCGGCGCCTCAGGAGGAATTCTGCTTTTGCAATCGGAGCTCCCCGAAGGCAAAGGACTGGCAAGTTCGTCTGCGGATCTTGTTGCGGCTGCACGGTCAATCGCGCGCTGCTTCAACCGTAGAATCCGAACGTCATTGATCGAGAAACTAATGGCGGAGATCGAGCCATCCGACGGAGTGATGTACCCGGGGGTGGTCGCATATCAGCAGCGAGCATGTCGCCTTCTCTCCTTCCTTGGGCAAATGCCGCCGCTTGCAATCGTGGGTATCGATGAAGGAGGGACGGTGGAAACCGTCGACTATGATCAACGGCGAGGTGAGATCTCCGCCAAGCAACGGGCAGAATATCACGAATTACTCGACCGCGCACGGACAGCGATTCCGCAGGGTGACAAGGTCACAATAGGCAAAATAGCTACGGCCAGCGCCCTCCTGCATCAGGAGCGGGCTCCAAAGAAGCACCTTAACTCGATGCTGAAAGCATCCGAGGCTACTGACGCTCTCGGGGTCATAGTCGCGCACAGCGGCACAATGATTGGAATCCTGCTTGATCGAATGACGGCTGACTTTCCACGGAAGCTTCGGTCCGCACTCGCTCATGTATCGGCGTTCAACAACTCGCCAAAAATGTATCTGACGATGACTGGTTATGAGTGAGGTAAGCAGCATGAACGCTCTCCGCAAACGCCTGCCATTCTCCAGCTACTCTGATGCCTATGCACTTCCAAGCATCATTAAATGTCAGACAAATCTCTATGTTGCGCAGTTTGCGTTCATGAAGCTTCTTCCCGCCAAGTACATCATCGAACAAGCGATGGCCAGAGGGACTCTGACGCACGGCATGAAAGTTCTCGAGACTTCAAGCGGAACCTTCGCGCTGGGTTTAGCAGTAATCTGCCGGGAATATGGATTACAACTTGAAATCTTCACAGACCCAGTGATGGACAAAGGCCTGGAAAGCCGGTTGAACTCCTTGGGAGCCGAGGTCGTCATAATAATTGAAAAGGCGAAGCAGGGTGGCTATCAAAGAAGCCGTCTCGATGCGTTAGACGCTAGGATGAGCGAGTTGGGCCACTCTTGTTTTTGGCCCCGGCAGTACGAAACACCCGACAACCCAGCAGCCTATAGGCTCTTCGCTGACCAAATAGCGGAGATGTTGGGCCCGGACGTAACGTTGGTCGGGTCTGTAGGGTCAGGCGGTTCTACTTGCGGAACGATAGAGCGACTCCGCCAAAAAGCGCCTGGCGCACGCCTGATTGGAGTGGACACCTTCAATAGCGTGATTTTTGGCCAGCCGGATGGCGAACGCAAACTGCGGGGGCTAGGGAACAGTCTTGTCCCCGAGAATGTGAAGCACGAACTGTATGACGAGGTGCATCTCATCTCCGCTTCGCTCGCATTTACGGCAACGCGACACCTCCACGAACGGCACACCGTCTTCGCCGGTCCCACGTCCGGGGCGAGCTACATCGTGGGGCGGTGGCGCGCTCGGCAGTATCCAGAAGAAACCGTAGTCGTCATTTGCCCGGATGAAGGCCACCGCTACGTCGAAGCTGTATACGACCGCGAGTGGCTCAAGCAGAACGGATCTTCAAATGAAGCCGATGTGCTGGACGCGCCGGCGACCGAAACCCATCCGTCGACGGCGCTCCCACCATGGAACCGATATCTTTGGAAGCGGAAAACCCGGGAAGCTGTCCTGAGCCTTTTGGAGGAAGTGTGATGAACCGAGGTAGCTTCCTTTTCGTGGAAAGCAACACAACAGGCACTGGCGAACTATTGATGAAGCGGGCCCGAGTCCTGGGCTTTGAGCCCTATCTCGTGACGCGCAATCCTGCGCGCTATTCATTTCTTAAGGACTCGGTCGCTGAAGTGATCGAAGCTGAGACCCGCAGCCCGGATGAACTCATTAGGGCCGCCGCCAAATTAAGCAGGCTGACAGGGATATATTCCTCGTCGGATTATTTTGTGGAATCAGCGTCACGTGTCGCGACGGCGATAGGGCTGCCAGCAGCGAATCCGGAGGCTATTGCTACCTGCCGGAATAAATGGAAGCAAGCGGCCGAGTTGCAGCGACAATCAATCGCGATCCCTGAAACTCGGCTGGCCACTTCCGTCAGAGACGTCGAGAATATTCTTGCCCAAGCCACTCTGCCGGTGGTCATCAAGCCGGTGTCCGGAAGCGGTAGTAGCGGAGTGAGGTTGTGCGATAGTGCCACAGCCGCCATCAAGGCATTTGAGAGTGCAAAGAACGCACTGTTGGATCAAGTGGAGCTGACCAGTCCCGATACTATCGTTCAGCAATACGTGGAGGGAAAAGAATACTCTGCAGAGATGATTGCCCAGGACGGGGCGCTGCACTGTCTTGGAATTCTTGCAAAGCACAAGGGCCCCACTCCCTGCTTCGTCGAGGTAGGGCACGACTTTCCGGCTCCCTTGCCGGAGTCATCCCTCCAGGAACTGGCCTCCTTTGCCGCGGCCGCAATGTCGGCTCTGGGCCTGAATTTCGGACCGGCTCATGTGGAGTTCGTGATAACCGAGTGGGGCCCTGTCATCATCGAGGTCAACCCCAGGCTGGCCGGAGGGATGATTCCAGTCATGCTGTCCCACGCCTTGGGAACGTCAATCCTGGATATGGTGATCAACCTTTACGCTGGGGAGGCATTCACGCCTCTCCGGACGAGGACAAGGGCGGGCGCCATTCGTTTCTGCCTTGCTGATAAGGCTGGCAAGCTCAAACACCTGAGCTTTTCTCGAAGTCCGGACGAGACAGTGCCGGAGGCGGGTCTGCTGAAACCTGAAGGGGAGGAACTTCAAACAAGTGGCGATTTTAGAGACCGGGTAGCCTACGCCATAGGGGTTGCGGATGAACTCGACGCCGCCGCCATGGCAGCTGAACGGATGATCGATTCCGTTGTGATCGATATTGAGGCGGCTGCTTGCGAAGCGGACAACGACAAAGTCGATGGGTCAAGCCAGAGCACGTGGAACCTGCATCCCGAAGCGATGAAGTTGCTCGCTCCGCCCATCCAAATCGCGCGTGACGGTCGCCTTCTGCGGCACCAAGCGTCCATAGACGAAGCACATCTGGTGATGCTCGCGGACCAAGGCTTGGTCAGCCAAACAGTGGCTGCCGATCTCCTCAAGCACATCTTGGCTCTCCAGGACGAGGGCTTTCAGCCTTTGGAGGGCCGTGACGCTCCGCGCGGTGTCTATCTGGCCTATGAGGCAGAATTGGCCGCAAGAGCTGGCCCCGAAAAGGCGGGTTGGCTGCACTTCGCTAGGTCCCGCAACGACTTGAACGCGACCATTTCTCTCCTGGTGCTTCGGGAAGCTGCGTGTTCCATCTCACAACAGATAGAAACTGCGCAAGATGCCCTACTTCAGCGGGTGGATGAAGCATCAAAAGTAGTGGCTCCGTTGTACAGTCAGTATCAGATCGCACTCCCCGGATCGCCCGGGCACTACCTGCTTGGCGTCTTGTTCGCTTTGTCCCGCGCGCGCCAGCGCCTCCATTGCCTGCTGGAGGACATCAGGAACTGCCCCCTGGGGGCTGGTGCCGGCGGAGGCACCAGCATACCCATAGATCCCACAAAGACAGCAAATCTTCTGGGATTCGAACTGCCGTCATTCAACTCGCTTGATGCTGTTGCAAGCCGTGACCATCACCTACAAGCGCTTTCGCTCTTCGCTGGTCTTTCAATTTTGCTCAGCCGTGTGGCCCAGGACCTGCAGGTTTGGACGACGCGGGAGTTCGCGCTAATCGATGTTCCTGACAATCTTGCTGGCGGTTCTTCGATGCTGCCGCAAAAAAGGAATCCGTTTCTGCTTGAACATATCAAAGGGTCGGCAAGCACCGTGATTGGCGCATATGTTTCTGCGGCAACGGCAGCCTGCAAATCGCCTTTCAGCAACTCGATCGAAGTAAGCAATTACGGCTGCTCTCCACTTGGCCCTGCAGAAGATGCCCTGAAGAAAGCCATCACCCTCATATCGCTCATTGTGAAATTCATGTCTTTTAACGTACAGACGATGCGTGAAAATCTGGAAGATGGCTCAGCGATGACGACCGTCGCCGCAGAACGGATGGCGTCGCAAGGCGTTCCTTTTAGAGAAGCGCACACAAAGGTTGCAGAGATCGCCAGGCAGGTATCTCTGTATAGCAGCGTCGCTGAATGCCGCAGCGAATTGATGAAACATTTCGGTGAGGTATTGCCAGCGAGCCCTGAAGAGTGCAGGGACGCTCTGCAGTTCGGGGGCGGCCCCGGAAAAAGGTCAATAGATGACCAGATTTCTGTAGCGAAAACGCTCATTCGGAAAATGCATTTGAAATGCGCGGACATGCGGGGACGCTGGGTGCGCGCAGAAATGCACCGTAAACAGAAGGTGAAAGAACTTATTGATAAGCACCGGACTGCTTAAAAGTATGTTGCGACGTCGCGTGCAGTCTATTCTAGTGCCTGGCAGTCGGGACTTGCCTCATTCCTCATGACCCGGCGCCCACTCTGGGCGTTCAGCACCCGGGTCCGGTGCCGGACCCGATGCCGCTCGCTGCTTCGCGCTTGCATGTAGTGTGGCAACATTGGTAACGTTACCCTGTCGCTATTTGCAGGTCGGTAAGTTAGAGGTTGGTTGATGCGGCATATTGGCTGGCGCTGTCATGCGGGCGCGACCTTCACGAGAAACAACCGGCGACTGGCTCGGGAGGCATCAGTGGTACCAATCACCCGCTCGCGTCCGCCGCGGGGCGGAAATGCTCGCCACCAGCGGCAACGCTGTGCTCGATCGACGCTGCCATGATCCGGCCTTGTTCACCCTGTCGGTCGTCGAGGCGATGTGGGCGCCGCTTGGATGATCTAGCCATTTTGCATGAAGATCACCCGATCGTCGGCACGCCGGCGCGGCCATACGCCGGCTGTACCCAGCTCCGCGCCTGGTCCGGCGTGAACCATAAGCCGTGACGCGCCAATCTGCCGCCTGAGCGATCCAGTCATTGCGCCGCCCCTCCTTAACAGTTCTTCTCGTCTGCGCAGAACGATCGTACGAGCAGGTCTCGGGCCAGCGGAGGTTTCGATCGCCCGGCAGAGGCCGTGATCTGGCCTCGGTCAACTGAAGAGACCTCTTGCCGACGTCAACCGAAGTAAATCGAGCGTGCCTTGATGCAATTGTCGGCGGAGCGAGAAGTCAGGAGAGGCCACTCCAGGTCAATGTTCACAACAAAACTAACCAATCAAACAAGTAAGCTATCACTTTGTACAAGTGTTTCCTGTGTAACCACGAAATACATCATATTTATGGTGTTGTAAATTCTGTTACCGACATAGTAAAATCCGATCTTCGAGTTCTTTAAACGTGAGCGCGTGTTCGTTGGAAGAATGAATCCTGTCACTTTCTCAAGCTTTAAATGCTCGAAAGCAAATTTGACTACTGCCCTCCCGGCCTCGACCGCGATCCCCTTCCCGGAGGTCGCAAGGTGGAGGCGGGTTACGAGTTCTACGTTATTTGGATCTTCGGGCAGACGCGGGCCGAGGCGCCTCAATCCACAATAGCCAGCGAATTTTCTGGCTTGGCCTCCATCTTTGACGAACACCATCCATAGGCCGAAACGATTGCGCTGCCAATGATTAATGAACTGAAGCAGTTCAGCTTTCGACTGCTCTATCGTCGGATAGGATCCAATCACGGCGTTTACCACGAACGGATCGCTATGAAGTCCATGTACAAGAAGCTCGTCGCTTTCCGACGGCGGCCTTAGGATTAGGCGAGGCGTTTCTAGGATGTGCATGAGAAGTTCCCTCTTCTTGGCCTGCACTTATAATTTGACGGCACGCACAACAAACGATGACTATGATCTCATAGAATGCGCGTTGCTTGGATTAAAGTTTTGAGAAATCTCTGCAACAATCTTTAGCTGAGATCCCTCGTAAGAGAATGCGAGGGTTTGCGGTCGAGGTCAGTGGCGTTGTCGTGGGACGTCTGCGGCCCGTCTGTTTATATCGCGCGTTGCGGGATGCGACTGAGGACGATGCGCAGGATGCGCTGGTCCGGCAGGATGCGGCAGGTGCAAGGCGGATTTGGGTTTTCATCTCAACCGCGGCGATCTTGATGAGGCGCAGTCGCAGCGTCCCGAATTGGGTTGCTGCAAAGCTCGAGCGTTTCGGCACGCGGCGCGCAGCCCACACATAAGGCAGTAGGCGCCGGCATGTTGGAACAGTCGGAAACTGGTTGGCCGTCGCTCTTGTGCAGGAGGTGCGGTTGGCTACGAGATGCGTCTTCCACGACTTGATGTGGTTCTCGGCAGCGCCGAGGACTGTCAGGATTTCCGTGTGCGGGCAGGCGGTTGAACATTACGCCGCCATGGCCCGGACGAAGCGCTCGCCGAAGATGACGGCGAACTGGGCCTTGGCCATGGTCCACTCACGTGGCGGCATTTTCCACTCGGATCGGTTCAAGATCAGGTAGAGGCAACTTGGTTGCCGCATCGTCGCTTGGGAGGTGGCCCTTGGCCCTGACAGCCCGCCTGAGCTTCGAGTTCAAACTCTATTGAGTTCGTGGTGTAAATGATCCGACGGACGTCGTCAGGGAACGCGAAGAATGGAATGACCTCGCCCCAGGTGCGCCGCCAGCTCTGGCCGATGGCGGGATAGCGCTTGCCCCAAGGGCCGGCCTCGAACGCCGCCAGCGCCTTTTCGGCGGCATCGGCATCGACGGCGCGGTAGATTTCCAGTGCGCTGGAGAGGCTCTTGCGGTCTTTCCAGGACACGAGGTGGGCCATCTCCGCTTCAGCGCGCGCTCTGTGAGAGCCTTCTTGAGCGTATCCAGCAGGCGGACTCTTCGAAGGCAGCACTGGCTGTGCCTCCTGCCAGCGGTTGGTGGAGACGATCATTCGGCATTGCAGGTTCTTTGCGTCGGGGCATAGTGGGAGGCTGGATGGCGCACCACTTCTGTCGAGGCAATGGCCGGCGCCTGCACCAGTACAGCCCACGGTCCGGAAAGCGAAAACGCCCCGGTTGCGACGATGCGTCTTCGGCCTAATGGATGCCGGTTCCGAAATACCGCATGTGGGCGACATTGAGGATGCGATTGATCAAGTTCGAGAAACTGTGTCCAGCGGTCGTCGCGGCCAGGACATAAACGCAGGACATGCTGACGCCGGCCATCGAGTTAATCTCCAGGACAAACGGCTGGCCGGAGCGATCGATCCGGAGGTCGACGCGGGCGTAATCTCGGCAGTGGCAGGCACGGAAGGTCGCAACCGAAATATTTCTCAGTACCGTCGCAAGTTTGCTCTCGACTTGCGCCGGGCAAATCCTCTGCGGCGATGCGGCCGCGATATGCTTCGCTTCGCAAGTCACCAGACGCGTTTCACGGTCGCCGAAGTCATACTCCACCAGAGGCAACACCTCAGGCCGTCCGTTACCGAGCAGCGCGACGGTGATTTCCCGCCCCTCAATGTATTCTTCTACGAGCGCATCCTGCGCATACTGCGTGACGACCACTTCTACGGCCTGCTCCAACTGAGCAGGCTCATGGACGAGCTGCAACCCGAAGCTGGTGGTTTCATGACGCGGTTTTACTACCACCGGGAATCGCAGGTCGCCAGTGCCCTCGGTGCCGCGACGCATCAGGCGAAAATTCGGCGTAGGCACGCCGGCATCGCGGATGAGCCTCTTGGTGATGGCCTTGTCGAGCGCCAGCCCATGCCCGAGAGGGCTCGATCCGGTGTACGGCACGCCGGCCATCTCGAGCATGGCCGGAACGTGAGTGTAACGGCATTCGCCCTGAATTCCGAGTGCCATGTTGAAGACGATTCCCGAGGGCCGGGCTTGTGGATCGGGTGGCATGAACCGCTCGAGTGTAGCGAGCAGTCCCTTATCACCTTCGCAGAGCAGCGTCTCGTGGCCGCCCTCTCGCAGCGCCTCCGCAACGCTTTCAACCGCCTCGCGGCCATATTCCTCCCAACAAGGCTGACCGAACCGGTTGATCACGCCCGTACGATCATGGTCCCAAACGACGGCTACCCGCATAAGTTACTCCTTTGCACTTTTCCCTTCTGTCACGTTCATTCGCCCCGTTGGCCGAAGACAACAGCTCGTCGGGAGTGCTCGCCCGGCGGTAAGGCCGTCCAAGCAGCGAGCGGGGTTTGTTCTAGGCGTATCATCCGTACAGCGGAGCACGCCATAATTCCTCCACACGTGGTCGAGCGTCGCGGGAGTCGATGGAACCGTTCAGGCGCGATGCCCGACCCGCTGCTCGCCGGCTTTGATCGAAGTGACCCCGGGCGCACGGGAATATGCCTGCGTTCCACTGTCCGCGGAACGGACAAGCAATAACGGCTTGCCCGTTCAGCCCCGATGCACTGGACCCTGAGACGCAAAGTTTCGAGGCCGGGTTAGCCGCGGCGTCAATTGCATTTCCGCAGGCATGAAGGATGTTCCGCCCCGCTTCGGTGCGGAGCGGGAAAGCCGTCATCACCGCCTGATGGCGCTGCCCCACAGATGCGGCTGGGCCCTTGTGTACGGTGGTCAGCATTCCATGCCTTTCGGTCTCATCCTTCGGGCAAATCGTCCAGCCAGCATGCACCCTCAAGGTGCGGCCGGGAAAAGATCCTTCCGATTTTTTCGGGAGTCTTGTTTTGATGGTATCGCATATACACCCGGCCGTCGGCTCCAAGGTCGAGGATCTCGATCTTTCCTGTATAATGGGACATGATGTATTTGAATGTTTTTTCGATGCCGCTGAGACGTTGGTTGATGCCACGCGCGATCTCTATTCCGCGGCGCAGCGAAATCTGGAAATGCGATGCCCCTTTCACCGGCCTGGCCTGAAAGAGGTAATAAGGGCGGACGCCCATTTGATGACACTTGGCAAAGGTCGCAGCCAAGATCTTGGGATCATCGTTGACCTTCGCAAGGAGAACGGACTGGTTGAGGAACTGTACTCCCTGTGCGCGCAAAAGGCGAATGTTACACTCAGCATCAACCGAGATTTCGCCGATGTGATCGAAGTGTGTGACGATGACAGCGGTCTTCCCCGCTTTGTGGATCCGCTGGAATAAAGCCGGTAGAGCGGGATCCTCGAACCGCTTGGGCTCATAGGCGACTGCTTTTGTGCCGAATCGGATCGTTTCCAAGTGTGAGATCGGCAGCAAATAGTCAAGAATTTTGTCAAGCTTAGCGGTACTCAGCACGAATGGGTCGCCTCCCGATAACAGCAGGTTCGTCATCTCAGGGTGATCGCCCATATATCCAGCAACCTGAGCGAAATCAGGTACAATTTCATCCGAGGTCTTGCCGACAAGGCGTTTCCGAAAGCAAAAGCGGCAATATGAGGCGCAGCGGTCTGTTACCAGTAACAACCCAGTCGAAGCGTACTTATGCTGAAGTCCGGGCACTACTGTGTTGTCATGCTCGCCGCTCGTATCCAGATTGCCGCGACTTTCGAACTCTTGGAGTGACGGTTCCACAATGTATTTTAGCTGGTCATAATAGCCGCTGTTGATGATCTGCTCACGATAGAATGCTGAGACATGATAACGCGTGATACTGTTGGCTTGTAGCTCATCCTCGGTGACGACACGCCTCCCTTCGATGAAATTCATCGCCCTAGTCTCGGAGCTGCGGGTGCGAGTTGGCGAACGATAATTGCAGCAAGCAGGCCCGAGGCGCCAAGCTCGCCGCATGTTCGACTCATGATCGCTTGGCGGTACTGAGCTCAACGAGGTAGCTTCTGTCGCGTGGTTTTGGATCGTTCGAACCAGTTTCATTTAGATTCCTCGGCCGGAGACTGCTAAACGGCTAGGGTTCTAACGGAACCCTCGTCCTATCAGAGGCAATAGGCATGCCAGGACTGCAAAGCAGGTGTTTCACGCCGTGCCGACGGAATAGTTGCGCTTCAGTGTGTAGGGTTCCGAACACAGATGTGTTAAACTGGCTACACCTGAACACACAGTAACAGGACCTTCGAATGAACAAGATCGCTTCCGTTGATCAGCCGCATGGGTGACATTGCGTCGCGAGGCACCTTTCGAGGCCGACCGAGTCGCGGCAGCTACTCGATAGTGTCGTTCAGTGCGATGTCCTTGCGCTCCTCGCTCAGCCCAACGATGAAGGCTTCATGCGGCAATGGAGGCTGCATCATTTCAAACAGCACCGGTTTCTGCCTCCTTTCAGCGGCTGGGCGCCGTTTTGGCGCAAAAGAGTCGTCCGCTAGATGAAATTTGAAGACATGACGGCCACAGAGTGGATGCCGGTTTCGGCGGTTGAGCGATCACCTCAGATGCCGGCGCCTTGCTTGTGCGCCTCGTTGACAACGCCGTCGGCCAGTTCAGCCGGATAGCTGCCTGCTTCATCGCCGACGCGATCCGGACTGTACGGTGCACAGCGTACCGACGCTGGTGGGACGTAGGCGGGCAGCTGAGGCCGTTCAGCGCTGGTAGTTCCATGGCAAGGGCGTCGATATCGCTGTTTGGCCAGCCATTGGCCCTTCTGGCACTGGTGCGCGATGCCGGCTCGGATCCATCAAGGCGCGCTTTGTGTCTTCCGCGAAAAAAGTGCGGACAGGATCAAGGTCGTCTGGTGGGACGGCAGCGGCGTGTGTCTTTGTGCCAAGCGGCTGGATGAGGCGAAGTTCTGCTGGCCGCGGGTCGCCCACCACCGGGTCCAGCTCAGTCATGCTCAGCTCATGGTTCTGGTTGACGGAATGGACTGGAAACGGGTTCGGACGAAGACCGTGAGGCGACCGGAATCGGTTGGGTAAAAGCCTGCGGCATGATGAATCAGGGAGCTGAAAAAGCGGGAAAATTGCCCGCGAATATGCTCTGATTTTGGCCATGTCGGCACCCGATCTCGCGCTCCCGGACGACGTTGACCCGCTCAAGGCGATTGTTGTTGCCATGGGCGGCCGCCGGTCTGGAAGAGTGTAATGCCGATCTCGAAGCCCACAATACGCATCTCGAGCTGGTCAACAAGAGCGCCGAGGAGCGCATCGCATGACTGACGGCGGTGGTGAAGATGCTGGAGCGGTCGCGCTTCGGCAGCCGCTCCGAAAGGTTGCGGGCCGGTGCGCTGAGCGAGGAGCAGTATGCTCTCGCCTTCGACGAGATCGAAACCGGCGTGGCGGCCATCGAAGCGCAGATGGAGAAGTCTGCGGGCGGCTCGAAAGCGAAGCGAGCCCCGCGCCCTCGCAAAGGCTTTGCGGCCCATCTCGAACGGGTCGAGGTGGTCATCGAGCCCGAAACCCCTGCTGGCTGCAAAGCGCTGGAAAAAGATCCTGATCAGCGAGGACTCACCCTGACCCTCGAACCAGTCAGGCATAGGCGCAGACATAGAAATTGACACCAGGTCGGAGCTTGTGCCGCGGCACTGCAGCCGGTGCATGCGCTGATCGAAGCGCATGTGCTTGCCGCCGAACGTCTGCATGGTGACGACACCACCGTGCCGATCCTGGCACGCGGCAAGACCGATACGGGGCGCATCTTCGCCGCCGGTAGCGCGCTCTACTATGCCTGCGCGATCGGCGGCAGGAACATCCCGAGCGTCATCTGAAGAGCTTAAGCGGCATTCTGCAGGCCGACGCCCATGGCGGCTACAACCAGCTGTTCAAGGCAGACCGTGACCCCGGTCCGCTGACCGAGGCGCTGTGTTGGGCGCATGCGCGCCGAAATTCTTCGTGCTTGGCGACATCGCCGCGAATGCCAAACGCGGCAAGAACGCCGCCCCGATCTCACCGGTCGCGCTCGAGACCGTCAAGCGCATCGATGCGCTGTTCGACATCGAGCGCGGGATCAACGGCCTTGCCGCCGACGAACGCCTGCAACGACGCCGGCAGGAAAGCCGTCTTCTCGCCACCGAACTTGAGGCCTGGCTGCGAACCGAGCGGGCCAAACGGTCGCGCAGTTCTCCGGTACCGAGCCTATCGATTACATGCTAAAGCGCTGGGACGGCTTCACGTCCTTCCTCGGTGACGGTCGGATTTGTCTCACCAGCAACGCCGCCGAACGGGCGCTGCGTGGTTTTGCTCTCGGCAGAAAAGCTTGGTTGTTTGCAGGCTCCGATCGCGGCGCTGATCGGGCCGCCTTCATGGCAACCCTGATCACCACCGCAAAGCTCAACGACGTCGATCCGCAGGCTTGGCTGGCCGATGTTCTCTCTCGCATCGCCGACACGCCGATCACACGGCTCGAGGACTTGCTTCCCTGGAATTGGAGCCCATACGATCGCAGCAGCTAAAGCTGCCTGATCTGGGCCTTCCGCTATTGAGCTATCTTGCAAACCGGATCGTTGAGACCGTCAGATCGGATATCGCAACTCCGCTCTTTACACTCTCAAATATGTAGCCGAGATGCTCGAACAGGACGTCACCCAAGCGGCATCGACAACCTTCGGCAGACCGTCGACGAACGCAGGGCTGCGGGTCACGCACCGCCCAAACCTACCGCAGAAAACCGTCGCCCGAATCACCGTGGCCTTGGCCGAATGCTACGCAAAGACATCCGGCCATAGCGCTGATCCCCAGATCATAGTGGATTATGTCGCGAGGACCCTCACCATGCGACCCAGCGGAACCGCCCGATCATTTCAGCCGATGCATTTCAAACCATGCGGCCTTTTGCGGCTCGCATTTCAGCAGTTACCGCATTTTGACGCAAGGACTTTCTCCCAAGTAATAGCATTCCGTCAATGCCAGCGCGCAATCACGCGACAAGCGAATACTTCGGTCGTTGTGTCGACGAGCCAAATAAGCGGTTAACCGCACCAACGGCGAAAAGGGAACTGAAATATGGGAATCTCTCGACGCGAAATCATGAAGGCGGGTTTTGCCGCCGGAACAGTTTTATCGATCCCCACGGTCCTACGGGCAGCAACGGCGCCAGCCCCGGCAGGGACAGTGCGGATGGTGAAGGGCCTGGACCTCCGCATCTTCGATCCGATCTATACGGCAACGAACATCACCGCCGACCACGCCGCGGCAATTTACGACACGCTGTTCTCGTTCGACTCGAAGTTCAAGCCTCAGCCGCAAATGGTCGGGAATTGGGACGTCTCCGACGACAAGAAGACTTATACGTTCGAGCTGCGAGACGGATTAGGCTGGCACGACGGCACACCCGTCACTGCAGCGGACTGCGTCGCATCGATTCGTCGCTGGGGCCAGGTGGCCCCCGGCGGACAGCTGATCATGGCGCGCGCCGGCCACATCTCGAAGGTGGATGACAGGACTTTCACGATCGCGCTTAAGGAGCCGCTTGGGGTTCTGATCGATCTCTTGGCGGATCTTACGCCGCCATGTCTGTTCATCATGCGCGAGAAGGATGCGAACCGGCCTGCGACCGAGCAGGTGACTGCGACTATCGGATCGGGGCCGTTTAAGTTCAACGAAGCTCTTGCGAAGCCTGGCGCAAGCTACACCTATGAGCGGAATGAAAAATATCTCCCGCGCAAGGAGCCGTCCGACGGATTGGCCGGCGGGAAGATCGTTAACGTCGATCGCGTCATCTGGGATGTTATCACTGACCAGCAGACGGCGATGGCGGCCTTGCAAGCAGGTGAGATTGACTATTTCGAGACCCCGCCGGCTGACCTGTACTCCTTGATCGAGAGCGATCCCAACCTTGAACTTCAGGTTCTGGACAAGGCAGGCTGGGATGCAGTCGTGCGAATGAATTTCCTTCAGCCCCCCTTTGACAACGTTAAGGCGCGCCAGGCGGTTCTTCACCTGATTGATCAAGAGGCGTTTATGCGCGTCATGGCCCCGGACTCAAAATATTCGGGTACCCTCACATCGATCTTTGGAAGCACTACGCCGGTATCCAACGACGAGAGCACAGGATGGTATAAGAAGGGCGGCGATCCGGAGAAGGCAAAGCAACTCTTCAAGGAGGCTGGATACGCCGGCGAGAGGGTGCTTATACTCGGTCCGACCGACTGGCACGAGGGCGACAGTGCTTCTCAGCTGCTGGCGTCTGCGCTCCAAAAGATTGGGGTCAACGCCGAGCTCGCGTCGATGGACTGGGGTGCACTCTCCACGCGTCGGGTGAACAAAGGCCCCGTAGAGGACGGCGGCTGGAACGTGTTCATTACCACGGAAATGGATTGTTCCCTCGGCAATCCTCTAACAGACCCACTCCTAGCTGCAAATGGCGACGAGGCTTGGTACGGCTGGCCGAAGAGCGATGAGTATGAGGCGCTAAGGGCCAAATGGGCTGACGTCGCAACACCGGAGGAGCGCAAGGCGCTGGCCCGCAAGATGCAAAGGATTTGGTGGGACTTCGTCGGCGATGTGAGGTTGGGAAAATACGTCGCGCCGATCGCGCGCCGGAAAACTCTCACTGGCCTCATCGGCATGCCGGCGATCATCCCGATGTGGAACATGCAGAAGTCGTCGGCCTAGTAGCTGGCCAAAACCTTTCGGAGGATTGCTACGACTTCGCAATTATGGCGATGGTCGAGGTTCTTCCCTCTAAGGTTGGCGTCGGGGCGACCCGGGGATCATCGCCGGCATCCGCGACAAACTGGGATTAACGATCCCTGCCGATAGTTCTCACGTTGGGTACCAGGTATGCATGGCGGTGATTTCGGCACCTCGATCTTTGCTGCAACCGGTTCTCGAGCTCATTCCGCAGCGGCTATACCGACCCTTTCCCCTGTCGATCCTTTCGGACTTCCGGTATCCTTGCCGCCTGGTGAACTGGCGGGCCCGCCGATCGTCTCCTCGCAGCCTTTTCAGGGCTTGGTTATTCGACGGCTAAAAAGCGGGTCCAGATCATTGTCTTGGTCGATCGCGCCGCGGGCTCACGACCAAGATCCACCTCGTTGTCGACGCGCAGGGGCTCCCGATGCGGCTCTGCTTGACCGCAGCAGAAGCTCGACCGGCAGATCGTTGACGCCAACCCGGTCACCTCGGCCCACGCACGATTGTGTTGGCCGACAAGGCCTATGATGGCGGAAGCATCCGGGAGTTAATCCAGGAGAAAGGCGCCATGCCAAAGATCCAAGAGCAACCGCAAATAGAAGCCGTGCATCAGAAACTGCGGCGAGCGCAACCCGATTGAGCGCTTTTCTCCCAGCTAAAGCATTTCCGCCGGGTCGCCACTCGCTATGACAAACTCCAACATCCGCAATGTCGCGTCGTTGCGGCGTGGCTGCACGCTTATGAGTCTACACTACATGAAAACATAACATCGGAGTTCGATTTCAGTTCCTACCGAATTGTGGTGCAAACGCTTCGTTAGCCCAGGGACTTTGACATAAATGCTGCCTACTCATGACTATATCTTCTACAACGGAAATAATCCTAATTGTGATCCACATGGCGGTACGGCCGGGGCATTACCTCGATCTGCGGAGTCTAAATGTTGAGCATTGAAAAAGCTGTCTGTGGCGGAGCCGTCGCGACTGGCGCACCCGCCGCGACAGAGGCTGGGGCCGAGATGCTGAGGCAGGGCGGCACAGCTGCGGACGCTGCAGTTGCGGCTGCATTGGCGATGTGTGTTGCCGACCCTGCGAATGCTAGTCTATTGGGAAGGTGTCAAATTGTGCTGCGGACGCAGGGAGGGCGTTTTGCCGCCATTGATGGAGCGAGCGCAATTCCTTCCTGTCTTCCCGAAAGCCTCGGCTCTGGGCCATTGGCCTTCGCTGCGATTCCGTGCTTACCGCAGGCGCTTGAGAAATTGCACGCAGAGCATGGCCGGCTGCCACTTGCTGTAGTAACAGCACCAGCGGCGCGGCTGGCCGACGAGGGTTTTATTCCGCCACGTCACCTTGCCGCTGCTTGGGCTCAGAATGCCGACGCACTGGCGAAAGGCGGTGCCGGGCCATATCTGGATGATACGCAACCACCGGCTCGTTTCCGTCATGGCGGTCTTGCAATGTTGCTCCGAGCTTTCGGGGAAAATGGCGCTGCAGCAATCACTGGCGGAGAGACCGCTCGAGATTTAGCAGAAGGGGTTCGTGCCGGGGGCGGATATTGGTCCGCGGAAGACCTTTCGGCAAACGCAGCTCTTGCTGGCGAGATTCTCCATTCCAGTTTTCGCGACTGTCAGGTTACTACGATTGGACGCCAAGGCTGGGGCCACACTCTTGTTGAAATGCTGTCCATCCTTGATCGCTTGCCTAGATTTTCTGATAACTTGACGGCTGCGGAGGCCTGCCGATTGGTCACGGTCATTGAAGCCTGCTTCGCAGACCGACCTCAGCGCCTTGGTTCGCTTGAACCCAAGCCAGGTGGGCTCGCGTTCGAAACCCTAATTAACTCAGACTTCATTGCTGCTCGCGCAGTAGAGATTACAGAGTGCATAAACGGGAATTCGCTCCGCGTGGCTCAGGCAGTAGCCTCGACTGTGAAGGCGACGGAGCAGAAAGATACCACCCACCTTTCAACTCTCGATGCGCAGGGAACGACGGTGGCGCTGACCATGTCAATAGGTCCTCATTTCGGGCTCCGCGCAACGGATCCGGCGTTCGGGCTTCTTCCTGCAAAAAGCTATCGGATGGCCAGTGATCCAGTACCAAACGCCCGTGACGTAACAGAGATGTCGCCGGTAATCGTCACTCGGGGGGAACGTGTGATCCTCTCCGTCGGTGCTGCAGGCAGCGAACTTATTCCAGGCGCAGTGGTTCAGGCGATCATAAACGTGGTCGATCGCGGCGCCAGCTTATCTGAGGCGCTTCGAATGCCGAGGGTGAATGTGGCGGAAAGTGCAGTATGCGCTCATGAGGAAGTAGGACCCGAGGTTATCGCTTTGCTCCGCGGGCGCTGGCCTGGCTTGAGCGTGATCGGCGGCGGAGGCGATCACCTGGGTGTCGTTCAAGCGGTCGGACATGATGCGGACGGTCGTCCATACGGAGCTGCCGATCCTGCGTGGGATGGCACGTGCGCCGTGGTGCCACTGTCACTGGCGCCTTCCACCTAGTCAAAAAGCCAAGGGGCCGTGACGTGGGCCAAACACCCTGAGACCTCAATGACCAAAATCCTCCATCGGATGATCGGTACAAATCTTCCGCGAGCCGTAGCAGGAGAGGGAATCTACATTACGGATAATAGTGGACGAAGCTACATAGATGGGTCGGGCGGCGCCGCGGTAAGTTGCCTTGGCCACAATCATCCAGAAGTCCTTGAAGCGATGAAGGCGCAGATGGGTCGCATCAGCTATGCTCATACGTCGTTCTTCACAACTGATGTGGCTGAACAGCTTGCTGAGCAATTGGTTGAGTTAGCGCCGAAGGGGCTGGACTATGTCTATCTCGTTTCAGGCGGTTCCGAAGCTGTCGAGGCCGCTCTCAAAATGGCGCGTCAGTACTTCGTCGAAATTGGCCAACCCCAGCGACGACATATCATTGCACGCCGACAGAGCTATCACGGTAATACAATTGGTGCGCTGGCGACTGGTGGGAATGCCTGGCGTCGCGCGCAGTTTCAGCCGATTCTACCGGAAACTCATCATGTCTCCCCCTGCTATGCATATCGAGACATGCAGGCGGGCGAAACACCGGAAGCCTACGCCGATCGACTCGCCGCCGAGCTTGAGGCGAAAATCATTGAGTTGGGTATCGACAAGGTCATGGCTTTCGTAGCCGAACCGGTGGTAGGTGCGACGCTCGGTGCGGTGGGGCCTGTGGCGGACTACTTCAAGCGGATCCGGCAGGTCTGTGACAAGTACGGCATCTTGCTGATCCTCGACGAAGTGATGTGTGGATTGGGTCGCACCGGAACGATTTTCGCTCTGGAGCAGGAAGAGATAGTTCCCGACCTAGTGACTATTGCGAAGGGTTTGGGCGGGGGGTTCCAGCCGATTGGCGCAGTGATGCTGTCTGAGAAAATCTACCGTGGGTTTTCGGAGGGCTCTGGTCTTTTCCAACATGGACATACCTATATTGGTCATCCCATTGCTGCAGCGGCAGCCAGCAAGGTGGTTGAAATCTTGAAGCGTCCGGAAATTATGGTAAACGTTATCGCGATGGGCGAACGCCTTCAGGCCGGACTTGATGCGGCGCTCCGTGATTCTCCCTACGTCGGCGACATCCGTGGTCGCGGTCTATTTCGCGGTGTGGAAATTGTAACGGATAAGGACACGAAGCAGCCGTTCGATCCATCCCGCAAGATCCACACGAAGATTAAAAGGGAGGCGATGGAGCGTGGCCTGATGTGCTATCCAATGGGTGGCACGATCGATGGGATATATGGTGACCACTTGCTTCTGGCGCCGCCGTTCATCATTCAACCCGAGCAAGTAGATCTATTGGTTGGTCGGCTGGCTTCCGCAATAAATGCAGCCGTCGCAAGTTGACTAATCAGCGTGGTGAGGCTTTCCCGATGGCAACATCTCCTTGTCCGCCCCTGGCCGACGAACAGTGGCCGGCAGAACTCGACGAGATGAAAAGTGGCTTTGCCGGTGCACTGAATGTCTATCGCACGATGGCTCATCACCCGGCCCTGCTGAAAGCTTGGGCTCCGCTGCGCCAACACATCGTTAACAACAGTGCGCTTGGCCCTGTTCGGTCGGAGCTCGTTATCCTTCGGGCTGCGAAACGAATAGGTTCGGCATATGAATGGGTCCACCACGTAAGCCGCGCTCGTTCCCTTGGCATTTCGGATGTCCGAATTCGAGCTATGTGGGACTCGCCCAATGGCGAAGATGGGCTCGTCGCCAGAGCTGTCGATGCACTTTTCGATGGATCACACTTGCCTTCAGATCTCGAAGCCGAACTTTCCGCCTTATAGGGAGACAAGCCGTATTCGACCTCGTCGCGACCGTCGGCTTCTATTCGATATTAGGCTATATTCTGATGACCTACGATACTCCTTTGGATGAAAAAGTGCAAATGAGATTACAGCGCGGCCACTAGTTGTGTTGCGGCGCCATCGAGTATTCACCATTTACGGTAGGTTGGAAACCGGCCCCCCGCTTGGTCCTCAGCACGCCGCTCCGTTCTGCCGCTATGTCTCATCTTTCCTGGAGCTGCTCAAGCACATGATGCTGATGCCAAAGGTGGAGAGGCTGAGTTGAAGAACGAAGCCGCCGTTCTCTAGGAGACCTGTGCGCGGGTCTCTGGACTGGCGTATTGATCTTGGATTCTTTCAATCAAACACAATGCGTTTTGGATACGATGTCGCGTCGGCCCATCGGTCAGGAAAAGTTTGGTTTTTTGCTGTTGATCGCGGCCGACATTCGTCGTTGGATGCGCGTGCCAGACTGATTGCCGAGGTGCCGATCGATTAGGCCGTGCATTTCGATGTGGTTGAAGCGAACCAGGTGCGGGTCGATGCGTTTCAAACCACGCCGTCTTCTGCAGCTCGTATTTCAGAAGTCGAACCGTTTTGAGCGAAAGGTTCCTTCCCCAAGGGCTACGGTCGAAAATGTCGCCGTCCAGTCATGTGTCTTCATTTGCCTGTGGCGCCGGCGACACCCAATAAGCGTGGATTAGCGAATGTCTCAGAGGGGAACTGGAAGATGACAATCTCTCGACGCGACCTCATTAAGTTCGGCGTGGCCGCCGGAACAGCTTTATCAATTCCATCGGTCCTGCGGGCGCAGACGACCGAGGCGCGGACGGTCCGCATGGTGAAAAACGGTGATCTCAGCGTCTTCGATCCGACCCTTACGACCGCTAACATAACTGCCGACCATGGGGCGGCGGTTTACGACACGCTCTTCGCCCTCGACTCCAAGTTCATGCCGCAGCCGCAAATGATCGGCAAATGGGGCGTTTCCGACGACAAGAAGACCTATACGTTCGAGCTTCGAGAAGGCTTAGGCTGGCACGACGGCGCGCCCGTCACCGCAGCGGACTGCGTCGCCTCGGTCCGTCGCTGGGCCCAGGTGACTCCCGGCGGCCAGCTGATTATGGCGCGAACTACGGATATCTCGAAGAAGGACGACAAAACGTTCACGATTTCGCTTAAGCAGCCGTTAGGGCTTTTGATCAATATCCTCGCGGACCTTGCAACGCCGTGCTTGTTCATGATGCGCGAGAAGGACGCGAACCTTCCTGCAACTGAACAGGTGACCGCGAATATCGGATCGGGGCCATTTAGGTTTAACCATGCTCTCGCCAGGCCGGGCGCGAGCTTCACCTACGACCGCAACGAAAAATACCTACCTCGGAAGGAGCCGTCTAACGGACTGGCGGGTGGGAAGATCGTCAATGTTGACCGCGTCATTTGGAATAATATCGCCGATCAGCAGACTGCATTCGCAGCCATGCAAGCGGGTGAGATTGATTACCTCCAATCGCCGCCGATGGATCTTCTTTCTGAAATTGAAAGTGATCCGAACCTAAAACTCACGATTCTGGACAAGGCGGGTAGCGACTACATCCTGCGCGTAAATCACCTACAAAAGCCGTTCAACAACATCAAGGCGCGCCAGGCGATGCTTCACCTCATCGATCAGGAGGCATTTTTGCGTGTCGTCTCCCCCGACCCGAAATATAGCCACACTGTCACCTCGATATTTGGCAACGAGACGCCGGTGTCAAATGACGAAAATACGGGATGGTTCAAAAAGGGTGGCAACCCGGAAAAAGCCAAGGAACTCTTCAACGAAGCCGGATACGCCGGCGAGAAGGTCGTCGTTCTCCAAGCCACGAACGTATCGGAATACAACAATATTTCGCAGCTCCTGGCAAACACATTGCGGAAGATTGGGGTCAATGCCGAGCTTGCCCCGAGTGACTGGGGCGGTATTGTTGCTCGCCGCGCGAACAAAGGGCCTGTTGAAGACGGAGGGTGGAGCATCTTCGTCACGGACGAGGCGGATTATTCCCTCGGTAATCCGCTCACCACATCGTTCCTCCTCGCAAATGGCGATAAGGCCTGGTTCGGCTGGCCGAAGAACGACGAATTTGAGACCCTTCGAGCCAAATGGGCAGATGTCGAAACGCTCGAAGAGCGCAAGGCGCTGGCCCGCAAGATGCAACGAGTATGGTGGGACTTTGTCGGCGACGTGAGGCTGGGTCAGCAGGCCTCGCCAATCTTGCACCGGAAGGCGCTCTCGGGTCTCATTGGGATTCCGAATATCAGGCCGATGTGGAACATGCAGAAGGCATCATAATGACGACCTACATCCTACGCAGGATGGTGTCGGCCATCGCAGTCATGGCGATGGTCGGGATGTTCGTCTTCCTGCTTCTCAGGCTGGCGCCCGGCGACCCGGCGGCGATCATCGCCGGCAAGTCGGCCACGGCGGAGATGATTGCCGGTATCCGCGAACAGCTGGGCCTGAACGATCCTATGCCGGTTCAGTTCATTCGTTGGGTGCGGGACATGTTCAGCGGCGATTTCGGCACCTCGATCTTTGCCGGACGACCGGTTCTCGATCTCATCTCGCAGCGGCTTGAGCCGACCCTTTCCCTGTCGATCCTGACGATGATCCTTTCGGTGACGGTCGGGGTCTCCTTCGGCATCCTTGCCGCGTGGCGAACTGGCGGTCTCGTCGACCGCCTCCTCGCGGCATTTTCGGCACTTGGCTATTCCGTCCCGGTCTTTGTCATCGGCTATTTTCTCATATACTTCTTCGCTATCAGGATGCACTGGCTGCCGGTGCAGGGATACGTCCCGATTAACCAGGGCCTGGGGGCTTGGTTTGTGCGCCTGATCCTGCCCACCGTGGCTCTGGGTCTCGGCTTCATCGCATTCATCGCTCGGGTCACGCGTGCAAGCATGCTCGAGGTCTTGGCCGAAGACTATATGCGAACCGCCGCTGCCAAGGGCGCTTCGTCATATGCCATGCTTTTCCACCATGCCTTGAAGAATGCCGGCGTCCCCATCCTGACCGTCATAGGCATAAGCTTCGCCTATCTGATCGGCGGAGTCGTCCTCACGGAAACGGTGTTTAACATACCCGGTATCGGTCGTCTGGTCGTGGATGCGATCAACAACCGCGACTATCCCATCATTCAGAGTGTGCTCATCCTGACTTCGGGTCTGTACGTCTTTATCAACCTCACGGTCGATCTGGCCTACACGCTGATCGATCCCCGCATCCGGTACTGATATGACCCTCCTCTCTGCACCAGTTGAAGCTGTGCCGATAAGTCGGCTACAGTTATCCGATGTTCCCCGTCTGGCGAGGCGGCACCCGCTGGTCCTGGTCGGCGGCGGCCTGTTGGCGCTCCTGATCATTCTGGCGCTCGCCGCCCCGCTTTACGCGCGCGATCCTGTGAACATGGATCCATTCAAGCGCCTCCAGCCTCCTTCCGCCGAGATGTGGTTCGGGAGAGACAATCTGGGCCGGGACGTGTTTGCCCGAACAATTTTCGGTGCCCGAATATCCCTGATGGTCGGATTGCTGTCGGCGGCATGCGCGGCTCTTGCCGGGGCTCTGATCGGTGTCATCGCCGGCTACAGCCGCAGCTTCGACAACGTCGTCATGCGGGTGATGGACGGCCTGATGTCGATCCCGACGATTCTGCTCGCCATTGCCCTTATTTCTCTGACAGGACCCGGAATCGGCATCCTCATCGTCGCCATCGCGATCCCAGAGACGCCAGCCGTCGCTCGGCTGGTTCGTTCGGTGGTTCTGGGTGTTCGCGAGCGTCCTTACGTGGAGGCCGCGCTCTGCGGCGGTGCGCGCCTGCCCAAAGTGCTGTGGCGACATATCTTGCCGAGTACCATTCCTGCGCTGATGGTCCAGGTCGCTACTGTCTGCGCCAGTGCGATCCTGACAGAAGCAGGGCTGAGCTTCCTCGGTGTGGGCGTGCCGCCTGAGATCCCCAGCTGGGGCAACATGATCGCCAGCTCGCGCCTGTATCTCGCCATCGCGCCCATGACGATCTTCGCTCCCGGTATCTGCCTTGCGGTCACGGTCCTTGCCGTCAACCTGCTCGGGGACGGTTTGCGCGACCTGTTTGACCCCCGCGCCAAGCGGAGGCGCTAACATGCAGATGCATCAAACTCCAGGGAACGACGTGCTTCTCGACGTTCGAGACCTTGAGACGCACTTTTACGGCGAAGAAAGCGTCACCCGCGCCTTGAGCGGCGTCAGCTTCCAGGTCATGAAAGGCGAGACGCTTGGCGTCGTCGGTGAATCGGGCTGCGGGAAGAGCGTCACCGCTCTCTCCGTCCTTCGCCTGCTGCCAAAGTTGAACGCCAAGACGGTCGGCGGCGCGGTCCACTTTCGCGGACGCGACCTGCTTGACCTGTCGGATCGGGAGATGCGACATATCCGCGGGCACAAGATCGCCATGATCTTTCAAGATCCGATGACGAGCCTGAACCCGGTTTACACTGTCGGTCGCCAGATTGCCGAGGCCGTGCAGATCCACACAGAGACCTCCAAGTCTGATGCAATGGCAAAAGCCCAAGAGATGCTCCGTCTCGTCCGCATCGCGGACTCCGAGCGTCGCGTCAACAACTATCCCCACGAGATGTCGGGCGGCATGCGCCAGCGCGCCATGATCGCCATGGCCCTTGCCTGCTCGCCGGAACTGCTGATCGCCGACGAGCCAACCACTGCGCTTGACGTCACGATCCAGGCACAGATCTTGCGGCTCATCGTTGATCTGAAAGAGCGCATGGGAACGGCTGTGATGTTCATCACGCATGATCTTGGCGTTGTGGCCGAGACATGCCAACGCGTGATCGTCATGTACGCTGGCCGGATCGTAGAACAAGCCAACGTGATAGATCTTTTTGCGCGTCCCGCGCATCCCTACACCCAGGGCCTCATGCGATCGGTGCCTGACCGGCGGCGCGGCCGCCAACTACGCCTTCCCGAAATCCCGGGTATCGTGCCAAGTCTTCGCGAGCCTATTGTCGGGTGCAGCTTCGCGCCGCGCTGCCCGTTCGCGATAGATATCTGTCGCGAGAAGACGCCCCTGCTGCGAGATGTTGTGCCCGGACATGCTGCCGCCTGCTGGCGCGCCGAAGAGGTGATGGGCGCATGAACACTCCGTTGCTTACAGTCGAGAATCTGACCAAGCATTTTCCGCTCAGTGCAGGCATCCTGAACAAAAACATTCCGGTGGTGCGGGCCGTGGAGGATGTATCCTTCTCCGTCAACGCTGGCGAGACACTCTGCATTGTCGGCGAATCCGGCTGCGGCAAGTCAACCGTTGCACGGCTTCTAATGCGGCTTGCGGAACCGACCAGCGGACGCGTTCTGATCGAAGGCACCGACATCGCCGGTCTCAAGAAGGGCTCGCTTCGTGCCTGGCGCCGGCGCATGCAAATGGTCTTCCAGGACCCATACTCTTCGCTGAACCCGCGCCTGACCGCCGAAAAGATCGTTACTGAGCCCGTAGAGAACTTCGAGCGCCTCAGCCGCAGGCAGCGCAAGGCGCTTGCCGGGGAGCTTCTGCAAAAGGTCGGCATGTCGCCCGAGATGATGCACAGGCTCCCGTCCGAATTGTCGGGCGGTCAGCGCCAGCGGCTCGGCATTGCGCGGGCGCTGGCGCTCAACCCCTCTCTCATCATCGCTGACGAAGCGGTGTCAGCCCTTGACGTCTCCGTGCAGGCCCAGATCTTGAATCTGCTTCTGGACCTCCAGCAGCAGATGGGCATCGCCTTCATCTTCATCTCGCATGACCTTGGGGTCGTGGAGCATATCGGCCATCGCGTTGCGGTCATGTATCTGGGGCGGATCGTGGAGCTTGCGCCCTGCGAGGCGCTCTTCGCGAGACCGGTCCATCCCTACACGGAGGCGCTGATCGCGGCGGCACCTGTGCCGGATCCAACGCGAGTGCGGCTGGAGGCGCCCGTCGAGGGCGAGGTGCCGAGTCCGATCAATCCGCCGACGGGTTGCGCGTTTCATCCGCGCTGCCCGCTTGCCATCGAGCGTTGCCGCCTCGACGTGCCGCCTCTTGTGCCGATAGGCGATGGGCGCGTCGTGGCCTGTCACGTGCGCGCTCCGGCTGCCGGTCTCTTGGGGCCGTCGAATGTATCTGTTGGGGATCAACTTGCACCGGTTGTAGAATCACACAGCTCGATCTTTGGATAAAGAAGACTGTACTCCCAAAATGGAAAATCACATGGAAGAAGACCGACCCCATAACGACACCCATCCGATTGATCAAGACGATCGCTTTGACGAGCTTGGTTCGATTGCGACAAGTGTTGCTGATGGATTCACAATGGCAGCGGTCGGAGATCTTCTTTACGGGCGCCCTGTAAAAAAGGGCTATTACCCGGGTTTGGAAGAAGTCTTAAAGATTTTCGATGGCAAAGACGTTGTTTTTGGAAACCTGGAGACGAACATCTTAGAGGTTGAGTCCAAGGGATGCCCTCAAGCCGAGTATGGCGGAGCTTATTTGATCAGTGTTCCGGAAGTGGGACCTGATCTGCGCGAAATGGGCTTCAATATGGTCAGCCGGGCGAATAACCATACACTCGACTGGGGTGTAGAAGGCATGCGCGAAACAAGCCGCGCGCTAAATAAGAGCGGGATTGTCCATGCAGGTGCTGGCGACAATCTGGCTCAGGCCGGTGCCGCCCGGTTCCATGAAACCCCCCGTGGTAGAGTGGCGCTAGTCTCCTTTGCGGCTACGTTCGAGCCTATGGCTCGTGCTTGCGATCCTGCGGGCGAGGCTCCGGGTAGACCAGGCCTTAATCCCCTTCGTTTGGCGAAAAGTATTGTCGTCTCGTCAGAAATGCTCGAGGACCTAAGGCGTGTGCGAAAGGCGCTTCCCTGGTATGCTCCCCCTCCCAAAGAGACTTCGCGTGTGGCCATTCAATGGCCATTTGGAGAGGTAGTATTCAAAGCAGGGGAAAAGCCTGGTTACAGCTTTGAACCAAATGCGCGGGACGTCGAAAATATTCTTCGCAACGTGCGCCAGGGTAAGCAGTTCAGCGACTTCTGCATAGCTACGAACCACGGGCATGAGCCGGGCGAGTTCAGCCGAGAACCGGCTGACTTCGAACAAGCCTTTGCGCGCAAACTGATCGACGCTGGAGCGGATGTATATATTAATCATGGGCCCCATCACGTCAGGGGTATCGAAATCTACAAGAAGCGACCAATTTTTTATGCCTTGGGTAATTTCTTCAATCAGGACTTAAGGTCCCCAGTCGGTGCCGACATGTTCGATGCACACGGAAAGGATCCTCGGATTGACACTGATGCTGAGGTAAGCGCTCACGAAATGGCGGTGGGATATCCGTCAGCAGAGGGATTTATTTCTCTTCGCGACGCAGAGTTCTACGAAAGCGTCGTCAGCGTGAGCTGTTTCGAAGAAAACCAGCTAGCCGAGATACGGCTCTATCCAATTGAGCTCCGACGGACCGCCCGATTTGCCAACCGCGGCGTGCCACGCCTGGCGCCCTCGCAGCAAGGACAGGCAATCCTCAGGAGAATTCAGGAACTTTCTAAACCATTCGGCACGGAAATCGAGATCGACAACTGCGTCGGAACAATCCGACTGCAGCCAAGCTCGGCCCGACGAAGCTAGTCGGAAGCGCATATTTGGCCTCCAACCTCATGAAGGGCGCAGCTCTTTTGTCACGATGGAGAAGAGGCTTAGTTCCACCGCGAAGTCCGGAAGATCGCAGTGTGCCGGGCGAAGGGCTGGATGAATCGCAGTGCGATTTTTTGCCGGATTGGCTTCGCGCCGTCGAGTGCAACCAGAACGATGACTGGCGCAAAGGTACAGGAGAGCTTCATCATCTACCCACACCAACGATCGCGGCATTCGGCGTGACGTTTAAACTTGTGTCCGACCCGCCCAGGGCTGGTCAACTCGGCAGGCAAGTGGCACTTCCAAGAAGTGTTGGTCACGATCTGCGCCAGAGCAATCTTCAACCTTCTAGTCTAAGCTGTGCTCATACCATGCTGCTACGGCATGATCTTCTTCTGCCCAGCGCGCCGTTGTCGCACTAACGCAACATCTTCAGCGGTCACAGCATCGGAATAGGAATTGCCCCCATTGGAGCGGATGTAGTTCACCACCGCTGCGATCTGGTCGTCATCCAAGTAGGAACCGAGCGGGGGCATTGCCTGGTGACCGTGAATGAGAACATAGATGGGGTATTCCCTCGTCTCCAAATTCTCGTTCTTGGTCAAAGCGGGATATTGGCCTGCCCCGACTGCGCCTTTTCGCCAAGACATATGGCAGCCTTGACAGACTGCTACATAAATGCCCGCGCCGTCGCGCTGGGCGAAGCGCTCAGGGTCTGCAAACTGCTGAGCCGAGGAATTCTGTACTTGTGCGAGTTCGCCCGAGCAAACCAAAAAGCCGACCAGGAAGAAGATCGCCGGTGCTGCGCTAAAGTATCTCATCTCAAAACCTTCTGCTTGGGCCTCGAGTGCACTAGTGTTCAGCGGGTGACGACGCGCTGGTGAAGGCGTGAGATAGCGTCCAGCGAGGACAGTATCGCACCTTCCTGCCATGACGGGATGCAGGAGACGTGCTCGCCAGCCATGAGCGTGCGACCATCGATCGCAGTAGCAGCTTTGTAATGCTGGTTCCGTGTCTCTTCCGTCCAAAGCCCGTAGCAGCCGAGCGCCCACGGCACGCGATGCCAGCCGACTCCGACCCCAGTTTCGAACTCCTCGTTGTATTGCGGATGAATAAGGGAGCCGAATTCGACTGCCTTTCTGACGCGTTCCTCCGGGCTCAGAGACGTAAACTCGTAAGCGTAGGTTTCCCAAACGTAACCGCCGAGCAGCACGCCCTTTCCGGGCGCGTTGAAGTTCGCGGAGGGATAGCCGATGAGCGAGATGGGCAGGTCAGTATAAGTGATGCCGCCGAATATTGCCTCGTCCTCTTCCCAGAACCTTCGTTTGAACTGCAGGCCGATTTTCACTGAGGCCGCGTAAGGGACGGCGTCGATCGCAGCGGTCATCTGCGCCGAGAAATTGTGCTCCACTTGGCTGAGTATGGAGAAGGGAATCGTGCAGAGGCACCATTCGGCGGTCGCCGTTTCTGACTGGCCTTTGCCATCGGCATCCTCGAACGTAACCGCAACGCTCTCGTCATCCTGGTGTATTGCCGTGACCTTGGCGCGGTACCGGACAACGTCACCGAGTTCGCGCTGGAAGGCATATGCGATCATGTCCATACCGCCTACTGGCTGGAACATGGGCATCCGCAAGTCGTAAAGGTCGCCGATGGCGAGCGCGCGCCAAAGGCCCGATCTGAGAAGTTGGTCGAGTGCGATCGGCTTCGATGGGTCCGGGGTACCCGAAGGCCCTCCGCCGAGATCGCGTGGGTAGCCGCCATCCTCGCCTACATGCTCGCGTGTGACAAAACGGAAGTTTTTATCCAGCACGCCGACTGTCCTCAGCGCCTCGAGTAGGATCTCCTTGTCCTCCCTCACGACCTGCTGGTCGAGAGCACCCTGGTTGAGGCACTTGGCGAGAAGCTCTGCTATCTGCCCGTTATAATCGGATGCAATATGACGATAGCGCAGCGGCTTGCCGCCAAAAGAATTTCGTGCGTGCAGGAAGGCGTTGTGGTTAACCTGAATGAACGGCTCCAACTTGACCCCAAGGCGTCGGCAGTAGTCCAGAACCGCGTAATGGTGGTGAGGAATGCGCCACGGGCCGGGGTTGAGATAGAGCCCATAATCAAACCCGACTTCCTGCACGAAGCCGCCCATTTCGGTGTATCTGTCGCCGCCGCGTAGCGTCCAGCAACGCCCGCCTGCTTTCTCGCGATATTCCAGCACCTGCACCCGATAGCCGGCCTGGCGAAGTTCCAATGCGGCGACCATGCCAGCCACGCCTGCGCCGAGAATAAGCACCGAAGCGCCCTTAGCGTCGCCGTCGAGGCGGATCGGCCCGCGATAGGGCGACCCTTGGGCAAAGCCGAGACTGGTCATGGCTTGGTACATAGCGGCGCTGCCGGCAGCAGCCCCGATCAGAGCGAGCAGATAACGCCTGCTCATGTCGCCGGTAGCGTTTGGCATCATCTTTCTTTTCGCATTGGCGGCCGGGCTGTGATGGTTGGGCCCCTAAAAATAGCGAGCAGGAAAACCGCGTCGCCGGCTCCGGGTATCTGACGCGGACCTGATGTGTCAGCATTCTTTCGCTTCATCGATTGCGATCTCACCCACGACATGAACATGGCCAGCAGGCCCTTGCCGCCCTGGAGAGCTAGCTTCAAAAGTTGTGCCAACTGCGCAGAAATCCCAAAAACTTCTGCATGTTATTCAATCTGCTTAAGGAGAGCGTAGCGGCAGACCAGGCCGAACACCGCTGTGTGGGGGCTCGACAATCCGACAGCAGGTCGGTTGCCGGCGTTTCCCAGTGGCGGACAGGGCCCCCCTCAGGGAGCGGAATTCGCGTGTCATGCAACGGTCCGCGATGTCGATGGCCGATGATGTCGGATATGCGACATAACATCGATCGTCGGCCGTTCGCTCCCATAAGCCAACGCAAATCCGATCCTCCTGGACCAAGCTGTCAGCCAGTCACGCTGCCTAATCAGAATCTCTCCGGTTCGCACGCGAACGATTTAAAAAATTCGCCAAAGAAATTTATCGACTCTTAGCAACGCAAAACCACCATGAATGTTACCTTGCGGCAAAGTCGAGCGGTCCTGTTGGAATTATAGTGAGATTTATCTCCACTGCCGACGTGAAAAGCACTAATGCAATCTTTTTATTACAGCTTAAAATGAAACTTTTGCCAATAAAAAACTTGTTGCGATCTGCACGATGACTGTCTCGGACAAGGAACGACATAAAGTGGCTAAGGCCGCAGTATCTGTGGGGATTGCCAAATGACAGAGCCAGTTAGACGAATGACCCTTCTCTTCATGTGTCTTGATGCTGAGCAATGACGACACTGGTCAGTCGGCTTCGCATGGCAGCGCATTTGGATCTCTTCGAATCCTGGGCCTTTGCGCATGCGGACCTAACTGATCTCCCTCGCTGTTTTGCCGCGAGCCACCACTTCAGACCTTCGATTTCCCTTCGGGATAGCGCAACGCCATCCACGACCCGGCAGTCGGCCAGCTTCCGACGGGCGTGGAGATGGAAGAAGATCGCCATGAGTTCGAGCGCGCGTTCATATCTTTCGATCACTCGGAAGAACAGTGGCCGCCTTTCATCGGAGGCGAAGGTGAGTGCTGCAAACAGACCGCCGCTGTGATGGATCGGGATCGTAAAGCCGCAGCATGTGCTTAATTGCGTCGCCTCATCCATCAACTGTGTAAGCAATGCGCCAAGGCACCTTGCAATAGGCCGATGAACATGGAGTTTTCGGGCCATGATATTGGAACATGCAAGGGGCGATCTGGTCGCCGAGTTAAGCGGCGCCGCGGCGGCCGAAGATCTTTCAACGGTGCCCGGGCGCGTGCGGCAACGAAGGCTGTGAAGTTGCATTGAGAAGCGCGCCTTGGTCGACCTGGCGAGTGCGGCGCGGTCGTCGGTGAAAGCGTTCGGCGTAGCTCCGTCACAGCTTTATGCCTGGCGCAAGCAGATGGCCGGCGGCGAGCTTGATGCCGATCAGGCGATGGCGACCTTCGCGCGCATCCATGTGAGCGATCTGCCGGATGTCGAACGCCCCGTCGCCGATTGCCCGAACCCGGCCGGCAGGATCGTCGTGGCCTTTCCGAGCGGCACGCGATTGCGGATCGACGGGATCGTCGATCCGACAGCACTGCGCATAGTTCTGGCGGAGTTGACCAGGTGACCCTCGTTGCGGAAGAAGAATCCACACAAATCAATAGGAAACGTCAAAATTAGCCAGCCAAACGCGTCGATAAATCTTGCTCGGTCGGCGCCGATCGATCCCGTCCAAAAGCAGCGAAAGCTGCGCCTTGGTGAGCGACACGGCGACCTGATCCCTGGTAGTTGGCCAGGCAAAACAACCATCGGTCAGCCGCTTGGTGAACAGGCAGAACCCCTGGTCGTCATGCGCCAGAATCTTGATGATATGACCCTTGTGTCCACGGAAGCAGAAGATCGCGCCAGTGTGCGGGTCGAGCGCGAGCACCTGCTGCATTACCATCGCCGAACGCGATGAGCAGCTGCGAAGCGAGCGCGCCGAGGCCGCACTTCGCATCCAGCGCCTGCAGCTGCGGATCGATCGCTTCAACCGCAAGGCCTTCGGCCGTTCGTCCGAGAAGCTGGACCAGATGCGGCTCGAACTCGAAGATATTGAGACCGATTTCGCCGCAAGCGTGCCCGATATCGAGCTGCCCATCGTCGCTGACACCGACAAGGTGCGGTTGTTGCCGGTGCGCAACCTCAACCCCAACCTGCCGCGCGGCGGGTCGTTCGCGAGCCGTCTTGCTCATGCTGTCCGGGCTGCGGCGGCGATCTGCGCGCCATGGGCGAAGATAGCGAGGAGATGCTCGATCTGGTCGCCTAGGCCTCGCAGGTGATGGAGACCATTCGACCCAAGTACAGCTGCCGGACTCATCCAGGCGCCCGCACCAGCTAAGGCCATTGCGCGCGGCAAGCTCAGCTATGCCGCGCTCGCCCACATCATGATGGCGAAGTGGGTTATCATCTGCCCTTCTACCGTCAGGCACAGATGATGGCCGCCAAGGGCGTCGATATCGAGCGATCCACCTTGCGCGCAGCGCCGGCTACGGCGCCGCTTTGCTCGATCCGATCTACAGCCGCATCCGTGAGATCGGCCGTGCCCGCACCAAGATCCAGACCGACGACACGCGGCTTCCGATCCTCGCGCCCAGCACCGGCAAGACACTCAAGGGCGCGATCTGGGTTTACGTCGCCGACGACCGCAACTCGGGTTCGCAGGAGCCGCCAATCGCCTGGTATCGCGCCACCATGGGCCGCGCTGGCGAGAGCGTGATAACTGAGCTCGCCGGATTTGCCGGCACGCTCCAGGCCGGCGGTTTCAGCGGCTATAACCAGATCTACAAGGGCGGTGCCATTCGAGAAGCTGCCTGCCTGGCCCATCTGCGTCGCAAGACATTCGACGTTCACGACAGCCAGCCGACCGAGCTCAGCACGACGGCCATGGCTGGTATTCAGGCGATCTACCGGATCGAGGAAACGATACGGGGCTCCCGCCCGCCGAGCGATTGGCCGCACGACGAAGGCGGTCCCGACCACTGGTCCGCGCGTTGCGACGACAGCTCATGCGCCAGGGCAACGGTTTGTCGCGCCATGCCGATATCGCGAAGGCCTTCGGCTATGGCACCAAGCGATGGCGCGCGTTCAACCGCTTCCTCTACGATGGCCAGCTCGAGCCCGAGAACCTGATCGCAGAGCGGGCAATTCGTGGATTTACTGTTGGCAGGCGCAATTGGCTTTTCTCGGGCAACTTGGCCGCGGCGGAGCGGTCAGCGGTCGTGCTCAGCATCATCGAGACCTGTAAGCTCTGCGGCGTCGATGCCGAAGCCTACTGGCCGATGTCACCGAGCCCATCCAGAACGACTGGCCAGCCTCGCGCTGGGACGAGCTGATGCTATGGAGCTGGGGGTGCCGCGAAGAGATGCCGCTCCCTTGACGGCATGAGACACCCTGTGTCCAGCCTTAATTTTTCAGGCCGTGATTTTGACGGCCGCGCGATGCTGTTGAGGGTCGTAGAGTGCCTTGTTGCGCCAGGCCCTCCAGAGCACTCGAAGCCAAGCTCGGGCGAGAATTCGAACAGCGTGCGGGTGCTTGCAGCCACGGTCACGGGCTTTGCGATAGACGGCCGCGCCCCAGGCGGAGCCGTGACGGGAGTTGTCGGCAAAACAGGTGAGCGCCAATCTCAGGTTCTTGTTGCAGGCCCATCGGAACACAACGCCTCGGCTTTTGCCTGAGGCGTGGGTCACGGGACAGACGCCGGCCTCGGCGGCAAGTTGGTCCTCCGTTTGGAAGCGCTCGCGCACTCGCCGAGTTCAGCGAGGATCTGGGCGGCGCAAATGCGGCCTGCGCGCGGAACGACATGTCGATCTTGCCGTCGCGACGGCGTTCTCGATGTGCGAGGACAGCTTGGCGATCTCGCAGACGAGGCGTTCGAGAATGGCGGCTAATGCGCAGGCCAGTTCGCCTTTGGCGTCGGCCTCGGCGTCACCGGCCAGCCCTGTCGGCGCGGCTCGCAGTCGGGCCAGCAGGTCGGCAGGCGAAAGGCGCCCACAGTAGGCGTGTTGCGCTATGAAGCAGGCCAGGCGTTTCTCGCCCAGGCGGCTGGCGCTGTCGGGGGTGGGATAGCGGCCGATGAAGGCGAGCGCGATCGGGCTGTCGATGGCGGCGAAAATGGCGACTGCCCCTGGCCAGAAGCCTTCGAGCAGATTGCGGAGCTGGTTGGCCAATGCGACACGCTGGGCCACCAGGTCGTCGCGGCCGCGGACCAGGGCGCAACGCCCGGATATCATCGGAGACCGGCACAAGAGGCCGGATGCGATGTCCGTCGGTGCGCAACATGAAGGCATCGCCCGGATCGCTTTTGCCACCGGCGGCGCGGGGTCTGCAACCGATCACGCCGTGTTCGCCAGCGTCGCCAGGATCCACAACCGGATCAACGAGACGCTCCTTCGACAGACCGCAGGATTATGCGCCCCGATTCGCAACCAAGCCCAGCGGCGGCATCGACCCCCGGCCGTGGTGCCGGGGATTCTACGCGGCCATGAGTCTCAACATCAAAAGCTGGAAACGGCTACTCGACCTCGACAATCCCAACCACGGCCTGCTGCTGCCGATCCTGATCTACTGGGTCGACAAAAAAAGGGGCGCCCGTCCTCAGCAAGCCCAGGCGGGGGCACGAGACAGCGCACTTTATCGAGCACGAGGCGTACAAAGACATCGCCCCTCGTCATCCCCGCCCTCCGCGAACTCCACTACGTCACCCGTTATGGCGATCTGGAGTGAACGGCGACGCCGCCAGGACCAACGACCGACCTACCATAAACACATCACCGGACGATTTCGGGAAAGGTGCCTCTGCGCATCCCTTACGGAACCGCTTGGTATCCTGCGCAGCTATTGGCGCTTGGCGAGGCCCAAGGACATTCTGTTTCCTGGGCGCGATCCTGACAAGCCGATCGAGCCGTGGGTGCTGCATTCCGCCTGCCGTTCGGCGATTACGGCGGCGGGTCTTTCCAAGCACGTCACCGTCCATACGCTGCGGCATTCCTTTGCCACTCACCTGCTCGAGAACGGGACCGATATCCCCATCATCCAGGTCCTGCTCGGCCACGCCCACCGCTCGACAACAGCGCGCTATACGCAGGTCTCCACCGACACGATGCGGTCGACGGCCAGTCCGCTCGATCGATTACGACTGGATGTGACGCCGCCGGAATCGTAATCGGTTGCGCCCCACCTTCGAAGTCGCCGCCATTTTTCAACGACATGGGAGCTCCTACAGGCGTGAGAACGCGGGTCATCTTGGCCGAGCGACGCGTCATGGGCGCGATCGAAGCTTGCCGGACACCCAGGCTCGGCGGTCACGCCGATGCCTGCGACGATTGCGGCAGGACCCTCATCTCCTATAATTCCTGCCGCAATCGCCATTGCCCGAAGTGCTAAGGCGCGGCCCGCAAGGAGTGGGTCGATGCACGCGTCGCCGATCTGTTGCCGGTCCCGTACTTTCATGTTGGTCTTCACGCTACCACCTGGCATCGTCGAGATCGCCTTCCACGACAAGGCGGTCGTCTATGCATTGCTGATGCGGATCGCCGCCAGAAGCTACGGACCGTTGCCGCCGATCCCAAGCGGTTGGGTGCCGATATCGGCATCGTCGCCGTGCTTCACCCCTGGGGCCAAGCCATGAATCCCCATGTCCATTGCGTCGTGGCCGGCGGCGATCTCTCGCCCGACAGGTCAAGGTGGGTCGCTTGCTGCCCGGGCTTCTTTCTGCCAGTCCGCGTGCTGTCGCGCCTGTTTCGGTGGCTGTTTCTGACGGCCCTTGCGGACGCCTTCGCTCACGGTGAACTGCGCTTCTCCAACGAACTCAGCCTTCTCAATGACGACGAGGCGTTCACCCCCTATCTCGCGCGTGCTCGCCGCGTCGAGTGGGTCGTCTATTCGAAGCCACCGTTCGGCGGCCCGGATCAGGTGCTCGCCTATCTCGGCCGCTATACCCATCGTGTTGCCATCGCCAACAGCGGCATCGTCGAAGTCGATGACGGCCATATTGCTTTCCGATGGAAGGATTACCGTGGCAATGGTCGCGACCGCGAGAAGATCATGCGCCTTGACCCGCACGAGTTCATCCGGCGCTTTCTTCTTCACGTGCTTCCTGGCTTCCACCGCATGCGCCACTTCGGCTTTCTCGCCAATAGCCACCGACGGGATCGGATCGGTTTCTGTAGACAGATCCTCGACCAGCCATCACCAGCAGGCGGGGAATCCGAGCCTGGCAAATCCCAGCACGGGCAATCCCACGAATGCCCCGACTGCCGGCGTCCCATGCGCAGGACAGGAATCACCGTTGCGCCTGTTTCGCCGCCCCGGCCATCATCTTTCAGGTGCGATACATCACGAACTCCGACAATCCGCACCCCTCCGATATGCCCGCAAAACCAAGCGCCGCGGCGGCGCGCGACACCGCTTGGCCTTGGCCACACCGAAAGACCGACGGTGTGCATTGAGAGCGCAAAAATCGCCACCGATCGCCCGCCAAGCTGCTCGCGAAGGTCGCCAGATCAGGCCAAAATTCGGTCGTGCTACCCTCGCTGTCGCCGTCAACAGCGTGCCCTGCTATCTCCATAACAGCGCCAAACAACCCGCGCCTTACTTCAGTCCGGCTTATGTCAGGTCGCTCGAGCTCGCCGCGACGACCGATGCGACCTCACATAACCATCCAGATTCCGACGATTTACCGGACGGCATTCCGATCAAAAACCTGGACGCGATTGGAGTGCACCCCCAGACTGAGACAAGGAAAATCACGGACAGCAGAAGTGACTCGTAGCGCAAGCTTCAATTGCCACGATGCAGGGGGGCTGGTCGCTCCAAAGCTGTTGTAACTTGGATCGGGACAAAACACGATTGAATAGAACCGCACCACCCCAATCTGTCGCACAGACCTAGAAGCTCCGCTTCGCAAGGTCGTCGCAAGGATATCTGCCTTTCCTCCGTAAGCGCCACCATGGCGCCAAGCAGGCATCATACCGACGCCAGCCGAAGCGGGCATCCACCGCATCAGTTCAGGACCAAAAGCGAGACCAATCAAACTCCGCCGCTCGCAACATCGCCAGCACGCGGCTTAAATCAAACCCAACGACCGACCAGAACTCCAATCTTCGCAACGCTAATCTGTCTCAAATTTTTCGCAGACGGACAAACCCGGCCCATGCCGGACAACATCGCCGGAGAAGGCGCGATCTAAGCAACTGCTGGAGACCGCGGATGCATTTCAAACTACGCCGCGTTATGCGGCTGGTATTTCTGCAGTCGACGCATTTTGATGCAGGCGCCCCACATGCGGGTGCTAGTCTCCCACCTAAAATGGTTGGACATCGAGAACGGCGTTGGGTTGATTCGAGTACGCGGCCGCTCGGCGTAGTGCGGCATGTCATTGATATCTCGGGCGCACTTGGCGGATCTCGCGAGGGGCGGCGAGCAACGGCCATCGGATTGTCGGAATCGGGCTCTGCCCAACCGTCGGTACTTGCGATGATCCACCGTTGTCCTAGCCCGAGCTGCCCCAGTGCCCGTCCCTTTTACAATCCGGAGACGTTCCCATGAACTATCGCATCCTCACTGGCGAGATCGAACACGAGGCAAACACTTTCAGCAAGGTGCCCACCACGCTTGAGCATTTCCGGTCGAGTTCCTTGCTGCTGGGCGACGAGATTCCGCCAGCGCGACAGGGCACCCGAACCGCGCTGGGCGCAGCGTTCGAGGCAGCGGAAAAATTCGGCTGGACGCTCTCTCATCCGCTCGCCGCTAGCGCCACCCCGGGGGGAGTGGTGACGAAAGAAGCGTTCGAGCAGCTCTGTGCATGGTTCCTTGCGGGCGCTGAGGGTTGCGATGGTGCGCTCATCAACCTGCACGGTGCAATGGTCGCCGAGGACTGCGAGGACGCGGAAGGCGAGATCCTCTCCCGGTTGCGTGCCGTGCTCGGGCCAGACGCGCCGGTCGTCGCCACGCTTGACCTCCATGCCAACGTCACGGAGAAGATGGCGACGAACGCCTCGGCGCTGATTGCCGTGCGTACCTATCCTCATATCGATTATTATGAACGGGCCTGGCAGGGGGCCGAGTTGCTCGACCGCGCCCTGCGCGGAAAGATTCGCCCCGGCACAGTCATCGCCAAGCGTCCGATGTTGGAAGGTCTCGATGGGGGGCGCACTCAAATAGGCCCCATGCGCGAGCTGATCGATCGTGGCGAGGCGCTGGAAGAGTCTGCCAAGGCGCTCGTGGTCAGCGTCTGCGCCGGTTTTTCCCTAAGCGACATTCATGATGTCGGGCCCAGCGTCACCGTTACTGTAGATGGCGACACCACCGAGGCGCAGCGAATCGCCGAGGAATTTATGGATTACGCTTGGGAGACACGCGAGTTTGTCTCCGCTCGCGACATTGACGTCAGCATCGCTGAGGCGATGGAACGCGCCAAAGCCGGTGAGGCGGGGGCCGACAAACCTCTGATACTCGCGGATATTAGCGACAATTCAGGCGGCGGAGCTTATGGCGACGCGACAAATCTGCTGCGCGCAATGATTGCGGCCGACCTCCAGAACGCGGCCTTCCATGCGATCTTCGATCCAGCGGCCGTACAGGCTGGCATCGCCATAGGGGTCGGCAACAAGGGGCGCATTATGCTTGGAGGTAAGCACGCGCCCGAGATGGGCGGCGGGCCGCTGAAGGTCGACGCGCAGATTGTCTCCATCACCGATGGCCATTTTCGCTGCTACGGCCCGTCGTTTCTCGGCGGAGGTGCTTGGCGTAGCTTCGGGCCGAGCTTGATGGTGCGAGTAGGAGGCATCGAAGTCGCTGTTATCTCGCACTTGGAACAAGCGGTTGATCTCGCGCAACTCACCTCCCTGGGCATTGATCCGCTTCATTGCGCGACTGTAGCGCTGAAGTCTTACCATCATTTCCGTGCCGCGTTCGAACCGATCGCGCGCGAGGTGCTCCTGGTCGACGGGGGTGGGGTGATGGGACGCAACTCCCTGTCAGAATTAGTGTACCGCCATGTCCGCCGCCCTATTTGGCCGCTCGATCAAATCAAGCTCTAGCACTGCTTTGGCGCTTTTCAAGGTTAGCGTCGTTGGAGATGGATGCGGGATCGAAGCTGCCGCCGCGTATCGAAGGACAGAATACCGCCGTACCATGGCGGTGGTTCCCGCAGCGCCTTGTCAAGTCCCATACTATTGTCCGACCTTAGTACAAAATCAAATGCTCACACCAAGGGGAAATAAAAATGCAATTTAATCGCAGTGAATTCCAATCCCGGGTAGAGCGGCTTCGCGCTGAGCTTCGCACTCGCAAACTAGATGCGTTGTTCGTCGACGGTTTTGAAGCCAGTGCGTACTACCTCAACTACGAGGCACCGCAAACCTTCTACCCCGCCGGACTTATCCCCACCGAAGGCGAACCCTTTTTTGTTCTTTGGTCGCTTGATGTCCCTACGATGCGGGAAAGCAGTTGGATCGAAGATGTGGCCGGCTTTTCCGATTGGGAAGACCCGGCTATCGCGATCGCTCGCAAAATTCGCCAGCGCGGCTTTGACCATGCTCGCATTGGCATCGACCTGAGGAGCCATGCCCTTACTGTTCAGACGTTCGAGGCCCTGAAACGCGAGTTACCCCGCGTCGAGTTCGTGGATGTTGACGGTTTGCCATGGAAGTTGCGTAAGGTGAAGTCGGTGGCTGAAATTGAAAAGCTGCGTAGGGCAGCCGCAATCAGCGATGCCACGATGCACGAGATCGTGGAAGCCGTGAAGCCGGGGGTCCGGGGACGAGACGCTGCGCGCATGGCTGTTGACGGGTATATCCGCCGCGGCGCGGACGCTGGTCCACTTGGCGTCATCAATATTGCCGGGCCAGGAGTGGATGATATGGGCTTCCTGCACGGGGAGGATCTCGATACGCCTCTCAAGCAAGGCGATGTGCTCCATGTCGAACTCATACCTCGCTTCGAGGGCTATAGCGCGCGTATGATGCGCTGCGTTGTGGTCGGCGACATTCCACCAGCGCTGGAACTCGCATCGAGGCAGATGATCGAATTGCAGGACAAGCAGATCGCTGCCATGAAGCCTGGCGCGATTGCGAAAGATGTCGATCGCATCATGAGGCAGGGCGCGCTCGATGCGAGACTCCGCGACCATTATACAAATTTTAGCGGTTATACACTGGGCTATTATCCAGAAAGAAGCCGAGGCAGCGAGGTCACTTGGATTTTCCTTCCCAACTCCGAATGGGTGTTAGAGGAGGGCATGGTCTTCCATATGTATACCTCGGGTAGAGGCATTTCTATCAGTGAGACGGTCTTGGTTGGTCCGAACGGCGGTGAAAGGCTAACCAAGCTGGAGCGCCGATTGTTCTCGAGCAATGCAGTATGACGAGACTTCTGGCGCTCAATCTTGGCCCAAGCGTTGGCCGCTTTGGTGACGACGAGCACACTTGGACACCTCGAAAAACCTGGCAATCGAGACCGCATTTTGATTCACTTCGCTTGGTGATTTGCACGGAGGCGTTGGATGCGAGGCCAGGCTGGATTCTGGGACATTGACGAGCGTTATGTCCGGCTGAGCGCGGCCGGCGATCCACTGGAGAAGCTAAACGCGTGGTGCCTTGGGAGGTTTTCCGGACACCGCTGGCCAAGGCGCTGAAGCGCTCCGATGGCGCCAAAGGCGGCCGGCCGCCCTTTGATGCCGTGATGATGTTCAAGGTCCTGGTTCTGCAGGCGCTCTACAGTCTCTCGGACGATCAGACCGAGTTTCAGATCCGAAACCGGCTTTCCTTCATGCGTTTCCTCGGGTTGGGAGTCGGCGACAAGGTGCCCGACGCCAAGACGATCTGGTTGTTTAGGGAGCACCTCACGTAGGCCCGGGCGGTGAACAACCTGTTCGCCCGTTTTGACAAGCACCTCACCAAGGCCGGTTATCTGGCGATGGGTGGCCAGATCGTGTATGCCACGATCGTGGCGGCGCCGAAGCAACGCAGTTCCGATGCTTGAAAAGCCTGACATCCAGGCAGGAAAGGTGCCGGACGAGTGGCAGAAGAAACCAGCCAAGCTGCGCCAGAAGGACCGGGACGCGCGCTGGACCGTGAAGTTCTCGAAGGCCAAGGCCGATGAGGAGGGAAAGACGAAGCAGGGAGAAGAACTATGAATGAATATACCGAGTAGCCATAAGTCGTCGTTTGTTTTGGCTTTCTGCTTGCGCCGAAGGGTCTTGAGTTTGGAGAAGGTCATCGCGATTGATGGAGTCGTCTTCTCCATTCGGCGTGGTGAGGTCAAGCACTTTCTGGCTATCGACCCGCTGTGATTAATGCCTTTCGCAGTATCGCGCTTCTCTCCGGGATCGGCTCTGTTGGCCCTCCCAGATGGGACCAGAAGGGTGGGGCGGAACGATCTAATCGGCGAGCTGAACGCAACGCGATCGTAACAGTCAACCCCGCGGACTCACCCCATCGATCGTTCGCGGTAGGACGCTCATTGCTGAGCGCCCCCCCCGCACAGATCCGGACGAGCGGGATTACGCATCCGGCTCCTACCTTGGGTGTTTAACGGCGAAGCTTACATTGGGCCAAGGATGAAGGATACGCAGTTGCGGGAGCCAGTCGTTGGCCAGCCTGTCCGTTCGTTCCCATGAGAGGGCGTGCTTTTGACTGCGTCGCCGAAGCGTCCGCATCCAAAGCCTCCTGACGTGTTCACGAAATGCGCTATAGACCGATCTTCCGGCGGACTTGGAACCGACCATGCCGAATCCGAGGTTCGATCGCCTTCTTCGTAAGACCGTATGTCCGCCTCTGTCGGTGAGGTGGCTCGCCCTACACTGCGCGTCCGAGGATTGCTCGGGCGGACCGAGCCGATCCTCATCACCGGAGGACGATCCGTGTCAGATTATAGGGAAGCCTTGTAGGAATCGATGTTGCGAAGCTGAGGAACGCCATCGCGATTGCGGACGC
>NZ_JAMYKU010000041.1:0-43454 GCF_040317575.1 Mesorhizobium sp. M1423
CGAGGGCTTCGGCGGTGCGTCCACCGAATGCCGGCAGCGGCTGGGCTCGGTACCAGGCCATGGCCTGTTCCTTGCCTCCCGCCCATTCCGTCACGCGGCTGATGATCTCGAGCATCTCGCGCAGACGGCTCTGCGTCTTGGCCGTGCGGCTGCGCTCCAGCCGATAGAGGGTTTCACGGGCAAGCCCGGCTGTCTGAGCCAACTGACCCTTGGACATTCCAAAGCTGTCGGCCACCTGGTCAACGGCAATTTTCCCGGCCCGGTCCATATAGGACAAAACCAGAGGTTCATTCTGCGCGGATATCTTGAGGGCCTGCCCCATGGACTTCCTTGTCATATTAGTAGCCGTGTTCACTGTGCAAAACATATGGCACTTACCGACTGGTTTCAAGCCCGCAGGCGCATGACGTTGCTTGGTGGCTCTGATTGCGTAGACCAGCTTGCGAGCTGCTTGGCACGTCGATCTCAGAACACCACCTTGCCATTCGTCTCCTCGACCGCGCCCGGACCACCAGCAACGGCAGCATTACGCACAAGAATTTCCAGCCCCTAGCCGGTCATTCTTGCCGTCGTGCCATTGGCCTTAAGCGCTGCCATCAGCATGGGTCCGACCGAGAACTGTCCTGCCCTCGCCTTTTCGGTCAGCACGCGCAGATAGCCCCCGGCCGAGTTGATATGCTGCGCCCTTTGCAGGATACAGGCAATCACGATCGCGGCGACCTCCTGGCCCATCACATGGCAAGCCTCCTCATACGCCGAGGGCGACACGCCAAGGTAGCCACGCACCTGGGCGGCGGTGATCATCAAATCGCGCCAGCTTGCGATTCCGTGGGCGGCATAGTCGGCAAGTTCGGGGCAGGCCTTCAGCACAAGTCCTATCGGAAAGCCTTTCGGCTTCTCGGCGTAGGCCGTTCTTGGTTCGACCGTCGCCCTGCTTTGTTCTAAAGCTGGTTCAGATACAAAAGTGGAGTCTGTGTTTGAATCAGATTGCTGCCGCTCATTTTGGGACTCATTGCCGCTAGGATTCGTGGAATTCATGAAGCTTTCCAGCATCATATCCACTTCGTCGTGAAGCAAGGAGAGCTCCGTAACAATCGCTTCCAGCTCCGACGGCCCTGCCCGCCGAGGAATAGCATCCACGATTGCTCTGAACCGCCTCCAAATGGTTCCCCAGTCGCCAGGAGCGCCCTCGTCGATCGCGGCTTCGACCAGCTTGTGAATGTCGCGCCGATGGAGGGTGATCCGCTCCCGCGTTAATTTGAGCGCCCGGCTGTCGGCGCGGACCTGCTCGGCAGCGTCCTGAAACTCCGCGGCCCGTGCAAGCAGTGGCGCCAGCGAGAACCCGAACGCCTCCTCGACTGCGCCGCCCTTTGCCTTGCGAGCGAACCGTTTGCCGTTTGGACTGTCTCGGCGGATGATCAGTCCGCTATTCACCAGTTCGGCCAGGTTCCTGCGCAGCGTGGAATCGGCCATGCCGTGCGCCCGCAGTGACAGCTGCGCGTTCGAAGGATAGACCATCAGCCCGTTCTCTTCGCTGATCTGATCGTCCGGATAGAACGATAGCAGTCCGCTGAGGACGGCCAGGGCGCGATCTCCCACGCCTATGATCGTCTTGCCCTCGCACAGCCAGCGATACACCTGCCATTTCTCGACGGCGGCCCCTTCAGGAATCTTTCGTGATGCCGTGTTCGCTTGCACCAAGGCAAGCGTCATCGGCCGCCGCCCAAAGGGCGTCGTCGCATAACCACTCTCCATTTCCCTCGCCTTTCAATCAGGCAAAAGAAAACTGCTCGTCGAAACGACGCCAACGACTCTTGACAGTGATTCGGGGAAATGCGATTCTCAGCTTGCTACAGACCTGAGAAGGGCTTCCGCGACGGTGACGTTCGGGGGCCTTTTTCTTTTGCGGTTTCAGTCTCCTGTTTTCTTTGCCGTTTCCGATGCCCTGAAAGCCTCGAAAAGCTCGTCGAGCTTGTCGGCGATGAATGCGCCGAAGGGCGATGCATCCTTTGACTTCAAGGCAAGCGTAAACACCTTTCCCGTGTCGGTGATCTTGGCTCGGACCGACTTGTCCTGGGGCACCCAGGCCTTTTCCTGAGGCTTCGATGCGGCTCGCGGCTGCTTCACCGGCGCATTCAAAAAGTCGAACAGACGAGCAAAACGAGCGTCACTGCCCGGTTCGGCGAAATCGGCACTTGTCACGTACTCTGCCGCCCGTGCGGCGGTCCGGGGATGCTCCATGAGCTTGGCAAGCTGCCACCAGCGGTCCCGGCCTATGCTCTTGGCGGCGCCGACGGCCACAATGACCTGCTCGGGAATATTGTTGGTCACGGAGCGCATTTTCGAGAAGGTCGTATCGTCGAGCGCAAGGGCCGACTTCACCGTCTCCGGCGAATGGCCCCGCTTGAGAATGCGATCGGCAAAAAGCGTCCTTTCGATGAAGGACAGGTTGGCCCTGGCAGCATTCTCCTGGCCCTGCGCGATGACATGGTCCTCATCGCCGATCTTCTTGACGACTGCACGAACGGGCCTGCCCAGCTGGCGTGCGACCTTGACGCGCCTGTGGCCGAAGACGGTCTGAAACCGGCCGGAACTATCCGGGTGGGGCCTGACCAGAATCGGAGAATCCTGCCCTCGCTCGCGAATCGCCGCCAGCAGCTCATGAAATGCTTCATCGTCATCGTCCATGCGATCCGAGACGAATGAGGTGTCGACCAACCCCGGATCGAGATCGACGACCGAACTCTTAGAGAGCTCCTCGAATGACTGCATGATCGACCGGGATGCCCCGCGAACCGCATAGCCCGAGACATCCCCGCTGTCGGCGACCGACGTCGCAGGGCCCATCACACTGCCGAATACATCCTTGCGCGCCATTCAATCACTCCGATTCGCAGCTAGTCGGCTGATTTCACGAGCAAAATTTCCACTTTTTACTGCCGTAAAATGCGCCGTCATGACCGCCCCCATGCGCGATGGATGAGCGCGACAATCTCGGAGTTCACCGCATCCAGCGATTCGAGCGCCCGTTCGTAGGTCGAACGGGTAAAAGACGACTTTTCCACCTCGTAGAGCGTCTGTTTCGTCAGTCCTGCATCCGAGATTGCCGTCGACTTGAGCATGGGATTCTCGAGGATCTGGCCGGCAAGCATCGATTGCATGAACCCGACCATCTGTGCCTGGGGAATGTCGGTGGGTTCGTAGCGCGTGATCAGATAGCGGAACCAATCCAGCTCGATCGCAGCACCGGCGGCCTTGATGGTCTTCAATATGCCGCCGAGCATCAGCAGGAACTGGCTCATCGACATCAGGTCGAGCATCTGGGGGTGGACGGTGATGAGAACCGACGTCGCCGCCGACATGGCGGTCAAGGTGAGGTAGCCAAGTTGCGGCGGGCAATCGACCACGACCACATCATAGCGCTCGTCGACCTCGGCCAAGGCCTTTGCAATCCTGGTGAAGAACTGGCGGCCAACGCTGGACGATTTGTCCTGCATGGCAAGCGGCGTGTCGTACTCATACTCCTGAAGCTCGAGGTTGGCCGGGATGATATCCAGGCCCGGAAAATTGGTAGGCACGATGACGTCGGATATCGGCTTGCGCTCGTCGTCGTACCGGATCGCCTCATACAAAGAGAGATTGCGATCGAGTTCCGGCTGGAAGCCATGGAGAGCCGAAAGTGACGCCTGCGGGTCGAGATCGATGGCAAGCACGCGGTGCCCGGTCAGCGCAAGGTGCTGGGCGAGGTGGGCCGCAGTCGTCGTCTTGCCGCTGCCGCCCTTGAAATTGACGACAGCAACCACCTGGAGCTTGTCTCCAGGCTTGCGGTGCGGGACGTATTTTTTTACCTCGGTCCTGCCATGCCGATCCAGAAAATGGCGCAGTTCAAGCATCTGTTCGGCGGTATAGGAACGGCGTCCGGAAGGTATCTGCTCGGGCAGGGGGCCCTTGCCCTCCAGATGGAGGCGCTTGAGATTGTTCTGCGAGACCCCGAGGTAGTGGGCCACTTCCGCCAGCGAAAAGGGACGAAGCGTCTTTGTTGCGTTTGGCGGAAACTTCTCCATGCGGAGCTGGTTAAGCCGCCGCGATATCTCTGCGCCCTGCTCGAGGATCTTGTCATCGAACTCGAAGCGTGGCAGCCGCATGGAGATATTCATTTCTGTCGAAACCTGAATTGGCGCTTTTTGTGAGCAATTCACTCAACAAGCGCCATTAAGCTCCGATTCGGCCGGCTCCGGCAAGAAGTTTTGGGTTAACAAAAGGTTAAAGGCACTGACCGGATTTTCTTGCTGCCAGCTGCTCTTGCCATCACGAAGGCAGCTGCTCGGTTTTTTGAGTACGGTATTGTCTTGCTATCCAAGCTAACGGCATGTTTTCTCTGTCATAAGGATCATATTTTACGGCAGTAAATCAGGCACGCTCAGAGGCGGGATGCAAGTGCCGGCGGGCAGGGCAGGGCAGGACACCGGATCCGATGGCACGTGGCCGGTTGGGTTCGTTGCCGGTTAGGGTAAGCTGCCCAACGCCAGACTGACTCTTTCAGCTCGAGGAGCGGACCGGCTGGGGGCGAGGCCGATATCGGAATAGCCGAGTACAATGAAGACCGTGAGGGGAGACCGTTGAAGGAGTGGGTGAAGCCCTCCTCAAGGCCGAGGTTAAGCCTGATCAACACCGGGAAGCATACTTTCCGGAACGAGACAGCCTCGAGTTCATGGGAGAACGCTCCCCGGTCCATAATGGCGAAGCTCGCTCTCAACACCGTGGCGCACTAGACGTCGAGCACCTGCGTCAGCATGGCGGCAGCGGCCTCGGATCATGGTCGCGGTTGTCCGGAGTTCTTGTGTCCTGCTTGGTGTCCAGTCGACTTTGAAAGACCAGGTCAGCCACCGTTGGCATATTGGCTTATCGCAATGAATCGCTGGCGCACAATCTCGACCCGGCCTTGGGGCCCTCTGATATTGCCTTCCAGAAAGTCGTCGAAATCTGGGGCTGCAAGCATGTCTTTGAACTGGTCGCCGATATAGGTACGGACCTCCTCTTCGGCGCCTTCCAGCTCAGCGACCAACTCTTCTCGGCCATCGACGATCAAAAGTATGTCCTCGGCATCTCGGCTAAAAAGCCGATCGTTCCCACCTCTGCCAAGATATGCCTCCAGCTTCGTCGCGACGAAGAGTGCCGGTGTTAAGAGGCGGATGATGAGCTTATCGTCCAACGGACAATCGACCGCCGTCTCAATACCCGCTTCATACCAACGATTGCTGAATCCGAGGATTTTGGGATCGTCCGGCATGAAGTCGACTTTGATCTGGCCAAGATGCATTCGGCAAATGACACTGTCGTTAGGTGACTCCGAGAAACCCCGCTCTCGAAGCCGTTCCAAGAGCTGCGCCCATTCCGAAAAGCCGGCCAGATCGACAATCAGGTCGACGTCGTCAGTCGCCCTGACATCCTCGAGCGTGATGGCATCGGTTATGAAAAGAGCGGTCGTACGAACACGGACGTTTGCGCAGGTCATCGCCTAGAGCTTCCGCGACAGCCCTGAGCATTGCTAGTAGCTGGCCTTGGATGCTGGTCATTTCTGCGCGAGCCTTTCCGCAAGACGCTCCGCCGCGAGGCCAGCCTCGCGCTGGTTTCCGAGTCTTACCGCGTCCGCAAGGGCAAGATACTCGTACAGCCGATCATCCTTTTGAACGGCTTCAGGTACGCTTTTGAACAACGGCGTCACCGATTGTCCCATGTCGCGGCCGCTGGCACAGGGCCACACATAGATGTAGCTGCCAGCGCTTATTAGCGCGTTCTTGAGGATGGGCGCCGCAAAAGCGGTCGGGATTCCGCGCTGCATTGCTCCGGGCTTCGCTGGAAAAACGAACTTCAACCCGTGCACGATGAAATTCTGCAGGCTCCTGCGGCTCGGCTTCGCTCGGCCCGTGTCTTTGTCCCTGGCCGCGATACCGGATGCAAGACTTCGATTGATAGATGCATTGACCTCCGTCTTGCTTATGCCAAGAGAAGACTCCAGATTGCGCACCGAGTACGGATCCTCGCCCTGCGCTTCTCGGCGCAGAGTTTCGACACCTTTTTCTTTCTCCTGCTCCTGAAGGCTGACGAGCTTGAGCAGGACGACGATGTCCTGGCTTTTCATTTGATTCCGATCCGCTGTCCGCTGTCCGAGGACCACGGACACCTACACGGGCAGTGCGGTTCTGTCAAAGAGTATCAAGAATGCCCGGAGCTCACGTGGGCCAATAAGAATTCGGCCGCATTCAGAATAGAGCAGTGCGCGTTTCAATTTAAGGCGATTCCGCTGCGCTGATCCGTCTTGAATTTCGGCGCCTTCATCGAAAAACATTGCAGTTACTGTTTTTTCCCGAAAAAACATATCGAGTTCCGGCCCAACGTTGCGGAATGCATCATTGCGGATTGAAGCTAATCCCCGTCGAGCGCGCGGCGCAGCAATTCGACCAGGCGTTCGATCGCTTGCCTGTGAGCAGAGCCGGTCGGCCGCCGGGCGAAAAAATCATCAACGCTGATCCAGTTGGTCGCGTCGGTGCTCGTCCCCGGTGCCACACATTCAATGTAAAGATGCAATTCGTCTGGTTCAAAGACAATCATCCACCTTCCGCTGTGGTCCCCCGCAAGTCGGTAGGTCAGTGCGCTCATGGCAGGCAACTCCTCACTGCCAGCTTACCTATCCGCCCCTGAGATTTCCATCGCCAGAAATCGGTATTGAGGCCTCAGGCGAAGTCTGCCGCCACGCTCCGCAAGAAGGCGAGCGTCAACGCGCTCGCCATGTTGTCTCGCGGCCGCGCCTGGCTCCGCAGGCATATCGCCATGCGCCATCAGCTGCGCGGCGCACCTTCCATTGATTCTCGGGTTCTCCCATGCAAGGCCTTTCCACAGGGCAGACGACCGCGCAGGAACGCTTCAGCATCTTCCTGGCATTTGGTAAACCGGACGGCTCTTCGACGCTAAGAACAGGCAAATATCGCAATCCAGGTAAGGTTCCCAGCTATGGCCCGCTCGACCCCGCCACGATCTCAGCATACCGCTCCCTGGGATCTCCCCAATCGGTCCATGTTCAGATGTTATGGCGCTTCGGTTTGATCCGTTCAGAGGGCATGGGAGAGGTGCCCGCCTGTAGGGCAGGAGCTGGGTGTGAATCGGCGTCGAAGGTTGACCCCGTGCAAAGATTCGGTAACGTGTTGATTTGCTGACATGAAATGGAGATTGGGCGGGGTCAGGATCGGCGCCGACGGCGACCCCCACGCGTCGCGAATTTGGACGCAAACTCAGGCACTTATTACTATTTGAGAAGGGGTCGACCTTCGGTGCTGATTCACAGCTGATGCCAATCCTGCGGAGCCAGCTGCTGGGGTGGCGCATCACATGCCCGCGCGCGCGCAACAGGATGCCGACGACATCGCATGGCAAAAGGAACGCGACAGGATTCATGCCGCCACCGCGGCAAAGCATCGAGACCGCGTCGAGGAAACCGCCTCAGCTTACAGGCAGGCATTGGCGAGACCTGCTGGCCGAGACGCCACCATCCCGCGTCAAGCCGAACTTCAGGCAATCGGTCTTGCCGAGTCTGTCGGCCGCGAGGTCGAAGGCTTCGCCTGTTTTTCCGAACGCCCTGCCGTGTGGCAAGCGATCATCCTAGCTGAGGTTTTTCATGATCGCTGCCTCGGCAACGCCCTGTGCAAATCCGTGCCCATCGCCAACCATGTGGAAAAGCGTCGTCCGGCTTGATGTATCGCAAAGCGCTCCTGTCGGACATCGAGGCACCGATGATCGCGGGACAGGTCAAGAACATTGCGGCGATGCTAGAGGGGCAGGGGCCGCTTCCGCTTGCGACATTGGGATTACCAGTCGAGCTGCCATTGTCCGCCGCAAAGCCCAGATGGCCATGCAGGCACAAGGGCGTCGCGAGAAGCAGCTTGAAGAGGCGGACCGCAATCGTCAATCGCGACACGACCGGTTTTGCGTTGACGCGGAAAAGGAGCTGAACGGCTTCGATCTGAGCACATTCCTGTACACCAAACGTGCCGACATGCAAGACATGACGCCTCTCGAATTGGCAGAGGACAGCGAGGTTGGATTGGCCAGCGCGCGCGAAGCGCTATCGGCTTTCCTGTGGCAGCGCCGGCGGGATGCTGAGAAAGCCGAATATCAGGATAAGATCGCCGAACTGGCAAAAGAGCGCCTTCCCCCGAGGACGCCGGTGCGTTTCTGAAGGCACGCGAGGACGATTGCGGCCGAATGAGTCCCCTGCAATACGTCAAAGACGAATGCACATTTCAGAAAGCCTGCGCGAAACTGGCGCAATGGGAGAATCAGTTCGGAAGTTCTCTCTAAAATTCGCCGCGGATGGAGCGCGCCAAGCCAGGCGCGGCGCGCTTTGATCATGGTGGCCGTAGCGCGGATCTGCGCGAATGAGAACAGCATCATCCAATGGACGTGCTATTACGCATGCCGAGCCTGCTGGTAGGGTCGAGGCCACCACGGATCGCCCTCCTGCAATGATAAAGTGAACGAGCGCTGGCCGCACTCCGCAGAAAGAGGGACGATCTGATCCACTGCACGGCCTCTTCAACGGCCTCGATGAGCTGATTAAGGCGAATGATCTCCCGCCGGTCGACAGCCGGCCCAAAGGTTGGCCTCGGCCTCATTGCGCCGGCTTCTCGGCATTCTCAAGCGCCCACAGCGCTTGCTGTCGAATTCGAGTATGGGGCCAGCCAGCCGTACGTTCACAACTTTGGAGGTCACGGAATTATCTCGCATCTCAGATGCGCGATAATCCTTGACATCGTTTGCGTCTTGGCCGAATTATCCGCATCTGAGATGCGAGATAATTCCTTGCTTCATCTAGTTGGAGAGACACTAGACGCCAAGCGCGCCCATCTGCGTGCGCAAGTAGGCGAATTGGTTCAACTCGTCCGCGGTATCTATGTCGATGCTGCGGATGACGTCGAGGCGACGATCCTGGACCACGCGGTTCGGATCGCACGCTACCTCTATCCAACGGCCTACCTGTCATCGGCAAGTGCGATTCTGCTCGGGCCTACGCCGGACGGGCGGCTGTTTATCAGCGGGCGACGCAACCAGCGCACCCGCCTGCGAACACTGGAGATTATTCAAAATGAGGCGCCGGCGCACCCTTCGACCGTGAGCGTCGTGGTCGGAGATAACATGGGGGAGCTGCGCACCGATGCTTCGTCTCCACGACAGCGCTTTCTGGAAGCCTTCCGGCTGCGTAGCGAGCACGCGAGTGCGATAACCGGGCCGATGCGAGCGCAGATGGCTGCGCGTATCATCGTGGAGTTTGGATCGCCGCAAGCCGCTGCGGACGCGGTTTGGGCGCTCGCTCGCGAGAACAGCTGGTATCGGGAAGGGGAGGGGGCAGAACGCTATCTTCTGGCGCGAGCCGACGCCGACAAAATCGCCGGCAACAAGGCGGCATTGGAGTTTCTCGTTGCCTGGCACAGAATCCCGCTCGGACAACTGACCCACGACGGCTTCGAATGGCGATGGAAGCCTGCTGGCCGAACAGGCAGCCCCCCGCTCATTCGCGAGACGATGCCAGGCAAACTGCCGCCATTCATCGAGTCACTCTTGCCGGAGGGGTGGCTCGCTCAGGTTCTGCATCAGCGCGATGAGCGCGACGTGCTCAAATCGGGCAAGCGCTATATGTCGAACATCGCCATCGTCAAGACCCGTGCGGAGCTTGCCAGGCTTCCCGCCGACATTTTGCAGGGCCAGCTCGTGGCCTTCTCGGAGGCCGGCCGCTTCACCGGTCGCTACGCGGGGCCGGCGAGGAGCGAGATCGAGGAAACGTTCGAGCAGAACCTCGCAAGGCTGTTTGCCAACGCGGAGACGCCACGCTTGTCGGGGGCCCAGATCAAAGCTCCTATGTGTTTGACGCTGGAAGGTCTGCTGCTGCCGGCGGTAGAGCAGCCGTTCACTCATATTCTAAAACCTGCCGGCACGGCTGGCTTCGAAACGCTACCCATCGTCGAGTGGCTTTGCCTTGAGCTCGGCAGGGTCGCTGGCTTCGAGGTACCTGCTGCCGCGCTGATCGACATGCCCGATGGCATGCCGCCGGCGCTTGTGGTCGAGCGCTTCGACATCCGACGCAGCCTGGACGATGACAGGATGCTGGCGATGGAGGACTTTTGCTCGATCCTGGACCTTCCGGCCTCCGCCAAATATGACGGTACGATCGAGCGCATGGCACGGGGGCTTCGGCCGCTCTCGACGGACCCGTTGGCTGACCTCGAAATCCTGTTTCGACGTGCCTTGTTCGCCTGGTTCATCGCCGACGGCGACATGCATCTGAAGAACCTTGCTCTGCTCAAAATAGCCAGTCCCGGGTGGCGTCAGTTTGAGACGGTACGATTTGCACCGCTCTATGATGCCGTCACGACCCGGGTGTTTCCTGGCCTCGCTGGCGATCGCATGGCGCTAAAGCTCAATGGCAAGGATGATCGTCTGACACGTCGCGACTTTCTCGCACTTGCTCGAACCATCGATCTGCCTGTTACCAGAGCCGAGGCGGTGCTGGCGGAGATGGCCGTGTGCCTCCGTGAGGCAGCACCGGGCGTGGTGTTGCCCGAACAACCGCGGGGGAGGGCGGCAGAGACGGCCGAGGCCGCCCTGCGTGACATCATTGCAAGGCGTGTCGAGCCATTCCTATGAATGACCCGCAAGCCTCTCGCGCCCGGCTGATGCGCGCCTATGTTCGCGACGTCAATGCCAGGCAAGGGCGCCACACTTTGCCCAAACTTGAGAAAAGGTCTCGGGCCGAACGATCCAGCGACAAGCGCGCGGCTCGGGCCGTAGGGGACAGAGAGTCGGGCGAAGAGCCTATCAGCCAAGTTGGACCAGCGTTTTCGCAAGGATATGAAGTGGTACTGCCTCGACGTCATGTTTTAACGGAAAGCGCTCTGCTCCCGGATAGACAACGAGGCGACGGATAGGATCTACATCTTCGCATGCCAGATGAAAGCCCTTCTCGACTTTTGGCGTGAGGCTGCGCTTAATTTCGATCGCCCAAGGGCGGCTGCCTGGAGGGGTCAAGAGGAGGTCGATCTCGGCGCCGGCGGATGTGCGATAGAAGTTGGCTTCTGTGCCGGACGGTGCGACCGCAATCAACGTCTCAATGACAAAACCTTCCCAGCTGGCGCCGGCCACGGGATGAGCGAGAACGTCCTCGAGGGTTGTCAGTCCAAGCAGCGTATGTGCAATGCCGCTGTCGCGCACGTAAACCCGCGGCGACTTGACCAGACGTTTTCCGACATTTGCATGCCACGGCTCGAGCCTTCGCACCAGCAGGAGATCGACTAGCAGGTCGAGGTACGAGGCAATTGTCTTGCCATCGACTCCGAGGGCCCGGGCAAAGTCGGCAGCGTTGAGGAGGCCAGATTGATGATGTGCCAGCATGGTCCAGAAGCGGCGCAGCGTTTCGGCCGGAATGCGAGGCCCGAGCAGCGGGATATCGCGCTCGAGGTAGGTGCGGATGAAGTCCTGCCGCCACCGCTGACTGGCGCGGTCGCTCGCCGCCAGAAGGCTGTCGGGAAAGCCGCCGCGCACCCACAAGGGGTTCAACTGTTCGGCCGGCACCTCCAGTCCGTCAATCGGATGCATCTCAAGATAGGCGATGCGGCCGGCGAGCGTCTCGCCAGTCTGCCTGAGGAGATCGATGGAAGCGGACCCCAGCAGCAGAAAGCGCCCTGTCTTCTTGCCGCTGCGGCGACCGCGGTCGATCAAGCCACGAAGATTCTGGAACAGGTTTGGAAGCCGATGGACCTCATCGAGGATCACCAACTCGCCCTCATGCTCGGCAAGGTAGAGCTCCGGTTCCACGAGCTTGGCTCTGTCGGCATCGGACTCGAGATCGAGATAGATCGACGGCCGTATCTCGGCTATTTCGAGCGCGAGTGTAGTCTTGCCGACCTGGCGTGGCCCAATCAGTGCCACGGCTGGGATAGTGTCTATCAGTTCGGCGAGTTGCGTTTCGATGCGGCGCTTGATCATCCTCGCAATTATGGAGTACTATTCCTGATTTGCAAGGTGGCGAAATTGGTCAGCGTAATCGAGACCTATTGGCCCGCAACGCCCGAATTTGAAGAGGTATGCCAGAATGGAAGGGAGGGGACTTCGTCCTCTATGGCGCATCTCGGCGCGTTTTTTGAGATCCGGTTCTGCCTGTAGCGCTGCGAGGAAAGAACCAAGATCGGGGAAGTCGCTGTATGATTTTGGCTTCGGCCACTCCGTGTCCGGAAGAGGTTCGGGCTTCGGTCGGAAGAAGGCCTCCTCCATCACATGCTGCGGAGCGAACTCGACGCTGAGGATCGGTCGGCTGTCGGTGACATGCCCCTGCGCGACGAACATACGGCAATCTTCGCGCGCCGGTCGTAGCACTGGCGGCATGCCGCCCACAATTTCGTCCTCCCCGGCGCTAAAGGCGAGAACGAAATCGGAGAACCGGAAACGAAGGTCGACGAGATCCTGATCACGCCGCGCAACAAGGGTCGCGCCGCCGAGGTCGATCGCGGCGGCTTCCGATTGCCGAGCGGCTTGGCCCAGCCACAGAAAACCGTCTGGGGTGTTCCAGCCCGCTTCCTGGGTCACCAGTTCGGGAATCCTTTCCCCATTTGTATAGATGAGGCGAAAGTGGCTTCCGGCAAAGGCAAGCGCGCTGTCGCTCGTTCCGGGCAAAGCCGTGTCGATGCTCATCAGCGCGACGTCGGCGTAGAGCCGCCGGACTTGCGCTACGCTACTCTTCTTGTTTTTTGCCGCCGGGCTATCGGCCAGAAGAAAGAAGGTCCGATCAGAAACGCCCGACCGATCTCCGATCGCCGCTGCTGTCGCGGCGTCGAAGAGACGGCGCTCGATCTCGTCCTTCTTTTCGTCTGCCGTCTTCTGCGCGACTTCTGCCGTCTTCGTGTCGAGCGGCAAAGGAGCAACCTCCAGGAGACCGATCGCGGTCCGCACTGGCACAGTCCCGGCAGCATCTGATGCGTCATCAGGCGGCGCGGGAGCTGTCCCTTCCGCATCGCTCTTGCCTGCCGGTTCGGGTGCGCTTCCGACGCGAGGGCCAGCGGCGTCGGCGACGACGACGTTGCGCCAAATGCAACCATTCGCACCACCGAGCCGGATCCGGCTCATCTTCAAGTCGCTGAGCGGGAGCCCGACGGCCTTTCCGCAGACCTTGGCGAACTTCGCAAAACCGGTCGACGACTTTGAGAACCTGATGCTGACGAGGCAACTTTGCCACGGCGGCAACCCGCTCTTGCGCTGGTCGGTTGGCAACGTCGTGATGATGTCGGATCAGAGTGGCAACAGGCGGCCAAACAAAGCCAAGGCTGCCGACCGAATCGATCCTGCAGTGGCGGGCAATCATGGCGTGCGGGCGGGCCGTGGCGGGCGCCAACGGCCGGTCTATGTACGACTCAGCGTCGGAGGACGCGCTGTTCTTTTAGAGACAACCTCCTGCCTGGCGCCGCAAGCAGCAGCCGCCAGCCCGGCTAACCTACTGTAAGAAAGGCGCAGCTTGCCACAGCGACTGGCATTAATTGCGGAACCGCTACGGCGATCCCACGCGACTGGCAAAGCTCGAAAGACCTTGTTCTAGGAAGGGGCCGCGTCAGCGGCGGTGACGGCCATCCGTCTGGACACGCACAGTCACGGGGCATTTCGACTGCGTTGATTCCGCGGTAGGCTCGCCGAGCCACCTGCGACAGGCATCTCATGCCATATGACCTTTGTTACGCGTCACGGAGTCATCTTGCTTTCGGCTGCTGACGCAATTCCCTCAAAATGAACATCGTAGTCGGGTTCGCACACGCTGCCCACATACCCGCCCGTTTTCTCTGATAACTTTTCATACAAAGTGCCAAAAAAAGATGGATAGTCCTGAGCGTCCTGAACTGCTTCGCATTTGCGGTCTCCAGGCACCACAATAATTGAATTCCAAAGGAAGGCTTTCTGCGGTAAGATTCGCTTGACGGTATCAAGCAGGTTTTCAGGGTAATCTTCGGGATCTAGCGGCTTGTACTGCTCCGTGCTAAGACTGTATTGGCCGCCAGTGCTGCGCTCGTCCTCATCCGTGAGCATAATGGCCAATAGTAGACCCTTTTGCCGAAGACAACCCTTGTTCCCCTTATAGCGGATGTGCAAATTGAGAGACTTAATTCCTTGCTCATCGCTACTCCACTCAGATCCTATGCTCTTGAAGGTATCGTTGAGCACCGTATCAAACTCAGGAGTGTTTTTATCTAGCGCCGCTGTTACGAACTCATCACTGTCGCCGTTCTTCTTAATCCAAATAAGAGAATTTCCATTGTAGTATTTGGCATCTGTAGTCAACATGCATATTCTTATGTCCCCGTCTTGGCCGATTCCACCTAGAAAATGACTGAATCCTTCAAAAAATTTCTTCTGTTCTTGAACCATAGAAGCTGAATCATCTATAATAGCTATGATATCGATCGACTTATCCGTTCCGGTGGGAATGCTATTCGTATCAATTTCCGGCAGCTGTTCGTCAGGACAACCAGGGCGCCCTACTATTTCTGGCGTAATTCGTTTCGCATCTGTGAAAGGTATGAAAACATACTGCCCGGCGACCGGTTTATTATTACCACTGAACATCTGCCCTTTTGCAATACCGACTATGGTTCCATCCTTCAGAAATACAGGACTTCCACTTTGTCCGGGGTTAATGGCCATGTCGGTGATAACAGTGCCGCCAGGACCTTCGGCAGAGACAATGTCTCCGACTGCGGTGACGAACGGCAGGTTCGTCGGAAAGCCCTCGCTGTAAACCTTCTCGTTCAACAACGAAGAGGGGTTCCGACTGCCCGACGTGCAAACCGGCTTGCTGTCAGCGAGATTGCTGCCTTTAAGAAGGAGCAAATCGCGGCTCTCACTAAAATCGATTACAGCTGCGCTACTCGGCTTAGTATCTTTTCTCCAGCCATGAATTTTGATTTTGAGCGTGTCAGGCCGAAAATCCCCAAGGCCACTTAGTGCATGATAGACCGTTAGTATGTTCCCTTCTCGATCGATGTAGAATCCGGTTGAGGTGGTCGCAACGGGAATCCCCTTGTTATTTTCGGCCTCGGCCTCGATGTACACTAAGCCATCCCTTATTTTGGACATGACTCGTGTGATGTCCCTTTCCTGAGCCGTGGAAATTGTGGCAAAGAAGGAGCAGAATACGGTTAGAGACAAGCTGGATGCTGTCCCGCGCGCTTTCGCGGTGAGAGCCCACAATTTAAGGGAGATCTTCATATATTTTTTCTACTGCGAACTTGTCTAAATCAGACAACTCGCCATTATTGCCATAAATCGGATTACAGTAATTCATGACGGAATCGATATCCCACGGCGTCAGCAACAGATCACCGTTGGTTCCTTGACGTTTGTCGAAACAATCGTCATCCGGCGTGTCCTGCCGGTTCTGTTCATGCGCAAAGCCGACGGCATGTCCGAATTCATGGACAGCAATTACGTAGATACACTCTGAGCGTCTTTCTTCCGATTCGGCGCAGATAGGACTCCACTTCTGGAAGGCAAAGTTTAGAAGCATGCCCTCGGGCACCCCATCCAACCGATTACCTAAGCCCAGAGTTCGTGGGTTTCTGTCAGCGACAACAATTCGGATTCCGCGGCTCGCTGGATCGCACGGCCCCCAGTATATGAACTTTAGGTTCGAGTAGCGTGACCATGTTTGCTCTACCGCATTCCGTACCAAGTCCATCATTGCTGGTTCGTCCCCATTTTCCCAGCAAACCGCGACCGGATTGACCCGCCACCGAGCCGCCATCGACGGGTAGGCGTAATCGAGAACATCCTGGAAAACGCCCCTCACAACAGCTCTTTCGCCGCCGCCGTTACCTCCCGGCTCCTGCGCTGCATTCTGCTGCGCAAGGAATGTTCCCAAGCCATCGTCAGAATCCTGTGCGATCGAATTGGTCACAGCCAAAAAAACAAGCAGAGCACTTGCACCGAAAGTTCGAATGCGACAGTACAGCTGTCTCATATCGGAGGTCCGCATTTAGAAGAGCATAAGTTACACCCTTTTTAGACAAAGCGAAACGTCGAAGTTGTCAGGCGCCAGATAGATATACCTCCGACCAATAGCCACCAGCGCACCGGCCCCCGCTCCGGCGGGCTTTTCGTGTGACCATGTGCCGGCCGTGTGCCGCGGAGCATCCGCAATCGTCGGGAATCGCCGGAAATTCTAGAGAATTCGGCGGTCATCCCAGGCACATGTAAATGCGCCAAACAAAGCTTAGCTCATTGATTTCATTGGTGATCCCGACAGGAATCGAACCTGTGACCTACAGATTAGGAATTTGTCAGACGGCCTTTCCCATTGTTTCCCAATACCAGTCGTTGTACGATTGCACTGCCGCTAACCTATTCAAGATGTTGTAATTTTCGTACTGCGCTGCTATGATAGCGTAGACAAACCGACAGATCCAGCCAGATCGAACAGGGCGCAATTGCCGTACTAATCCCGTACTAATTTCATGACAGACCTTCGAATCGCCCTTACAGACCGCGACGTCGCAAGCCTCCAGCCGGCGTCTTCGGGCCAATATTTTGCTCGGGACACCGACCTGCCGGGCTTCATGGTGCTCGTGGGCAAACGGAAAAAAACGTTCGTTGTCCAGGGTGATCGAATGAAGGCAGGGAAGCGCCTTTCCGTTCGAATGAAGGTTGCCGAAGTTGGAGAACTCACGACGCGCGCGGCGCGGGCGAAGGCCAAGGATATTCTCGGGAAGATCGCCAATGGCGTTGACCCTCGAAAGCCGGCGCGCAAGCCTGACGGCGATGCTGTAGCGGTTGATTTGCCATCGATTGCGAATCCCACGCTGCGCATTGCTTGGGAACGCTATCGCGACGGCCATATGAAGAACAAAGGTCGCAGCCATGGAACGATCAACAACTATCGCGATCACGTCGAGCGGCTGTTGGCCGACTGGCTTGACGAGCCGCTTTCCAAGCTCGGTAACGATCCTTCGCTCGTGACCGTGCGGCACGAGAAGCTCACTAAGGAGAACGGCGCCTATATCGCCAATGGGTGCATGCGAACACTGCGCGCCGTGTACAACCATGCTCGCAAAGCCGCCCGCACGCTCCCGGCGGACAACCCGGTCTCAGCCATAGACTGGAATGCCGAACATCGGCGCAATACCGCGCTGGGACTTTCGGATCTCCAGGAGTGGTTCACCCAACTCGCGGCTTTGAAGAACCCTGTTCGGCGCGAGTTGCATCTGTTGATGTTGCTGTCAGGCCATCGTCCTGAAGCAATCAGGAAGGCGCGCGTTGAGCATGTCGATTTTCGCGCCCGCGTTCTCCACATACCCAGGCCGAAGGGTGGTGAGATCAAGGCATTCGACATACCGCTTTCGAACGCCATGATCCGCTGTCTGGTTCGAGTGATGCGCATCGGTAGGGCACTCTACGCCGAGCAATCGCGTGACTGGCTATTCCCAGCAGAGAGCGAACGCGGTCACGTCATCGAGCACAAGGAGAAACGCAGCGATCTGTCGAAATGGGGGAATGACCTGCGGCAGACGTTCCGCACCATCGCCCAAGCCGCGGGCGTTGCCGAGCTGGACGTTCACCTTCTGATGAACCATTCCATCCCGGGTGTTAATGCAGGCTACATCACGCGTAACAAGCTTCTCAGCGATCATCTGCGCCAGCAGCAAGAGGCCATCTCACGTCGGATGCTCGAGGCTGGTCGGTCGCGCCAGAAAGAAGCAAAGCGCCGCACATCCGCGTGGCACGCACTTCCAAGCAGGCGGCTACTTTCTGATCTAATGAGCGGCAAGGATTAGCGGCTTCGAATGTGGGTAGACCGCTACATTGCGACACCCGACTCTCGAAGAGGCATTCTTCTACTCTTGTCGGCACGCGGCTTAGCTGAAGAATTCTATTTTGGGGTAGAGGTTGAGCCAATGCCCTCCGAAGGATTGTGTCAAGCCGGTGGGTGGCGAAATGGGGATAATGTCCTGAACGTTCTGCAAAAAGTTCTGGAGAGAGAACGGTCCTTGCACGTACATCTCGACAGCGCCGACACCAAGTGCCTTCTCCGAGTGCTGGCAGCGCTCAAACAAAGCCCGTTGTGGGCACGTGCAGGCTAATCTCGGTCGTAAAATCGCGCTCTGGAGTGGCACCACCTTCTTTGGCTCATGGTCGTGGGTTCGTGTCGGCTCTGCTAGGCACTCACTCACATTGTCCGACCCGGAGACATGGGTAACAGGACGTACCTAAGACATGGGTGACGATCTCGTGCCGAACGGATTGTCGATGGTCTGCAAGGTTTTCTGCTCCAGGTCGATATATCCCAGATCATAGTGCATGAAGCTTACGAGCCAAATGCCATCGTCGACCTCCTTGATTCCGAGCCTCTGACCGGCAAGCACGGTCGAGATGTTGATCTTTTTTCTGTGCATGCAGATGCGCCCGCAGGCGGTGACAAGGATATCCTTGTCGTGGAGGGGGTAGTCCACCTTCGGCAGGCCGGCATAGGGTCTTGAACAGGGCGTATAGAGCTCGGCCGGGCAGCGCATGGCGAGTGCCTCGTGGGGCCTTTCGGCGTTGAATTCGTTGACGAAGCTGTCGAACTTGGCTTGCTGCTGAAGGCTGTTCATGCCCGGCGGGCGAGTCGCCTCCTTCTTGAGCGTTAGATGCATGCGCTCATGGCGGCCATTCTGCTGCGGGTGGCCAGGCCTGATGCGCTCGATCTCGATGCCGAGCCTCAGCCAGAAGACCGATAACCTCGAGAGGTTGTAGAGGCCGTTGGGGCTGGCGAAGGGAAGTCCGTTGTCGCTTCTGATCGCCGCCGGCAGGCCCCGTTCCTTGAACAGGCGGACGAAGGTTTCGATAACGGGGGCTTCCTTGGTCGATTCAAGCGCTTCGCAGACGAGCAAGTAGCGCGAGGCCTGGTCGGAGACCGTCAGCGGGTAACAATAGCGCCCGTTGCCGAGCCGGAACTCGCCCTTGAAGTCGGTGCACCACAGATCGTTGGGCTGCGCGGCCTGCGACAAGTCCGTGCCTTCGGCTGTGAAGCGCCGCCTCTGGCGGGCGCGCTTCACAAGCCCGTGACGGTCGAGCACGGCATGCACCGTGCTTTTGGCTGGTATGCGCACGTCGCCGGCCAGCCGCCTGACCAGCAATTCCCAGATCTTGCGCGCGCCCCAATGCGGCTTGTCCCGCTTGAGGCTAACAATCAGGCGTTCGACCTGGTCGGGCAGCTGGTTGGCATAGCGCACCGGGCGGCGCGAGCGGTCGCTTAGAGCGTCAAGCCCGTCCTCCCGGTAGCGATTGAAGATCTTGTAGCCGGTCTTGCGCGAGATGCCGAATTCCCGGCACACATCGCTCATGCCTTCCCCGTCGAGAAGGCGAGCTACAAAACGAAGACGTTCCTCCATCACCGAATACTCTCTCCACGGCATCAACACCTCCGGCCAAAAGCCAAAAGTGTTACCCATGTGTCCGGTACAAAACGTCACCTATGTCTCGGGTCACTCACATGCCTCGCGACCAGATAGCGGCAAGGATAATGTAATGTTCGGCGCAATGCTGGTAGACGCCCCTCATGCCGCCCTTGAAGATCGAATAAAAGCTCTCGACCGTATTGGTGTTGACGCCATCAGCCTATGCGTATTCGTCTGCGTCATGCTCGACCGAACGGTGCGAGGACTGGCTCTATACTGAAACTCCAATACCGCGAAGCTCGATGGCGGCTTTTGCGCTGCTTATGGCGAAATTCGACAATCCGGTCGCGCCGCTGAAATGCAGGCCGAACGCTGGCGATGCCGGGTTCTCCCATGCGAGGAGCGCTGATCCGGATGCACCGCCGAACGTCGTGGCCTCGTGGCCGAAGACGACGTCTAACGTGTCCCGCTCGATGCCGTTGATCTGGCCGATACGGCCCGGCGCAAGCCGTTTCACGCCGAACAGGTCGCCAAACAGGGTACGGATAACGAAATTCCAGTCTATCTCGCCCTTTGGCCCCTGATTTTGCTCCGGCGGGCCAGGAAATCCGACCGTGCAAAAGGTCCTTGCCGCGACTTGATTGAACACCATAGCCGTGCCGTCGAACGCAATGGCTTGCGGCATCTCGGCGTCGTCGAACTGTTCGATCCGTAGCGCAACAGCGTCCATATGGCCGAAGCCGCGCCCAGCGCGCGGCGGCAGCTTCGCTTCGACAACCCGGAAACGCCTTGTGGCAAAGCTCGTCGCCTCGCCAAGGAAGTCGATTTCCATCCAGCCATGGATGCGGACGATGCCGTCTGCCTCGTCCATCAAGATCCCGAATTTTTTGCGTGCATCGTCAAGCACATGAAAATTGGTGAGCACGATGCCCTTGGCGGCGTCCACCAGACAGCCAGTACCAATGAAATTGCCAGCGTGCCCATAACGCGGCTGGATGCGGCCGATCGCATCGCAGATCGGCTTCAGCACCGGCAAGGCGTTCGCCAGCTTGTCTTGCCAGGTCCCCATGAACGGGTGGGACGGCGGCGGCAGGCTGTTCTCGATGAGGAAACTGGGTCGCGACCCGTCGGCGATGATAATCGCCTCCAGCACGGCCGAAGCGGAACCGTTGAGCTGAGTTTCGGCGGCGGGATCTTCACCGACCAGGGTCTTGAGCGCATTGCCGCCGTGGTCGCTCAGAAGCTGGAGCGCAGTGACGAAGGCCTGCTTATCGCGAACCTCGTTGGCAGGCATTTTCTGGGCAAGGCTAAGAACACGGTCAAGCGTCGCATCGGCGCCGTGCCGTGTCAGCGGTTGGCTGGCAACCGCCTCTTCCGTCAATGTCGATTCCAGAAAGCTGCCCTCTTCGATCGCGGCGCGCACGGCAATGATGCGCCTTTGCTGCTTTAGCCGCTCCGAGACCAGAGCTTCGGGGCGGGGACGCCTCAGTGCCGGGGCGAGCGGCTCGCCGAGTTCCTGGGCGTCAGGGCGACGCTCGTCAGCTGGACGTTCGGTCGCTCGAGGGCGCTTTTCAGTGGGAACCAGCGTTTCCAGGACGGCTGTCGCCTCTTTGGCCGTGGCGGGCCGAGCGGAGGACTGGCGGCGCAGCAAGGCAAGGCTGATCTCGGCGCCATGCTTTTGCCAATCGAGCTCCGCATCAACGACAACGGACCCAAGCTTTTCGTAGGCGAGGCTGCGAACGGAGCGGCCGGGTGAGTCGCTGACGACGCTTTCGGTCGGCCCTTCCATGCCACGGCCAAGATCAAGGTCGGCCTTCAGCAGTGCCACGGCGTCAACGACGCCGGCACCGAGGTTGAAGCCGTCCCAGCCGGCCGGCACGTGGGCGGTCGCCTTGAGCAGACGGCGGAACATGTCCTGCGCACTCTCGCCGCGCTGCCGGGCCGCGGCGATTACGTTGGCGCGGCCGTGAAAGGCGAGCCAACAGGCCGCGACACCCGCCGTCAGGGCGACGGCGTAGCTCGTGCCTTCGCCCTGGGCGACGTCGTAGGTCGTGGGTTGGCCGGGGGCGGCAGGCTTGTGCGCGAAGGCCCGGTAAACGTTTTGCGCCGGCGCCGATATGTCGACCGTCGATCCCCTACAACTTCCCTGCCACATCTGGTTCCTGGAGTTGACGCCGGCCACGGCGATGCATTTGTCGTAGCGTGCCGGCCATACCACCACATTCACGCAATTCCCGGCGGCCGCGAGCACGATGACGCCGGCGTCCACGGCGCGCGACAGCGCCCGCCACAGCGTGAAGGAGGCGATACCGCCGAGCGACATGGTGATGATCTGCGCGCCGTTGTTGACGGCGTAGTCGATTGCCTCGGCGACTTTGATCTGCGAGAGGCGCACAACGCTGTCGATGGCGCGGATCGGCATCAGCTTGGCAAGCGGAGCAGTCCCCGAAATATCCAGCGACTCGGGGCTGAGCAGCACGCTGGACGTGGCCGTGCCATGGCTGGGGTTGCCGGCTTCGGTGAGCGGATCGGTGGCGTCGTTTGGCGAAGCGCCGATCAGATTGCGCTGCGCGACGACCGTGACGCCGGCGAGTTCGGGATGCCTGGTTATGCCGGTGTCGGGTTGGGCAATCACGATGCCTTCGCCACGGCTGGGACGGCCGCGGCTTTCGGCGAAAGCCCAGGCTTCCGGCACAAGCATGGCGGCGATCGCCCAGTGCCTGGCAAGCCCCGGCTCTTCTCCGACCCAGCAGCCCAGCCAGTCGCTGACACCCTCTTCGGTAATCTGGCCAGCACCCGGCTGGACAGGCATTGCGGTAAAGAAAATCTCGGGCTCGGCCGCCTCCAGCGGATATTTCAAGACCAGGGTATCGGCCGCGCGGAACGCTGCCGTCTCGTCGGCGATCCGAAAGCCTTTGAGAATGAGCAGAAGCTCTTCGGGAGAACGCTGCTCGACTTGAGCGGCGAAGGGCGCCAGATCGATCGTGAGGCTGGCGGCAACCACCTCGGCACGAAGGCCATCGACCGCAACCAGGGCAAAGCGGGCTTCGCCGCCCGGATCCGACCTTACCGCCTTGAGGACTGCATTGCGAACCGCATCGACGTCAGCCATTTCCCCCTCCGCGCCCCATTCGAGGCTCCCCATCCCCAAGTCTCACTTATGCGCAGCAAAGTCCCAGCAGCAGAGACGGCTGTTGGCAAGCCGCGCCGCAGGCAAAGCTTTCAAATATATTTCTCCCGCCCGGTGCTTTGGCGTTTTTCCTTTTCGCTAAACTTGCCGTCGATAATATTGATGATAGCATACCCGCTATCGCGATCTTGGCAATAGTGGGGCTACCTGCAAAGGGAGGGGGAAAGCATGGGACGCACAACCGGCATGTGGCGGGACGCATCGGCCTGCCTGTTCTTTTTGTTCCTCATTGCCGCGGCGCTGAACACCGGCGCCAGCCAGGCGCAGTCGGCCGCGGTTCCGGACAATTTCCTTGTCGACCCCAAGCCGGTGCAGATCGATCTCGGCTTCTTCGAAAGGCTCAACCCGCACGGGAAACGCCTGGTGCGGCTGGAGGGTGTGAACGCGACGGGCGGTTCGATCGAGCTCGGCACACCAGTGGCGGGACCCGTGCTGCGCGCCGGCAGTCCCGACACGGCCATTGCCACCAGCGAGGAACCGGGATTCGGCCAAAACACCTGCACCGGAGCCATCCAGTCCAAGCAGATGTGCACCCTGACGCTGCAGCTTCCCGGCGGCATCGGACCCGGCGCATACAGCATCGATGTCGCGCTGCGGGGGGCTGGCGCGGGGCAGTCGCTCAAGTCGGTGAAGTTCGAGGTCCGCTCCTCGGCGTGGCTGGCCGGCATCCTGATCGCGCTCGGTGTCGTTCTCGGCGCGGCCGTCACCGACTGGCGCACCACCGGCCTGCCGGCCACGGACCGCCGCATCGTGGCGGCGGAGATGCGGGCGCGGGCGCAGCGGCTGGCGGGCTCGGTCACCAAGCCGCCCGTGCAGCGCCAGGCCATCGAACTCGGCCGTGTTTTGCGGACGCTCGACCCCGACCTCATTCAGGGCAATGATGCGAGCGCCAGACTGACCGAAATCGAAGGCCAGCTCGAAAAACTGGCATCATGCGAGCAGGCGCTCATCGCGGCCGACAAGGCGGGCGAGACCTCCGACGTTTTCGGCACGCTGACTGCTCGTCTGGTCAGTGCGCTGGATGCGGACGACTGGAGCGCGACCGGGATCGACGCGTCGCTATCGGCGCTTCGCGCGGAATTGGCGCAGTTTCCGCAACTGGTCGCGGCCGCGCGGCGGCTCGATGCCGAAATTGCGCGCACCCAAGGCGCGGTCGCCATCCTCGGCGCCGACCATGCCGCTATCGCCGTGGAATGGCGCAAGGCGCAGACGGAAAGGGAGGGCGCATTCAAGCGCCTGACCGGCGCGAGCGGCGCCACCGCCGAATGCACGCAGCGAGCTGCCAAGCTGGACACGGCAGCAGCCGCCCTCGCCGACAAGGCCGGCGCCCTCGTCGGCGCCTTGCTCGACAAGTCCGACGCCGCGCTCAAGGCAGCGCTTGCCGGCCCCGCTGCCCGCAATGCCGCCGCCAGGCAAAGTCTCGATGCGCTCGGCGAGCAGCTGCTGGCTGCGCGCAACGCCGGAGGCGGCGACCAACTGGCGAAGGCCATTGGCCTATGGCAGCAGGTTGCGCCGGCATCCCGCAAGTCTGCCGCAGACGTCGAGCTGGAAGGGGTCGCGCAGGCGCCGAAAAGCGTGCTGCCGCAGGAAACCGAGCTGAAGTTCATCTTTGGTCCGGACGTGTTCCAGCCGGCGATCGGCGCCTCAGCCCACGAACTGCGCGCGGTGCGCAAGAGCTGGAACATGCTCACCAATCTTGCGGTTCTGGCGGGCATCGCGGCGACCGGCGTGCTGGTTCTGTGGACGCAAAACCAGACCTGGGGCAGCGTTGCGGATGTGGTCGGCGCACTGCTGGCCGGTGCTGCGACACGCATGGCGATCGGCAACATCGCGCTGCCGGGAAAGCCTTAATGTAAATCTACTTGTGTCTAGTCGGAGACCGGCTCGCTTTCTTAGTTACGGGAGAGGGTTTCGAATTCGATGTTCAGGCGACAACGACTTTCGTCAAGTCGTTGCAAGCTGCTATTTGCATGTAACGTCTGCAATAAGGAATCCACATTTTCCTCCTACTGTGTCCATTCGCTTTATGAGCTCCTGTGTCCCAGAGTATCCTCGCTTTATGCATTCAGTTTGGCCGACAACTGCGTCCAATGGGGTTCCGCAATTGTAGAATGCGTCGGGCTTCACGGGACAGTTGTCAGGGGGTTCTCCGATGCATGCTACCAAGCTAGCAGCAAAGAGGCTCATTTCCTTCATCTTGGAATACAGCGCCCGATCGGGCTGGCCGCTCTGCGTCAGTCCGTTCGAAGCCTGGAATTCGCGGATCGCGGCCTGCGTGCGGACGCCGAGAATACCGTCGGGTTGAATATCAGTGTTGCCGCTGGCGCGAAGGCCGCGCTGTATCCTGGCGATCAGCGTTTCCTCGATAAAGGCGTAGGGACTGTCGAACAGTGTTTCCAGCTGCATCGCCGACGGCGCCGGGCCGGCGCGGAGCGCTGCCAGCGGCAGTGCTGCGATGCGATGCGCCCGCGCCAGATCGGTGATCCTCAGCCGCCCGTCGCTGCTGGCCGAGGCGACATAGGCGCCGTCGGGCGAAACGGACAGATGGTCGACCATGGCGCCATGACCGGGGAGGATCGTGGTGCCGGTCACTTCGGCGTCGCTGCTGACGCTTAACGGCAGCGTCGGCTGGTCGTCGGCACCGACTGGCGGATCGGGGACCGGCGTCTGGTTCCAGCCAAGGGCCAGCACTTCCAGATCGCCGTTCGGCAGCGTGGCGAAGACGGCCGCGCCGTCGCTGCCAAGCTCGGCGTCCGCGACCTTCAGATCCGTCGGGAAAGGACGCATGAAGGGCAGGACCGCAATCTCCTTGTTATGCACCAGCGAGGCGATGTGCAGCGCGCCATCCGGCTCGCGCAACAGCAGCGTCGAGCCGTCGGCGGAAAGCTTCAGTCCGTCGGCGGTGGGTGTTGGTATCGTCAGGTTCTGGACAGATCTCAGTTCGATCCCGGAACTTAGCTGGCGCTGCCAAAAGGATAGAGTATTGTCGGCCATGAAGGCAACCGCGATATCGCCAGTCCCGTTGACCGCAAACCCTGTGATATTCTCTGAAGATATATTGATGATTTGATCGACATCCCTAGCTGTCCATCGGTTTACAAGTAACACTGAGTTCTCCATCCATGCGAAAATACGCTCCCCAGTGCGAGAAGTAACGATGGGTACTTCTCCCCATCTGCCTAAATCAACATTTTCCAATTCACGCTGATGTCTAATCGAGTATACGGCAAAGACTTCCCCTGAGTACTTAACAAGAAGGCGTTTGCCGTCATCAGAAAAGAATAATTTTTGAACTTTACTATTATCAACGCTCAAGATTTGGATGGAGGCAAGCAGATCGGCATTCGCAGCGTTGCGCAGTTCGACCCTGCCCGACGAAAAGCCCACCGCTATGAGCGAACCGTCCGGGCTGAAGGCAAGCACCGATATCGGTTCGAGCGAGTTCGTTATCCAGAAATTGTCGCTTGATCCAATACGTGATTTCGCCAACTGGTTGTCGTTGTAGGCAATCGCCACGGTTTCTCCGGTTCGATCGAAGGCGATCATGTTGCCGGGGCTCTGGCCGGTGGAGATCGTATCGATTGGGCTGTCGAGATCGTTCAGCGAATACAGCCGGGCCGCAGGCAAGCTCCCGCCAATCTCGATGACGAGCAGTTCGGCGTGCCCGGGACGAAAGGTGGCGGTCAGGTCGCCCGCCGGCTTTGACGATCGGACCATAGTGTCTGTCTGGCGGTCGAGCACGGCAAGCCGGCCTTCGATATCGAGCCCGGCGACATGAAACCCGTCGTCGTCCATGGCGAGCAATTTGCTCCAACCAGGGGAACTTCCGGCTTCAGCCCAAAGCTCCCCCGGATAGACAATGTCGATGGGCGTGCAGCACTGAAAAGCGCTCACGGCCTGAGCGGCCTGCTTTGCATCGTGCGCCGGTTCGATGGTCGAGCCGCTGAACCAGGCCTTGACGGTCCCGTCCTCGGCATAGGTGACGAACACCGCGCCAACGCCCGTAGGTCCCGCCGCGACGGCGATCTGGGCAACCGCGGCCTCATGGTTGCCGAGCTTGAAGAGATACTGATCCGGCCTGGCGCTTGAGACCTGCTGCGAAGCGTCGATGACGAAGACATTGCCGGCGCCGTCGCCGGCGACGACGAAGGACGTACCGGGCAGTGCGGCGAACGCACGCACGTCTTCAAGGCCGGAAATCTCGCCGATCTTCGTCGCCGTCTTGCCGCCGGGCTGATATCGCCATTGCTCAACCGTTGATGCAGGCAGATCTGATGACGGAAGGTTGGACGGCAAGTTAGACGGCAGGTTGAAGCTTGCGTTGGGCTCGTCCAGCTTCGGGCCAGCAGTAATGATCGTGCCGCCGCGATCGGACGTCGCCGCAAAAAGGCCTCGGAATGTCTGGACGCCACCCAGGACAAGCCTCGGTCCGTTGGTTTCTCCGGCAAAACCCGCGTCGCGCATGAGCGGCAGCGGCTGGCCGGCGGATGAAGCCTCGATGCCGACGACCGGACCCGAACCGGGTTGTCCCGCGAAGTCGGGTTCCAGCGCCTCGGCCAGATTTTCACCCCTGCCAATGCGCACGAACCTGCCGGATTGTGTTCCGACGAAAAGGGGACCGTCCCGGTCATGTGACCAGACCAGCGCGGTGACGGCATCGACGGCGCCGTCCGCGGTCACCATCTGCTCGTCGAAAGCCCGGTGGGCGCCGGCCACGTATTCATGGACCAGATGGGCGAGCGCGCCGGGAACGATGATGAAGGCCAAAGCGGCGAGAAGTTTGAGCGCGTCGGGTGTTGCAAGGCCGTCATCACGGGTTGGCAAAAGCGAGCGCGCCTGTCGCCCCAGCCGGCCGCCGGCCTTGGCGGCAGCAGCCCAGTGTGAAATTACTTCCCAAAGCCTCTCGGGAAGCGGCATTGCTGCCGTGCTCTTGATCGCAGCAACGGTCGAAAACGTATCCTTGGTGGCCGGTCGCTTACCGGTCGGATTCCGTGGCGGTTCAATGTCGATTAGGCTTTCCTCACCGCGGGCTCGAAGATGCCGAACGATCGCCGTGATAGGGATGGCCAGGTTCCATTCGCCGTGACGGGCAATGTCCACAGTCCTGCTGCTGGAACTATGTATCGCCACGAGTTGCATTTCGGAATCGAAGATTGGAGCCCCAAACGATCCGTCGGACGCGGTGCCCGTGTGCCGCATACGAAGATCGCCATTCAGATATTCGATGACAGTCGCGCTTGTGGAACTCTGCGGCATTACCTCCTGTATGTTGCTCATTGGTTCGATTTGCGATTGAACTGTATATTGAGTAATGCATACCGTCGTTCCCACTTTAGGCAGGACACCACTTTTCGGTATCGGCAGCCAGCCTCTCGGCGGCGATTTAGCGGTGGAGTTTTCCACCAGATAAACCGGCTGTTCTCCTACCCTTTCAGCCAGTCTGATGATTGCATAATCCACCTCCGAATCCTTGAACCCAGTCTCGGCGCCTTGCCTGTCGGCAACGCTGGGAGAGCTTTTTTCCACGCACCAGTCAGCAGCGAAGCTGACCCACCGACCCTGATTGACCTTGAGAACAGGGTGAGTGTGGAAATCGAACCGACAGCGGGCGCTGACGCTGTCCGCCGAGATCAGCAAGCGTTCGACAACCGTATAGCTGGTCAGCACAAGGTCAGGGCCGACGAGCAAACCAGTACCGAGCACGCCAAGACCTGTATCTATAGAGCAGGTCCAGTCCCCCGTGTCCTGAAGAACGCGCGAAACCAACTTTCGAGCTTGTTCCAAGTTGGATGACGGATCGGCGCTAGATACCATGGTGGCTCCCCGTCTTTCCTTCGTTCCGATGCGATAGAGGATGTTTTATACCTTCGCGGACATCGCCATTCATTTCGTCCCGCCGCGACCTAGCCTGTCCGCGTTCCATCAGACTCGTGCCTTCCGCTGCAGGAAAGCGCGAAGAACAAGCCGCAGCAACGGCAAAACAGTCGTGGCGGCACAGTAGGTCGAAAGAGCGAACCAGGCGCCGTTCGGATGCGGCGACGCGCCCGGCGCCGGCCAGAAATAGGCTGCCCCGGCACACCACAGCGCCGTGCCGGCAAGCAACCCAACCCGCAGCAGCAGCGCCTTGTTGATGTGTTTGCCGAACAGTTCCTTGAACGCCTTGCCGGACACGCTCGGGGTGATGGCATCGTCGATGTCACGCATCATCAGGTCGGCCATCACCTCGTCCGGCGGAATGTCGAGGCCGCGATTGTCGAGGCGCCAGATCGTCAGGTCGGTCCGCTCGACCGTGGCCTGTTCGCCAAGCATCGTGCTGACCGCGGCCCGCGCCCGGTTGCTCGCAGCCTCCGGCAAGACGGCGGCAAGGGATCTGCGAAGCCATGGCGGCATGTGTCCAGTTCGGAACCAGGGCAGCAATGTCAGCTGGGCAAGCAGCGTCTCGTCATAGAGAGGCTGCGCGATCGGCCCGCGCTGAATGGTGATTTTCAGCCCGAGATACAGGGTTATGGCAAAGCGCAGTTGCGGGTAGAAGGCACAGGCTGCCAGCCACTGGAAGCCCCTGGGCCCGAGCCAGGCGCGCAGCGCGGCAATTACGGCGTCGCGTTGCTCGGCGGGAGGCTCCGCGTCGGAGGTCAGGGAAGGGTCATCGAAGCGCAGCGGTTGCGGCCGGCCCGCGAAGCTGTCGTAACCGCCAAGCAGGTTCGTGCTGGCGGAAAGCCACGCGACAAGACGCTTGATGAGATCTTCATGACCGGAAACGGCCGGCACGGGACGCGGCACCAGGCCAGCCTCGTCAACCACGTCGGCATAACCGCTGATCATAAATGGCTTAAAAAATGCATTCAAATCGGGAGTCGTCATCAGGCTGGCTTCGTTAAACGGCGCCAGCAAACGTGCGGGGCGCGCCGTCGTGTCAACGTAGGCGCTCGCGCACATGATCTTTTCGGGAAGCGGCATGCTGCGAGGCCGGTCGCCAAATACCTTAACGAGATCGCGAAATCCTTCCACCGTCGCCCGACCGACTACCGCGCCCAGGGCATCGGCAAGGTTCATTTCGCGCTCGCCCCACTCTCCCATGGGCACCGGCGTCAGCAGCATGCGCTTCGGCCAGGTGGCAAGCTCTCCGGCGACGAAGGGCAGCGGACGCTGGGTGAAATAATCGATAAGCTCCGTGCCGTCGGTGACGAGCACCAGCCTCGCGTCGGGGTGCAGTTCGCGCAGGCCGCGCAGGTCCAGCGTCGGCGTTGCCGAGCGTTTTTCCGTGGCGGCGGGGGCGGCCCGTGTGGCGTGCGGGCGCGCGGAGCGCGGGGACAACCAGCGCGGATCGGGATCGTAGTCATAGATGTCGAGCGGCACGCCGCCACGCACCAGCGCATCGATCAGCCGGCTGGCACGGTCGCGTTCGTGGTCATTGCGGTGCTGGCGCCGCACGAGAAAGACGTAGTCAGCGCTCTGCCGGCAGAGCCGGGCGACCGGCGTCAGATAGCCACCGTGCGCCAGGGTGGCGCGGATGCTGCGTTCCGAATCCAGGCGGCGGCCGGGGACTGGTTCCCTCCACGAAATCTGCCGCGCCACTCGCCGCTCGGGCGGCAACGCCGTCTGCTCGGCCATGCTGTCGACCGGCAGAAACGCCGGAGCGCCACGGTTCTGCCTGCCTGCGTTGACGAGACTTGCCTTGGTCGCCGATACAAAGGTGGCGGTCGACCAGACGAGTGCGGGCAAGAGCGGCAAGAAGGCGAGCCAGCGCAGCCAGTCCGGCCAGCGGTCGGCCGCAGGCTGCTGAGACAATGCGACCTGTTCGCCGACCGCAAACGAATCCAACGCCTGCTGCAGACGGGTGCCGCCGACCGTCCCGCTATCCAGTGGTGGCGCTTGATAGAGGGGGCGCGTCTTCCGCTCCACGGCGACAAACGTGGCGGCATAGCGCAGCAGCGCCCAGCGCCCGGCGCCGTCGCGGGGGATTGCGGCATCGGGCGGCAATGGCCATTCCCTCAGCATGGCAGACAGGAAGATCGCGGGCTCCGACAGCATGTCGGATTCGCCGGCATAGATCCGAGCGAGTAGCCGCGGTGTGATTGCGCCGTCATTCTGCTGGATGGCGCCGAGCGTCAGCGCCAGCGCGGCCCGGTAGTCGTCGCCAGCCTGGTCGGAATTGTCCGCACCCGGGCCCGCATTCGACCCGTTTCCGGAGCCGGTGCCCTGGCCGTTGTTACCTGTTATGGCCGGCAGTGTGGTGGCAACAACCTGTTCAGGACGCGTTGGCCAATAGAAATACACCGCCGCCGCCACGGCAGTAGCCACGACAACCGCAAGCATTGCGATGACGCGCCGGTCGAGCAGGACATTGCGCGCATCTTCGAGCCAGATCGCGATCCTCCGGCGCCATCGCGACGACGTGATTTGCGTCCCCAGCTCGTCGGTCGTCGTTACGACGGTCGTTTTCTCCTCAATAATTGTTGTTTGGTTGATTGGCGGATCGAACGTGCCCGGCAGGCATTCGGCAACAGCCGCCGCCAGCGCCGCTGCGGACTCGCGCGTTTCCGCCAGGACCGGGGTCAGATAGCGCAGCCAAAGGTCTTCGGCGTTCTCGTCGCCGTTCCGCCGCCAGCCGGATGAGGCGTTGAGGCCGAGCATGACCACGACCGCATCGACGCGCTGACCCGGTGAAACGCGATGCAGTGTGGTGCCGCTGCCCTCCGCGCGGCGCGCCTGCTCGTAGAGGCTGAAAAGCCTCTCCAGCCGGTCGGCCGAGGGAACGAAGCGATAAGGTTGCGGATCCACGTCGTGCGGGCCTCAGCGGGGCTGCGCCACCGTTTGTTCAACTAGGTCGGCGAGCACAGTGCGATCATTCTTGAGCTTGGCCAGCGCCCCCACCGTGGCGCGCAGTCGATCGGCGAGCCGCGGCGGCGGCTCCGCCAAGGGATAGGCGAGCAGCGTCGCGGCATCGATCATTTCCGAGACGCCGGGGCGTTTGTCGGGTGGTATGGCACGAAATTCGCTGAGCAGGGATACCAGTATGTTGCGTTCGGCAACGGGCAGATCGAACTCGCCTCCTCCCGAAATTGGAAACCGCTTGCCGAGGCCACTGGCCATGATCAGGCGCAGTTCGTCGTCGGACGGGAATGCGATCTCGTGGAAGACGCAACGTCGCAGGAAGGCGTCGGGCAATTGACGCTCCTCGTTGGACGTTACCACGATAATCGGGCGCAGCGCCGGCGGCACGCGGCCGGGCGTTTCCGGTTCGGCCGATTTGCCGGCGCCACGCGCCGTCGCCGGCTTGGTCTGCCCGGCATTGTCGCGCGACATTTCCGGCACCCGGAAAGCAAGGTCCTCGATCTCGCGCAACAAATCGTTCGGAAAATCGCGCGAGGCCTTGTCGATCTCGTCGATGATGACCACCGAACGCTGCGGAGCACCTGGATGGGAATAGGCGCGCCGGCCACGCATGAGGTGGCTGACCTCCTCTGGCCGGTGGGCGTCGAGAATGGCGCGTCCCAGCGCCTGGAACTCGATGTAGTCGGCCGCGTCCGCAGGCTTGGCGGCCGGGCCTGATTGGGCCTGCGCCTCACGAAAACGTCCGATCGCGTCATAGGTGTAGAACAGGTCGCGGGCCTCGGAATTCGACTTGGTCGAGAAGAAGTGCACCCGGCCGATCGACAGCTTGCGGGCGATGGCGTAGCCGAGTTCCGTCTTGCCGCAACCGGGGTCGCCGGATACCAGCAGCGGCCGACCGAGGCCGATTGCGACATCAATGGCCGCGGGCAAATCACCGGTGAAAATGTAGTTGCGGCCCTTGTCGGGAATCTCACGGCCGTTCTCGTAGATCTTGTCGTTGCCGGTTGCCTGAGAGAAGGTGTTGAACCACATGGCGTTTGCTCTCCGAGTCAGATTCGTGCGCTGATCATTTTCCGCAGCTCCGGCGCGATGCCGTTCTCGATGTTGAGGATCGGCATCTTGAGTGAATTCGCAAAAACCCGCTCCACGAGTGAAGTCATCCTGCCGCCCGGCAGCTTCCATGCATCCTGCAGCGCTTCGCACCAGGCACCAAGCTCATCGCAACGGACATCCTCGAGCGAGACGCAGACCCCACAACCCGGCGGGCGTTCGTCCAACTTCCAAAGTGAGCCGAGCTGTTTTCGCCTTTCGGTGAACGTGTCGGAAGGATCATTGTAGACGACAAAAACCTGCAAACTGTCCGCATCGGAAATCTCCTTGCAAAGGGCTGCGACCGCCTTCACCATCCGCCGTTCGCGGTCGATCTTGACAAGGCCGACATCGACGGTGGCTGTAACGATGGTGCGTCGTTGCTGCTGGGCGATCTCGCGTAGGTTGCCGGCAATGAAATCGAAAGCGACCGTCTCCTTGAGATCGGCCTGCCACTCGAGAAACGCCGGCCGGCCCGCCGGCTGGCTCGAGCCTGACCCAAGCAAGGCGAGGCTGCGCTTCCACTTCGCCTCGTAGTCGTCCACGGTCACGACGGACAGGCGCTTGAGAAAATTCTGGTGTCTGTCCACCTGGCGGCACGCGAGCACATGCACCATGCCGCGGTTGTCGACCTGCTTCTTGCGAACCCCGATGATCCGGTCTTCCACCTTGTCGCGGTCCATCAGGATGGAGGCGGCCCAGAGCCGCTGGATGATCGCGTTCTCGCTCGCCTCCTGGATACCGGGCCTGGCGTCGACGCCTACCTTGGCCTGCCATCGTGGCGGCGCATCGCTAATCAGCCCCGAATGACCGCGACCGCGAAGATGACTGACGATCGCCGCGATAGGGATTGCCTGGTTCCATTGGCCGCGACCGGCAATGTCCAGCATCCTGTCGCCGGAGTTGTGCAGCGCGACGAGCCGGAATTTGGAATCGAAAACAGGCGCGCCCGACGACCCCTTGTAGGTGGTGACCGTGTGCCGCATGCGCACGCCTTCGTCTAGATATTCGATGACTGTGCCGTCGGCCCATTGTAGTGGCATCACCTCCTGCTTGCCGTTCGCCTTATCGGGAGTCTGCATCGGATGCTGGAAGACTTGAATGGTGGCACCTGGTTTCGGCAATTCGGCGGTATCCGACAGGGGCAGCCAGCCTCTCGGCGCCGTGCCGGTCGCCGATCCGGGAATTTCAACCGGCTGCTCGCCGATCCTTTCCGCCAGCCTGACAATGGCGTAGTCCACCTCGTCGAACTTGAAGCCGGTCTTCAAGCCTTCTATGTCGGCAGCGCTCGGCGGGCTTTCCTCCACGCACCATTTGTCGGCAAAGCCGACCCAGCGGCCGTCGTTGATCGTCCCTGTGTCCCGGTTCTCCCGGAAATCGAACCGGCAGCGGGCGATGATGCCACTTGGCCCAGTCAGTAGGCTTTTAATGACGTGACAGTTGGTCAGCACCAAGTCCGGGCCGACAAGCACGCCGGTACCACGCGCGCCGAGTCCGGTGTCTATCGCACAGGTCCAATTCTCGAGATCGTCGAACCGCCGAGCCAGTTTGGCGGTCGCTTCCGGGTTGGATGAAAAGTCGGTCCTAGCCATGAAACCCGACAAGCGTAATACAGGCAGGCCCGACGCAAACAGGCAGGCCGGGATCGTCCTTGGCGGACTTGGTTGCACAGGGCTTGTGCCCGGCGCGCGTCCGGTTTGGATTGCCCGGCGGCACAAATGCCGCCGAGAGCCCGACAGCAGATTCGAGCGCCGCCACGGTGCCTCCCCATCTCCGCCCAGACAGCAGGCCCATTCGCCACCTGCCGCTATTGTAGCCCAAGGTCGTGTTGGTTATTTGTAAACGAAACGTTCTTGTTCGGCAACTTTGCGCGGGCGAAGAAACCAGCACAGTGATCGGCAATATGTCGATTTGCGAACGCTTCGCAAGCTTAAGCGAGAACTTCCTCGCGCGGCGACCAATTCTTGGCCCGCGTCCGACGCCTGCGGCGCAGCAAGGATAGTGCCTCTGTCCGTGCCAGTTCCCGAGACACGCCCTGAACAGCAGGTCCTATTTCTTCTTGCCGCGAGGTGGCGCACTCTTTTTCGGGCCGGATTTTTGTGTCTTCGCGGAGACCGTCTCCAGCTTCCCCCCTCTCGCGGCTGCCGATTTCGCGGGCTTCGCCGCGACGGTTTTGCCGCCGGTATCCGCGGTCTTCTTGTGCGGCGCCGGCTTCCTTTTCGCCGCCGATTTTGCCTTGCCTGGCATTTCCAGCGAGACGCCTTCGGGGTCGGCGTGGTCCGGCATGCGCGAATGGTCGTTCTTCAGGCCAGGATCCTCGAGGATGATCGCGTTGAATTCGGTGCTCTCCAGGCCCTCGGTGTTGTCGAGCATCAGGAAGTCGACTTCCGTCTTGGTGTAACCAGGGTCCCAATGCGTGTTTTCCGGAACATTGCTGTGGCCGTAGTGGCCGCCCTTCATGTCCCAATTGGCCGCGTTGCGGTTGTGGCCGCCCGGATCCTTGCCATTCACCGCCGGCTTCGGCGGGCCATTCGGCCAGGTTGTGGGAATGCTATGCGTGCTTTCGATCCAGCGGCAGAGCCTGCGGACATTTTCGAGCGTCGCGCGTGTCTTTGGCCTGTGCGCGAAGCCAACGACCTCGATCTGCACTGCGGAGTCGCGATTGGTCTGTACGCCTCCCGCGAGATTCTTCAGCGCCCGTGCGGCTTCGTTTGTGTCTATGTGCTGATAGATCTTGGTCGCATCGACGGTGAAATGCGGATCCGAACCATGGGCTCGGAAGGCGTCGAAAGCGCCCTGTGCGGTGCTTCCTTCGGTGGTGTGATGAACGATCTTGAACGGCCCGCCGAGATTGGTGCCGGAAGGGCCACTTATCGGTTTCCATGTTGCAAAAGGACAATGCGCCATCTGTTCATTCCTCCTGGTTGCCTTGTTATGCTCGGCCGGCGCCAAGCGAACCTTTTCCGCAGCCGGACCGGTGTCCGCAATCTTTCGCGCGCTCATCCCGCGCAGGGGTGCAGCAGACTCCTTGGTCAGCCGCAACAGACCGAGGTGCACCTGGACGTTCCCAATGGTATGCACGCCGGTGGCTCCGCGATCGAAGCGAGAGGACCGCCGCACGCTACCCGCGCACATCCGACCTGCACCGATGAAACCCCCACAGCATTCGCGCTGTCAGGTAAGCTTTCATGCGAAGAAGTTGTCCCTCATAGAATGGCGCTTTCAACGGGCATACATCCATTCCCATCTACTTTGCATCCGGCAATTGAAATTTGCAACTGATGTTATCGGAAAATGTTTTACCGGTCGATTTCTGAACTAAGGCCGTGAAATCATAAGCCTTTTGTGTAAATACGAGGCTCTTTTCAGTTTTACTCGTCGCGTTGCGATTCGCATATGTCTGATTTATCGTTTGTATGTTGTCTCGTAAATCTCGCAAGCTTACGCCTTTCGTCAACCCGCAATGTACTGCAGGCCTGAAATTGTGTCAGGCATAATTGAAACGCTCCGGCCTTGCCTGATGGGGCCGGTTTGCAGATGGGCTTGGCCAGCGGCAATTGACGCGTCAGGCAAAGAGGGGGGCTATGGGCCCAGCACCAAAGGGAAAATTAGAGCGTTATCTGTTGCAGATTCGGCCACTGTCCGGCGCTGGGGTTGAAGAGGGGCTGGAATCGACGATCGCGCGGGGATCGGAAGCCGATTCATTGCTGAGCGCAGGTCTCTCTCGGACAGGGACGCCGCGCTGGTGAAGAGCGCGATCGAGAAACTCGCCAGAGACCAGGACCTCAATCACGATGACAGCTTCGTCACCGAAGCGACAAGCTGGTGGCCTCAGGCGGCGGCCTGTGGGACGCCAGCCGCCGCTACAACGGGAGCGGTCCAAGAGCCGAGAAGTCCCGAGACAACGTAAAGGCCTTCACCGGTTTTTGCGCGACAGTGACCGGCGAATACCAATTGTCACATCGCCAGATGGACCGATCAAGAATCGCCAACGGAGTCTAGCTACGGGCTGGCTATATCGCAGCAGTTCAGGTGGCGGAGGTGCGTGCACGATGGGAGGCTGTTTCTGCGGATATCCTGGGACATATTTTGTCAGAAAAAAGTCTCGGAATAATCTGAGTCTAGGGGGCTGCTTTATTGACTTGATAACTTTGCACATCCGAGGCATAATCTGATTTATTCTAATAGAAGCTTATTATCAGAGAGGGCGGCGCGATAGGGCGCAGCAGAGACTCGTTCGCTATGACGAATACTACGCTTTGGATAGGGAGACGTTTTACGCTGTATGTCGCTATCTTCAAAGCTTTGCTGCGATAGACCCCACCGCAGCATTTGGAGCGTTAGACTGTCTCGCGAACAAATCAACCTCGAACTATTTTGCTGCAGGTGTGCGGGAGTGGATTTTTCGCGGGTTGTGCCCCGCACGGATTCCGCTGCAGGGATAACGGAGCAGCCGGTGAGTATCATCCCCGAAATCAATGGGACAATCGATTTCGCCGAGGGGCCGCCCGATTGCCCCGTGGATATTCGTGTCCGGCTTGAGGACACAACCATGCTCGACGCGCCCTCGATCGTGATGGCCGAGACGCACTGCCGGCTGGAGCCCGGCTCGACGCAGCCAGTTGCGTTTTTACTCTCGGTTCCCGCCGAGGCAGTCGAAACGCGGCGGCAATACACGCTGTCGGCGCGCGCCGGGTACCTCCCGGCCGGCGCGGATCACGCATCGTTCGGCACTGTGCTGAGTTACCCTTGGCGACTTGGGTCAAAAACGCCGCAACGGCTGCGACTTCATCATTTCGATCGGGACTAACAGGAGGGGATCATGGCGGAAGACGGTGAACTCGGAGCCGGCAAAACCGTGGAGACCACATTTGTGTGGGTCGGCAAGAAAGTGCGGCCCGTCCAATATACTGTAGTCGACGGCCAGGCTGTGGTCGAAGGCTGCATTGTCTTGGGCAGCGCCGAAGAGGCGGCAGCCAATCTCGCGGCTGTGCAGCAATCCCCAGGACTGCTGCGTCAGAAGGCCGGGGCGCTTGGATCGGCCATCAAAGGCAAGCAGTTCCGCTGGCCTGGGGGCATCATGATCTTCGAGATCGCGGCAACGCTTCCCAAGCCTGAGCGCGTCCATGATGCGATGGCTCATTGGTCTGCCAAAACTTCGATCAAGTTCCAGCAGCGGGAGGCGGGAAACCCCAAGCACAAGAACTTTGTGGCCTTCGTTCTCGGCTCCGGCTGCCGTTCGGCGGTCGGGATGCTCGGAGGACGCCAGGAATTGGTGCTCGGGCCGGAATGCAGCACCGGCAACGCAATCCATGAGATTGGTCATGCACTCGGCCTCTGGCATGAACAGAGCCGTATCGATCGCGACGCGCATATCCGCATCCGATTTGACCGGATACAGGCCGGCATGGAGCATAATTTCACGCAGCACATTAACGACGGCGTCGATGTCGAGGATTACGACCTCGACTCCATCATGCACTATCCGCTTACCGCCTTCTCGACGGACGGCAAGCCAACCATCGAGCTGCTCTCCGGCCACGCCGGTACCGTTGGCCAGCGCCAGGGATTGAGCCCTAGAGACCGGGCGACGATCAAGAAGATATACGGCTAAATGACCCTTGTATTCGATCGCCGGGCCAAGTTTGCAGGCCAACCCCAGACGCATGCCTTCCTTGTGGGGGTGAGCGAGTACAAGCACCTGCCCAAGGCAACCGAGCCGCCTGATCCCGAGAAATTCAACCTGCAGCGGTTGGCCTCACCGGCGCTCAGCGTCTGGGAGATTTGCCGCTGGCTGGTCGCCAATGCAGATTCGCTGGCCCGTCCACTGGCAACCATACGCTTGGTGATGTCGCCTTCCGCGAAGGAAAAGCCGAAACTTACGCCAATCGATCTCGGCGCAGGCATGAAGCTGACGCGCACGACGATCGAGGCGGCCGACTGGGCGCATTTCGTCACGGAGGCGAAATCCTGGCGGGATGAGGCGGCTGCCGACCCCAAAAGCATGACCTTTTTCTATTATTCCGGGCATGGTCTTGAGCGCCTCGGCAGGCCGTTGATCACGCTTGCCGATTTCACCGATCCGGCAGCCGGCGGCGTGTTGCAGCGCTCATGCGAGGTCGCCGCCAATTTCGTGCTCGGCATGGCGCCGTCCGCCAATCGGCCGAACATCGCCAGGACCCAGTTCTATTTCGTCGATGCCTGCCGCGAGACCGTCATGGACTACCCCGGCCTGGCGAGCCCGCCCGGTACGGTGTGGGACCCACTGCCGGGCGTCGACGACCGGGCGACGCCGATGTTCATGGCTTCTTATCCCGGCTCCATCGCGATGGCGATCGCCGGCAAGAAGACTGATTTCTGCGAGGCGCTGATCAAGTCTCTGGAGAATGGGGCCGAGAACCTGGATATGAACGATCCGCAGCGGCGCTGGCCAGTCACCAGCTTCACCCTCAACACGGCGCTCGACAACCATTTCCTGGAGAAGAAAACCGGCCAATATGCGCCAGCGACTGGGACGATTTTCAAGAAGGTGACGCTGCGCTGGCTGACATCGCCGCCGGAGGTCGAATTCCGGCTGGTCATTCGCCCCGATGCGGCGATCGGCGTCACCGGGCTCGCGCTGGAGCGGATGGGCGGCGGCTTCCGGAAGGATATTCCGCCCTCCGCGGCGGATCATCCCTATGCGGTGACCTCGCAAGCGGGAATATACCAGTTGACGGCCAAGGCCGCGGCCGGGTTTGCAGAGATCACCGATACGCAGGTCATCAACCAGGAGAGGCGGAACTGGTCGATAAGCATGGCTGCAAGCCCACTGGCAGCCCCCCCAGCGGGCGACGGGGCGCGAGGGTGAGATGAGCGGCAAACTGACCCTGTCCGTGCCCGCGAGCCTAGGCATCTCCGACGCCAGGGTCTCGATCCTGGATCAGGATCTTGCAATCGTCGGCGAGACGACGCTCAGCCAGCCTGCAGGGGGCATCGATCTCGCGCCGGGCGTCTATGCCGCCAGGGCGCTGCTCCCCGATGGCACGTTCCTTGAGACAGTGTTTCAGATGCCGGCGTCGGGCGAAAATGCCGAAGTCGTGCTTTCGCAAGCCAGGGTTGGCTCTCTGCGGGTCACCGAGGCGGACGACAGCGTTTCAGCACGAGCAGTTTCCTCGCGTTTCAAAGCTGACGCCAACGTCCTGGGAAGCATGGGCCTTGAAAGCGTGATGGAATCCGCGCCAGGGGAACTATCGCTGATATCGATCGACTTTGACGGGCAGACTTTAGCGGAGAGACAGAAACTCGTTCCCGATCTCTCAGGATGGGTCACGATTCCCGGCAGCCTCGGACCCGGTTTCGTGCGGGTCAACGATGACGATGCCCGCTATTCTTATGTGGCGGCCCCTGTTTCGGCTTCCGAAATGGCGCAGATTTCCTTCTCTTCGGCGGCGCCGGGCAATTTTGCGGTGAAGCTGCAGGACCCGGACGCCGATCTGTTCATCCGCTATCTGGAAGGCCGCCAGCTCGAGCAGCTTTCGCTGATTTCCGACTATTGGCGCAGAGCGAGAGACTTGCTTTCCGACAAGCATGAATTTCCCATCGCCGCTACCGTCGGCGCCTACATCATGATGCTGGTGGGACCACCTGACGGGCGCGAGAGCGAGAGCACGTCCGGCGGCAACTGGCTGGACCGCTGGACTGAAACGCTGTGTCGCGACACGCCCTGGCTGGCGGACGGGCTGTGCATCAGGGCCGAGGTGCTGGCGCGCCGGGGCGACCATCGTGGCGCGCTCGACCTTCTCTACGAATTACCGCTGCGCGGTCTGCCGATGTTCACGCCGGGGCTGCGTTTTGCTCTCGATCGCCTGAGCGGATACCGCAACGCCGCTGCCGGAAGGCATTTCGACCGGGCTGAAAGCGAAAAGATAGGCGCAGTTCTCGATCGACTCTACCGAACCGCGAGCAATGCGAATTTCGACCGGCCCGTCCTGAATTTCCGTGAACCCGCCGACCTCTGGGCCAGCAGGAAAGCAGCAGGCACGGCAGCCATGCCGACATAGCGCCGCCAGACGACGTCGCGTCATAGAGGGGAGGATGCAGTGGGTAAGCTTCAAGACCAGTTGGCGCGGTTGCGCCGCTTCAACATGTCAGTGAGGGCGGGCGATTCGGAGCTTCGCGTAGAGAGTGCCGATCTCGGAGTCGAGAATGAGGCTTTGGAGATGATGCAATCACCCGAGGCCCTCGACCAAGCCGTCGAGTTGGAGAGCATCGTCATGCGGCGTGAGAGGCCGGTGCTGGCCATCCAGAACAACGCGACCAAGCTCATTTTCATCGACAAGGCCGACAGTGAGATCTGGGAGACGCGGCTGAAGAAGGCCAAGCCGCTGCTCGACAAGGCTATCCGCGCCGTCGGGCGGGTCAATCTCGTGGGCGGACAGCTCGACTGGGTGGGCACCGGATGGCTGGTCGCCGAGAATGTGCTCGTCACCAATCGCCATGTGGCCCGGGAGTTCGCGGAGCGGAAGGGCGCCGGCTTCACCTTCAAGCCGGGGGCGAGCGCACCTATAGAAGCGAACACTGATTTTCTCGAGGAGATCGACAATCCCGACCAACTGCTCTTCAAGCTCGTCAAGCCGCTCCACATCGAGGATGCGTCGGGCCACGACGTAGCCTTCTTCGAGATCGAGATCATCTCTGGAAGGGCTAAACTTGCAAGCCCGATCGATCTGGCGACGGACATCACGCAGACCGAAAATGTCGCGACCATCGGCTACCCTGCCTATGACAGCCGCATACCCGAGCCGGAGCTGATGGAGCGCATTTACGGGAAGGTCTACAACAAGAAGCGGCTTGCGCCTGGTGGCGTGACCCGGGTGGAGCCGACGCGCATCTGGCACAATTGCACGACACTCGGCGGCAATTCCGGATCGCTGGTCTTCGATCTCGATAAAGGACATGCCGTCGGACTGCATTTCAGCGGCAGCTTCCTTGCCACGAACTACGCCGTGCGCGCCGATGTGGTGAAGAAACTGCTCGAAGACGTGCGGGCTGGCCGTGTCCCGCGCCGAACGGAAACGCCTTCTCGTGATCCGCGCCCGGCCTCGACGCGGCAGAGCAGACCCTCGACCGTCATCCGTCAAGGCGTCAGCGGCAACAGCTTGACGATCCCGTTGACGCTACGCATATCGGTGGAGCTCGATCGCGGCGGTCCGATGGCGCCAGGGTCGGCGCGAGGCAGGGTGATGGACAGCGGAGCCGACGGCTCGGATATGATTGACGACGGCACGGAGGCGGTCGCTGCCGATTATCGCAATCGAGGCGGCTACGACCTTGCTTTCCTGGGCGAGGAATTCAGCGTCGACATGCCCGCAGTGATACGCGACGCCGACGACATTCTCGACTTCCAGGAGGGTGGTGTTTCCAAGACCGAGCTTCGGTATGAACACTACTCGGTCATCATGAGCCGCAGCCGCCGCATGTGCTTTCTCAGCGCCTGCAACATCAACGGCAACCAGTCGAAGAAAAGCGTACGCGTCGCCTGGAAATGGGACCCCCGAATTCCCATGGACCAGCAGATCATGAAGGAATGCTACGGCAACCCGCCAAAGTTCAGCCGAGGGCATATGACGCGGCGGGAGGATCCGGGTTGGGGCACGCCAGACGTCGCCAAGCGCGGCAATGAGGATTCCATGCACGTCACCAACGTGACGCCGCAGATGCAGGCCTTCAACGCCCCGATATGGCTGGCGCTTGAGGACTATGCACTACAGCATGCCCGTGAAGATGCGATGAAGATTTCCGTCTTCACCGGCGCCTATTTCGCAGAGGCCGATCCGGAGATGTATGGCGTCCGCATTCCGCTGGCCTTCTGGAAGGTTATCGCCTTCATCCACGATGAGACCGGCAAACTGTGTGCGACCGGCTACGAGATGGACCAGCAGCAAAGTCTGCAGCCGGAAGAGGAGTTTGTGTTCGGAGCTTTCACATCACCACAACTCGGCACCGCGACACAGGTTTCCATCCGCAGCATCGAGGCGCGCAGCGGCATCAGTTTCGGCAAGCTCGCAGTCGTGGATCCTTTGGCTGGCGAAGAGGAAAGCGTGTGGGCAGGCGGTTCGTTCGCACCGCTGCTCGCAATGGAACAGATCCGATTCGTTCGTTGAGATACGACAATTGTCCGAAGGCCTCACCTTGGACGTTGTTAGCAGGCGCACAAGTGGATGCGTACGCCGCGGTAACTCATGCAGGACGTTCGGCGGTCGGCGTCTGAGGGGCACTGCGGGAGGTCATCGGCAACGTCACCATTGACCAGGTTCGGGCGAAGGTCCGCTGTGAGAAATGCGACGCAAGGAGTCGATGAACGCCGAACTGTTCCATTCGGTCGGCCTGGAACTGGAGGCCATCCGCTTCCAGCGCGTGGTCGAGATCAGACGGGATCGCCGCGTAATCTGGAAGACGAGTAATGGCCGGCACCCATTGGGCGGTGGCTTTGGGGTAAAGGCGCCTGGCCAGGCGGGCAATCAAGTCCGCCTCCAAGAACAAAGTAACAGACAGGCTGTCGGACCTGAAGAAGCAGCCAATGGCGGAAGCCGCCGAGCAGTTGCTCGCCGGAACCGGATGGCTGCCTGCGGTCTTGCGCACCGAGCAACCTGCGATGTTGGTTGAGCGGCAGGACGAGGCAGCAGATGCCAGATCGGCGGACGTTTCCGAGCTGGACACGAAACCCGCTCAGCCTGACGCGATCGAGGACGCCTTCAACGTCGCCGCCGAGTGACCCGTAGCGGGGGGGGGGGGGGCGGGCCCGCCGCCGGCCGCGGCCGGCGGGCAGCTAGGGTGGGGGGGCCGTGGCGGGGGGGGGGCCGCCGCCGCCCCGCGGAATTTCCAGAAGGTGAGGAGTAAGA
>NZ_JAMYKU010000042.1:0-38501 GCF_040317575.1 Mesorhizobium sp. M1423
CCTTTTTTCGTGGGGTCTGGTGGGCTTGTTTTTTTTTTTATGAACCATATCGGGTCCACCAACTGCGCCCGGGGGGGCGGCTGGGGCGCTTTGGCCCCGGGGCCCTTTGCCGCCCTGCCATTCGCCCGTCTTTTGCGCTTCGGTTGAGGACAGATCGTAGCGGCCGATGCCGGCATGGATATCGATGACCCGAAACGCCTTGTCCTTCTGCTTCAGATATTCGATCAGCCGGCTGAGCACGGCATGCTTGACGACGTCGGCGAAGTTCCCGGCATGGTAGGCGTGGCGATAGTTCAATTGGAGCCCCTGCCCCAGCGCGGCGGTGGCGGCTGCGAGTTCGGATTTTCCGGCCGCCGGCCGCCGAAACGGAATGCCAGCGCCAGCCCGGCCAGGCCGGCCGCCATCAGGGAAAAACCGACCGGCCGCGCCCAGCGGTCGACCTCGCCGGCAGCCGAGCGCAGGACGAGGTCGATGGCCCGCATCGGAATGCCCCCGGCGTCGCCCGGACCGACGGTGAAGATGTAGGAACCGGGGGTAACGCTCGGGATCAGGCCGGCCTCGTCGCGAAAGATCCTGTCCGGCAGCTGTGGGCTGACCTGGCGCGGATTGTCGGAGTGATTGAACTGCAGCGTCGAGGCGAGCACCGTCCTGCCGCCGGTGGCGGCGGTCAGGGTCAGCACGGTGCGCTGCTGCGAGACGATGCGCTCGGCTCTTGCAGTAAGATCGACCAGCACGCGTAGCGGCCCGTCGCGTGCGCTCAGGGCCACCGTCACCGGCTTGAACCGGCCCTGGTCGTAAACCCGCCAGGTGCCGATCTCACGGCCGGAGAAATTGGTCATCGCCCAGGGATAGACGACGCCGATGCCGGTACCGATGAGCAGGATCAGAAGAAACAAAAAGCGCATGCGGACAATGCCCCGTTGATGCAACTACCTCGCATTGGCACCGTCGCGGATACGCTCCATCTCGTCCAGCAACATGTCGAGGCCTATATCGAAGGTCTTGTCAAAACCGGCTGTGCCGAAATATGCCCCGGCAGCCATGACGCGGGGGAAATCCCGCGCTAGCGCTTCATCGCTCACCGTGGTGACCGCCGAAGGCCCCTTGGCGTAGCCGGCCGTCTCGTCAAGGATCGCGCCCATCAGATAGTAGCTCGTGGCTCGGAACAACCGGGCGCTGAGTTCCAAACCGAAACCGCCGGCTTCGAACAGGCCGATCACGTCGTTCAGCTTGGCGAGACATGCCGGCGAATTCATGCGGTAGACCACAATGAACGGCGCAAAGGCCGGATGTTCGGTGGCGACCCGGCGGTATTCCTTCACGGCGACGTGGATCCGCTGGCGCCAAGGCATGCCGTCGTCAGGAATCTTGATCGAGCTGATCTGTCGATCGACCAGTGCCTCGTAAAGATGCGCCTGGGAGGGGAAATGATGGTAGATGCTCATCGCTTCGCAGCCGAGTTCTGCCGCCAGCTTGCGCATCGAAAAGCCGGAAAGCCCCTCCCTCTCGATTACCTCGAAAGCCGCATCCTCGATCATCTCGCGAGACAGCCGGCCGCGCGTTCGCTTTTTTTTGACTGATATGTCCATGGTGCCGCTTGACAACTTACGCTGTAAGGTTAATTTTCGACATTACCTTACATCGTAAGGCCAACAAAAACCAGAGGAGAACGCCATGAACAGCTTCCATATCGTTTTCATCCACGCCCTCTTCGCTTCATCATGCATCCTTGCTCGCCTCCACGGTCCACGCGCTGACCCTGACGCTGGCCTCCGCACCGGCCCGTGCCGACGACTATGACGCAACCATCAAGGACATCCAGTCGACCATGGGCGCTTGGAGCTCTATCTTCAACGGCATGCAGGTCGATTTCGATACGTTCAGGAGGGAGACGGGCGGGCAGTAATGCTTTCGTTTTTGGAGCGGGATGCGTTCAAACTGAATTCTCCATCCCGCTCTAACTGTTTGTGTGATCCGCCAGCACCTCATTGATAACCCGCCACGATTTTTCCGCCTCGCGCTGGTTGCCGTCATGTCCCGAAGCGACGATCAGCGCCTTCCAGAGCGCCCAGCCCCGAGCGCGCGCCCAGCTGTGCTCGTCAAGGGAAATGGCGTCGCGGAACGCCTGGCGGCTCTCGCCGTAAAATTCCGTCCATGCGATCACCAGGTCACAGGCAGGATCGCCGATAGCCGAACTGCCGAAATCGACGACCGCGCAGAGCTTGCCATCTTCGACGAGCAGATTGCCTGAGGCAACGTCGCCATGGACCCAGACCGGCGGCCCTTGCCATCGCGAGCCGAGCGCGGTCGCCCACACCGCCTCGGCGGTTGCCTTGTCGATGCGGCCGCCGAGCGCCGAAAGCGCGGCTCGGGTCTGGGCGTCGTAGACTGAAAGCTGGCCACCGCGGTGGAAATTATGCTGACCTGCCGGTGGTCCGCCAGCGGCGTCGATCCGGTAGAGCGCAACCAGAAAGCCGGCCAGCGAACGAGCGAATTCATTGAGATCGGCAATCAGCCCACCAGCCGCCGGCCGGCCGCGAAGCCAGCGATAGACGGACCAAGGCCATGGATAGCCTTCACCGGGCGCGCCTCTGGCCAGTGGCACCGGTATCGGCAGAGGCAAGTGAGGCGCGAGGCGAGGCAGCCAGCGATGCTCCTTCTCGACCTGGGCAACATAGGCGGCAGCGCTGGGCAGCCGCACCGACATTCGATCGTCCAGCCGGAAGGTGCGGTTGTCCCAGCCGCCAGGCTCGACCGGCTCTACCGGCAGGTCCGCCCATTCAGGGAACTGCGCGGCAATCAAGCGGCGAACAAGTGCGGCATCTATCGATATGCTTGGTGTTTGATCATCAGGCGGCATCGGGCTTGCTCAGGTCTTCTAAGCCTTGCGTTCCCAGCGCCGGTCCGGTGTTTGCTGCCAGTAGGTCACGGTGTGGCCGGCCTCCTTCATTGTCTTCCAATGCGTGCGTGCCGCCTCTAGCTGGGCTGCATCGTGGCCGTCGAACAGGAACACGGCGCGCTGGTAGCCGCCAAGCTCCGGCGGCACCGCGCCATCGACCAGGAAGCGTATCTGCGCCTGGTTCGGATTGTCAGGTCCGACGGTCAGAAGCACCGGCTGCTCGGCGGGATGGGCTTCGCGGTCCGTTGCATGGGCCAGGAACGAATCGTCCCGGAAAGTCCACAGATGCTGGTCCAGCGCGTCGCGCCGTTCCTCGGTGCCGGTCTGCACCACGGCGCGCCAGCCGCGATCGATGCTGCGCTCCAGGAGGCCGGGCAGCGCGTCCTCCAGGGTCGATTCGGTCAGGTGATAGAACAGGATTTCGGCCATGACTTCAGTCTAAATCATTTGGCGCGCCGCTCATTGCTCGTAATGATCGCGCACCAATCGGTCGAGCAATCTGACGCCGAATCCGGAAGCCCATGACTGGTTGATCTCGTTGGAGGGCGAGCCCATCGCGGTGCCGGCAATGTCGAGATGCGCCCAGGGCGTGTCCTTGACGAAGCGCTGCAGGAACTGCGCGGCGATGATGGCGCCGCCATAACGGCCGCCAATATTCTTCATGTCGGCATTCTTGGACTCGATCAGCTTGTCGTATTCGGCGCCGAGCGGCATGCGCCACAACCGCTCCTGCGTCGCCTGACCGGCCGCCGTCAGCCGGTCCGCTAGCTCGTCATTATTAGAGAACAGGCCGGCATAATGCTGGCCGAGCGCGACCATGATGGCGCCGGTCAGCGTCGCCAGATTGATCATGAATTTCGGCTGGAAGCGGTCGTTGCAGTACCACAGCGCATCGGCCAGCACGAGGCGGCCCTCGGCGTCGGTGTTGAGCACTTCGATGGTCTGGCCAGACATCGAGGTGACGATGTCGCCCGGTCGTTGAGCGTGGCCGTCGACGGCGTTTTCGACCAGCCCGACAATGCCCACGACATTGACCTTCGCCTTGCGCGCGGCCAGCGCGTGCATCAGCCCGGTGACGGCAGCAGCGCCGCCCATGTCGCCCTTCATGTCCTCCATACCGGAGGCCGGCTTGATCGAATTGCCGCCGGTGTCGAAGGTGACTCCCTTGCCGACGAAGGCGACCGGGCTTTCCTTGGCCTTGCCGCCGTCCCACCGCATGACGGCGATGCGGGCGCCACGCGGCGAGCCCTGCGCTACGCCCAGGAGCGAACCCATGCCGAGCTTCTTCATCTCCTTCTCGGCCAGGATCTCGACCGTGACGCCGAGCGCCTCCAGTTGGGCGATGCGGGCGGCGAATTCCACCGGTCCCAACACATTGGCCGGTTCATTGACCAAATCGCGCGCCAGCAAGACGCCGTCGATCACCGCCGCTTCATCGGCAAAGGCCTTCTTTGCGGCCGCCGGATCGGCCGTGTGAATGGTCACCTTTACCGGCTTTTTTGGCTCACGCTTGCCGTCACCATTGTCCTTTTTGGTCTTGTACTTGTCGAAGGAATAGCTGCGCAGCAGGATGCCCGCGGCAAGCTGAACGGCTTGCCTGCCGCTGATGGCGGCGCCGGGAAGATCGAGCACGACGGCCACTTCGGTCGCCTTGCGAAAGGATGCGGCAATCGTGCCGCCGAGCTTCAGCCAGGCGTAGTCATCGAGATTGGAGCCCTTGCCGGCGCCGACCGCCACCAGCCGCTCGAGCGACGTCCCTTCCGGTGCCAGCACTTCGACCTGGCTGGCGAATTTGCCGGTGAAGTCGGCGACGGGAAAGGCCCGCTCGAGGGTCTTTGCCGGATCGCAGGCCCTGACCGCATCACCGAGGCCGCCCTCGTCGGCCGCCAGAACGAAAACGCTGCCCTTTTTGGGCGCGGCGAATTTGGCGAAGGCGATCGAGGGTCTCGAATTCATCATGTCCTGCTTTCGGGGAAATGCGTTGGATTATCGGGGAGAGGCGTTCGATTGGGCAGATCGGATCTAAGATGCCGTGTTGTTGCGTCAGTGAGCGGCGGGTTGAAACAGCTCGATGACATTGCCGGATGGGTCTTCGAGCAGGGTCTGGGAACCGCCGACGCCCGTTATGATATCGTTGCGAAAGACAAGTCCAGCACTCTTGAGACGCGCAACCTCTTCTTTCAGGTCCGGCACCACCAGCAGGATTCGGTTCCAGCCTCCCGGCACCGGCTGCCGGCCGTCGGGCATCGCCCGTGCACCCGAACTGCCGGGTCCGCTTAGAAGGAGCCGTAACGCGCCGCGCGTGACGGAGGCAAAAGCCGGTCGCGCGTCCTGTTGGACGGCGAAGCCCAGATGTCCGCAATAGAAGTCGATCGAGGCGGCGACATCATCGACAATGTAGCGAATGCTGACTGGCGTCATGATCATTGACCTTTCGGTTCGAGAACGTTCCAACAAGGCGTATCTATTGCGGGGCGGACAGTCGGCATAGTCCTGCTCATTATCGCCGCTTGACAATCCGCGCCGCTATCGCCCTAGCCTGAATGCGGGCATTGGCGAAACAACCGCGAATGCTCGGCCGCATGCCGGTAAACCACAGACCGGGCAATCGCGGGTCGGCTTCGCCGCCGTTGAAAAGCGGAACGCCCTTGCCGTCGAGAACGCCGAGCTTGCCGACCATCTGCTCCAGCCCGGTCCGGTAGCCGGTCGCTGAGATGACGATATCGGGCGTGATAAACCTGCCGTCGTTCAATATGATGCCGTCGCGAGTAAATTCTCGCAATGGCGGCACCACCACGATCATGCCTGCCTTGATGGCGCGAACCGCGCCGTCATCGGCTGCGATCGCGGTGTAGTCGGCGCTCAGACGGCTCGCACCTCCTATGGAGGCCGGCGGAAGCCCGAATTTCGTCAGGTCGCCGAAAACCAGGCGCTGGGTTGTCGCCATCACCGCATCGGCAATCCGTACCGGCAAGCGCGCCATGAAAGGCGAAAGCCTGTGGACGGCGATCTTGCAGATGCGTTTCGGCAGCAATGACGGACCATTGCGGGCCGACAGCCAGATGCTTTCGGCGTCTGCATCGGCAAGATGATTGAGGACGTCGAAACCCGAATTGCCGGCACCGACCACCAGCACCTTTTTGCCGGCATAGTCTTTCGCCTCGCCAAAATCTGCCGAATGGACGATCCGGCCGGCAAAATCCTTCATGCCTTTCCATGCGGGAATAAACGGCTGCCGGTCGCGCCCGGTGGCGACGACGACATGGCGCGCCGGACGGGATCCGGAATTGGTCTGTACGGTCCAGTGATCGCCATCGAACGTGATCTCTTCGACGGCAACGCCGAATGTGACAGGCAGCCGGTGCACTTGGCTGAAATCGTTCAGATGGCGAATGACGGCGGTTCTGTGCGGGAAGGCCGGGGTGCCTGCGGGATAGCCGATGCCGGGCAGCGTCGAGAGATCGCGATGCGTGTTGAGGTGCAGACGTTGGTGCCGCCGATGCCAGGGCTCGGCAAGCCGGCTCTCCTTTTCCAGGACGAGCGTCGGTACGCCGGCCTTCATCAGGGCGTGGGCGGCGGCAAGGCCGGCCGCGCCGGCGCCGATCACAATCGCGCCATCAAAGACCGCTTCCCAACCGGTTTGACTGCGCAATTTTTCCGCTTCCATGCTGGGGCTCAACAGATCCTGACCCGTCTTATCACGCCGCCGCGGCGGCGATCGGCGCGACATTTGGTCGTTTTGCCGCATTTGACAAGACTTTGGCCGAAATCGCTCCCATATGCGACATTGAACCATCCACGATTCGTCGCGGCACGGCCCCGCTTCCCGCCGCAACCTGTTGTTAACCAACAATGTTCGCCCTTTCTTATCCATTGCCGCCGACACTCCGGCCCAGCGGAATTTGCGATACGGGACAGAACCCAGATCGAACCGCCAAACTGAGCCAGTTGTGCAGCCGGCGCCGGACGACTACCTTATTCCAAGGCATGATGCCGTTCGAAACCGCCGAGAAAAGCCTTCATGAAGGTCGTTGAACGTTACATCATGCGCCGTGCTTTCGCGGTATTCGCGCTGGCGCTCGTTTGGACGCTGGCGATCGTCTGGACGACTCAGGTGCTCGCCCGCATCGACCTCGTCACCGATAGCGGTCAGTCGGCCCTCACCTTCTTCGAAGTCGCAGCGCTGATCGTCCCGTCGATCGTTCCGATCGTCGTGCCGTTCGCCCTAGTCGTCGCGGTCGCGCAGATCCTCAGCGTGATGAATTCGGATTCGGAGCTGGCCGTCATCAATGCCGCCGGCGCTTCACGCTGGACCATCGTCAGGCCGATCATGCTTCTGGCACTCGCAGCCAGCGTTTTTTCGTTTGCTGTCGACAATGGCGTCGACCCTTACGCACGCCAGAAGAACCGCGAGTTGATTGCTTCGTCGCGTGCCGATCTGTTGTCGTTGATCATCCAGGAAGGCACCTTCCGCAAGATCGATGATGGCCTGTTCCTGCAGGTTGGCGAACGGCTTCCCGACAATCGCCTCGGCGGCATCTTCGTCGCCGACTCGCGCGAAGAAGGCGTCAATCTCATCTATTATGCCAAGACCGGCAGCATCATCGAACGCGGCGACGAGAAGGTGCTGATGATGAATGACGGCGTCATCCATCGCAAAACCATGACCGGCGACCTCTCGGTAATCCGGTTCACCTCCTACGCCTTCGACTTGTCCGCTTTCTTGTCGGCGTCATCTGACATTCTGCTTTTGCCGAAGGACCGGACGACCCAGTACCTGCTCAATCCCAGTCCGAACGACAAGATGTACCAGCAAAAGCCGAACAGGTACCTGGCCGAGCTCAACCAGCGTTTTTCCGAGTGGTCCTATTCGCTCGTCTTTGCGCTGATCGCGCTTGCGGTCGCCGGAGATGCGCGCTCGCATCGCGAGGCGCGCGTGCACCCGCTGATCACGGCAATCGCGATCGCGCTGTTCGTGCGCTGGCTCGGGTTCTTTGCCGCCGGCAAGGCCGACAAGGTGCCGCAATATGCCTATATGGTCTACGGCGTCCCGATCGTGGCATCGGCGATCGCTATCTGGTTCATCGTTTCCAACCGGACGATGGAACTGCCGGTTGCTTGGGCCGATTGGATAACCAATCTTGCCGGCCGCTTCAATGACGGCTGGAGCGCCGTCAAGCTCCGCTTTGCCCGGCGTGGCGCATCCGGACAGGGAGCCGGCTGATGGGCTGGACTCTGGGTCGGTACTTCTTCTTTCGCTATGTGACGATCACCATCTGGTTCTTCATCGGCCTTTTGGCGCTGGTGTTCCTGATCGATTTCACCGAGCTTTCCGGCCGCACGACCGGCGTGCCGGGCTTCACCTACGCAACTGCGTTCGCCATTTCGGGGCTCCGGATGCCGATGATCATGCTGCAGACGGTGCCGTTCGTCGGCCTGTTCTCGGCGATGGCGACCCTGGTGTCGCTCAACCGCAAATATGAATTGGTCATCGCCCGTTCCGCCGGGGTTTCCGCATGGCAGTTCCTGCTGCCGTGCTGCATCGGGGCGCTGCTGTTTGGGGCCTTGTCGGTTGGCGTCATCAATCCGATAGCCGCGCACGCCTATTCCTGGTCCGAGCAGATCGAGACCCAGCTCCGTTCGGGCAAGTCGAACACCGTCTCGGCCGACGCCGCGCCCTGGATCAGGCAGAAAACCAGCTCCGGCGATACCATCATCGGCGCGCGCGCCATTCTCAATCAAGGCCTGGAGATGGCCGACGCGGTCTTCTTCAGTTTCAGCCCGCAAGGCGACATCATCGAGCGCAAGGATGCCGCGCACGCCTTTTTGCGGGACGGCTACTGGGAATTGCGGGACGTCAAGGTGTTCCGGGACGGCACCATCCAGTCGTTACCCAGCGATCGGCTGCCGACCGATCTCAAGCCGGAATTCGTGCAAGAGCGGTTGGCGCGCCCTGAGACCATCCCCTTCTACGATCTGCCCGGCAAGATCGAGGTGGCCCGCTCCTTCGGCCTCAAGGCAAATGCCTTCGCCATGCAGTTCGATTCCCTGATTGCGCTGCCCTTCCTGCTCGTCGCGATGACGCTGATTGCGGCAACGGTATCAATGCGATTTGCGAGGATGGGGCAGTCGGCGACGATGATTCTGGGTGGCATCGTGGCCGGCTTTCTGCTTTATGTCGTTTCGGTGCTGGTCAAGGCATTCGGCGTAGCGGGATTCGTACCCACTGCCGTAGCGGCTTGGGTCCCGGTTGTCGTGGCTATGTTCTTCGGGGTGACATTCCTGCTATACAAGGAAGACGGCTAGTGAGGGAGGCGGTTTTGCGCAGCCATAGGCACGCCGGTTTGGCACGCCTCTCTGCGGCGATCGCCTTGGCATGCCTGCTTGCCGGCGCTGCCCCGGTTGCTCCGGTTTTCGCCCAGGACGTCAGTGAGCTGGCAACGAAGGTTCCGAGCGGCACGCAGATGCTGCTGGCAGCCGATACGCTGGTCTACGACAACGACAAGCAGACTGTGACGGCCGTCGGCGGCGTCCAGATCGACTATGGCGGCAACCGTCTCGTCGCCCAGCGGGTCGAATACAACCGCAACACCAAACGCCTCGTCGCCAGCGGCAATGTCGAGCTCGTCAACAGCGACGGCACCAAAATCTATTCGCAGCATGCCGACATCACCGACGATTTCGCCGACGGCTTCGTCAACGCGCTGCGTGTCGAGACCGTCGACAAGGCGTATTTCGCCGCCGAAAGCGCGGAGCGCATGGGCGGCGTGCTGACGACGTTCCACAATGGCGTCTACACCGCCTGCGAGCCGTGCGAGGACAAGCCCGACAAAGCGCCGACCTGGCGTATCAAGGCCAGGAAGATCATCTGGAACGGCGAGAAGAAGACGGTTCGCTTCGAGAATTCGAATTTCGAGTTCTTCGGCTTTCCACTGGCCTATCTGCCGGCTTTCGAGATCGCCGACCCGACGGTCAAGCGCAAGAGCGGCTTCCTGATCCCCGGCGTCGCCTACAAGAGCGATCTCGGCGTCGGTGTTAGAGTCCCCTATTATTTCGCGCTCTCGCCGACCTACGATCTAACTGTCACCGGCAGCGGCTATACCAGACAGGGTTTCCTCGGTGAGGCCGAGTGGAGGCAGCGCTTCAACAACGGTCAGTACAGCCTGAAGATTGCGGGCATCCGGCAAGAGAATCCCGACGCCTTCATCGACGACAATGGCCACAACGTCAGTTCGGGTACCGAGGGCGATCCGAACAGGTTCCGCGGCATGATGGGCACCCAAGGCCAGTTCGCCATCAACCCGCGCTGGGACTTCGGCTGGGACATCCTGCTGCAGAGCGACAAGAGTTTCTCGCGCACCTACGATATCGACGGCTTCAACGATAGCGTACACCGCTCCGAGGTGTACCTGACGGGGCTCAACGATCGCAATTATTTCGATGTGCGCGCCATGCACTTCGACGTTCAAGAAGACACCCTCGCCAGCGATCCGACCGCCCGCGCCGCCAAGCAGCCCTGGGTGCTGCCTTCGCTCGACTACGCCTATATCCCCGACATGCCGGTGGCCGGCGGGCAGCTGTCGTTCGACGTCAACGCGCGGATCATAGGCCGCGACAGGCTCGATACGGCTCTTGCAGATTCGGGCATCCCTTCGTCCGTCAACAACGTCCGCGGCATCGACGGTCAATCCGGCCGCCTTACCGCGCAAGCCGAATGGAAGCGCACCTTTACCACCGATGGCGGGCTGCTGCTGACGCCGCTCCTGGCGCTGCGCGGCGACGCCGGCTATGTCAACGCCTCCTCGGCCTCGCTCGACGCCGTCAACCAGATGGCGACCAATCTCGGCGTTGACGACGACATGCGTTCGTCGCTTGCCCGCTACATGGCGACCGCCGGCCTTGAGATGCGCTGGCCGGTGCTGTTCTCGATGACCAGTTCCAGCCATGTCTTCGAACCGATGGCGCAAGTGTTCATGCGTCCGAACGAGCAATATGTCGGCGGGCTGGCGGTCCCTAACGAGGACGCCCAGAGCTTCGTCTTCGACGCCACGACGCTGTTCGAGCGCGACAAATTCTCCGGCTATGATCGCATGGAAGGCGGCACACGCGCCAATGTCGGGCTGCGCTATTCAGGCGCATACGACAATGGCTGGAGCACCAATGCGGTGTTCGGCCAATCCTACCAACTCGGCGGCCAGAACTCGTTCGGCACGCCGGATCTGGTCAATGTCGGCGCCTATTCGGGTCTTGAAACCGCAACCTCCGACTATGTCGGCCTTGTCGGCTTCAATAGCCCCAGCGGATTTTCCGGCTCGGTCAGCGGCCGTTTCGACGAGCAAAGCTTCGAGGTCCGCCGCGCTGAGGTAAAGGCCGCCTTTTCAGGCCTGCCCGTATCGCTGAGCGCCAAATACGCCTTCATCCAGGCGCAGCCGCTCTATGGCTTCTCCACGGATCGCCATGAGATCACGCTCGGCGCCTCGACGCATCTTGCTGAGAATTGGCGCGTCTTTGGCACCGGCACGTATGATCTGGAGCAGAGCATCCTGGTCAAGGACGGGGTCGGCTTTGCCTATAGCGATTCGTGCTTTACCTATTTGATGACGTTTTCGGAAAGACGTGACCTGAACACCAAGGAAGTATCGCAGAACGTCGGCTTCAACCTGTCGTTCCGCACGCTCGGCGATTTCGGCTCGTCGCAACGCTCCATCGACACCATCCAATAAGGGGAGCAGCAGTCGGCAACGGGGCGGCTGGCGGACGACATTGTTTCGCCGCATAGAGCAGGCACGAATTTCCGCGGCCTGAACTGGGACAGGTTGGGCCGAATCGAGATGGAATTGGGATGCTTTCGATGAGGAAATACCTCTTTTCGGCAGGCTTCGCGCTGCTGGTGGCGGTCTCGATCACCGCAGTGACGCGGCCGGTTTTCGCCAGCGAGATCAAATACGTCGTCAACAATATACCGATCACCACCGGCGACATCCAGCATCGCGCGGCTTTCCTGCGCCTGCAGCACAAAAAGGGCGATGCCGGCCAGGAAATGATCGACCAGACGCTGCGCATGGCCGAAGCCAGGCGGCTCGGCATCCGCATCAGCGACGCGCAGGTCGATGCCGCTTATCAGCGTTTCGCCACGAGCAACAAGATGCCGCTCAAGCAGCTTGACGGCGCCATGGCGCAATCCGGCGTCTCCAAGGAGCATTTCAAGGAGTTTATCCGGGCGCAGATGGCCTGGAACCAGGCGCTGACCGCGCGTCACCGTTCTAGCGACGGCGGCGGCGCCATAAGCGAGCAGGACCTCGTCAAGCGCATGCTCGAGAAAGGCGGTAGCAAACCGAGTGCCACCGAGTACATGCTGCAGCAGGTCATTTTCGTGGTGCCGGCCGCCGAGCGAAGCGCGACGCTGGCCAAGCGCAAACGCGAAGCCGACGCCATGCGCGCCCGCTTCAACGGCTGCAACACCACGCGCGAATTCGCCAAGGGCCTGATGGATGTCACCGTTCGCGATCTCGGCCGGGTGCTGGCGCCGCAATTGCCGCTGGACTGGGCCGAGCAGATAAAAGCTACAAAGGTTGGCGGCGCCACCACGACGCGCGAAACCGACCGCGGCGTCGAATTCATCGGCATCTGCTCGTCGCGCGAGGTGTCAGACGACAAAGTCGCGCAGATGGTGTTCCAGAATGAAGGTTCGAGCGACAAGAACGCCGACGAGCTCTCGAAGAAATATGTCGAGGAGTTGCGGAAGAAAGCCCGCATCATCGAGCGCTGAAGTCGCGATAGCCGTGCCTCACGCAGAGCTTCCGCTGGCGCTGAGCGTCGGCGATCCGTCCGGTGTGGGGCCGGACATCGCCATCGCCGCTTGGCAGGCCCGCGATACCGCCGGCGTTCCGTCTTTCTATCTTCTTGCCGATCCGGCACTGATTGCCGCGCGGGCGCACAGGCTCGGCGCCGATATTGCGATGGCCGAGACAACGCCGGCGCTAGCGCCGGAGATGTTTTCGCGCGCGCTGCCGGTGGTGGCGCTTGCCGCCCGTTTCATCGACAGTCCCGGCCGCCCTGATCCAGCCAACGCCGCCGGCATCGTCGAGGCGATCGACCGCGCCGTCGCCGACTGCCTGGCCGGCCGCGCTGCCGCGGTCGTCACCTGCCCCATTGCCAAGAAGCCGCTCTACGATGCCGGCTTTCGCTTTCCCGGCCACACCGAATATCTGGCGCATCTGGCATCGCTTCATACCGGTACCGAGGTGACGCCGGTGATGCTGCTTGCCGGACCGGACCTGCGCACCGTGCCGGTCACCATCCACATCGCGCTGGCCGAGGTGCCGAAGGCGCTGACGACCGACCTGATCGTCACCACCGGCCGCATCACCGCCGCCGACCTTGCAAACCGCTTCGGAATTGCCAAGCCGCGGCTCGCCATTACCGGCCTCAACCCGCACGCCGGCGAAGGCGGCGCGATGGGCACCGAAGATGAGCGCATCGTACGCCCGGCGGTCGACAGGCTGAGGCAGGAAGGGATCGACGCCTTCGGGCCATTGCCCGCCGACACGCTGTTTCATGCTCGCGCCCGCGCCGGCTACGACGTGGCGCTCTGCATGTATCACGACCAGGCGCTGATCCCGGCCAAGGCGCTGGCGTTTGACGAGGCTGTCAACGTCACGCTCGGCCTGCCCTTCATCCGCACCTCGCCCGACCATGGCACCGCCTTCGACATCGCCGGCAAGGGCATCGCCCGCGCCGACAGTCTGATTGGCGCACTGAAGCTCGCTCGCCTACTTGCCGATACTGGGACAAAAACTGCAGGCCAATGAGCCCAATCCGATGATCCTAACCCAATGAGCCCAGCCCGATGAGCCCAGCCCGATGAGCATAGACGGGCTGCCGCCGCTGCGTGAGGTGATCGAGCGCCATGGGCTGCAGGCGAAAAAGGCGCTCGGCCAGAATTTTCTGCTCGACCTTAACCTGACAAGCAAGATTGCGCGGACCGCCGGCGACCTGAGCGACGTTACGGTTATCGAGGTCGGTCCCGGTCCGGGCGGGCTGACTAGGGCCCTGCTCCTCAACGGCGCCCGGCGGGTCGTCGCGATCGAGCGCGACGAGCGCTGCCTGGCGGCCTTGGCCGAGATCGCGAACCACTATCCGGGTCGGCTCGAGATCGTGGCCGGCGATGCGCTGAAAACTGATTTTGCAGCGCTTGCCAAAGGAGTGCCGGGAAGCAGCGGGTCGGCGAAAATCGTCGCCAACCTGCCTTACAATATCGGCACCGAATTGCTGATCCGTTGGCTGACCGTCACCGAGTGGCCGCCTTTCTACACATCGATGACGCTGATGTTCCAGCGCGAGGTCGCCGAACGCATTGCAGCCAGCCCCGGCAGCGAGGCCTATGGCCGGCTCGGCGTGCTGGCAGGGTGGCGGACGGAAGCGAGGATTGCCTTCGACGTGCCGCCGCAGGCGTTCACGCCGCCACCCAAGGTGACGTCCTCGGTTGTGCATCTGGTGCCACGCGCCAGCCCCTTGCCGGCAGAGGTGAAACGGCTCAGCCGCGTCACCGAAGCGGCGTTCGGCCAACGCCGGAAAATGCTGCGGCAGAGCGTGAAAAGCCTTGGCGGCGAGGCGCTGCTCACCCGCGCCGGCATCGATCCGACCAGGCGTGCGGAGACGCTCAGCGTCGAGGAATTCGTGCGGCTGACGAATGCGGTGTGAGGCTGTGATGCAGGAACTTGGAGTGGTCGCTCGGCTTTTCCCACTTATCGAGGCAGGCGAGAAAATATCCACCATACGCTGGCGCGAAATATCGATTTTGCCGGGCTATATGCGCTATGTTTGTGACGGCGATGCCAGCAGGATCGCGATTGTGTGGGTCACGCGCTGCACCGATCTGCGCCTGTCCGAGGCGGCAGCGTTCCTTGGAGAGAATCGGAATGGCCCCAAGAGGTCACGGGGATGCGAGAGCACTATCCGCAGATCGGACGGACCGACATTGTACAGATCATTGAACACTTGACACCCGCCCAGACAAAGCGTCGCCCCGACTACCCGCCTGAAGTCCGATAAAAGTGTGCTATCTGGTAAACTTCGATCGCACAGAGGAATGCCAGTCGTGACGCTGCAGGAGCCGACCAACACCCGCACGCTAGGTGGATCATGCCAGTGCGGTGCAGTCACCTATAAGGTGACGGACGAGTTCATATTTGCCGTGAATTGCCATTGCTCGATCTGCCGTCGCGCAACCGGCGCAGCGTTCAAGCCATTCGCAGGCATAGAGCGTCAAATTGCGCATCACGAGTGGGGAGGACAAAATCCAGATCGTCGACGGCAATAGCTGGCATGACGAGCGATGCAAGCTATGCGGGTCGTTCCTTTTTGCGGTTGTTCGTGACGGCGCGTTCGCCCACATCGCTATGGGGACCCTCGTCGACGACCCAAACATTCGCCCAAGCGCGCACATTTTCGTCGGCTCCAAGGCACCTTGGTTCACCATTACAGACGACCTGCCGCAATATGACGAAAATATTGTCGAAGACAGGAGCGAATTCACGGAAGCGTCGAGCTTCGTGTCGTTCCATCAGGAGAGCGATACCGCAAAGCCGCGTTGAACCCCCGGCCGTGCCATCATAGTCCCATACCAGCGCTCAACATTCGGAAATTCGGCAAGATCGACTTGATGCCGCTCGTGCCGCCATGCCCAGCCGAGAATAGCAAAATCGGCGATCGACAGCTCGCCCGAGAAATACTCGACCTCCGCCAGCCTCCGATCGGCGACTCCGCACAGGCGTCGGGTCTCTGCGCTATAGCGTGCCAGTCCGTAGCGGCGGTCCTGGTCGTCGGTCACGCCAAGAAAGTGGTGCACCTGGCCCGGCATCGGACCGAAACCACCCACCTGCCACATCAGCCATTCCAACACAGGGACTTGCGCGCTGAGTCTGGACGGCCAAAAGTGGCCGGTCTTCTGGCCTAGGTAAATTAGGATGGCACCCGACTCGAACACGCTGATCGGTCTACCGTCCGGTCCGGCGGGATCGACGATGGCGGGGATGCGATTGTTGGGGCTAATACGCAGAAACCCAGAGGCATGCTGTTCGCCCTTCGTGATGTCGACCACCTTCACCGTGTAGGGCAGCCCCATCTCCTCGAGCGCGACGCTGATCTTTCGGCCATTCGGTGTGTCAAAAGCCCCATAATTCAATCGGCATGCCAACTCTCTATCGCGTTTTATGCCGACGTTGATCGCTGGTACGAGGGCGTCTCTCTCGTCAACCAACATCGGCAAATGTCAATTATCCCGACAAGTGGACACTATCTTCGTGTGATCGCCACCGTCCCGAAAGACGCCGCAGGCCGGACGCTTACGATAAAGGTGCTCAATCCGTCTTCTCATCGAGCAGCCCCGAGACGAAATCGAACAAGCCCGGCCGGCGATCGCGTCTGAGCCGTTCGGCCGTGACGATGCCGCGCACCTCGGCGAAAGCGCGGTCAAGATCGTCGTTGACGATGACGAAATCATATTCCTTCCAGTGCTCGATCTCATTACGGGCGTTCTTGAGCCGCGTCTCGATTACCGCTTCCTGGTCCTCGGCGCGACGCTTCAGCCGCGCCTTCAATTCCTTCATCGACGGCGGCAGGATGAAGATCGAGACGATGTCGGCGCGCATCTTCTCCTTGAGCTGCTGAGCGCCTTGCCAATCGATGTCGAACAGCATGTCGCGGCCTTCTGCCAGCGCCTGTTCGGCCGGCTCGCGCGGCGTCGCGTAGCAATTGCCGTGCACCTCCGCCCATTCGAGCAGCGCATCGGAATCGCGCAGCCGCTCGAACTCGCGCATCGTGCGGAAGTGGTAATGGACACCCTCGATCTCGCTGCCGCGGCGTGGCCGCGTGGTGACCGAGACCGACAATTCCAGGCTGGAATCGCTCTCCAGCAGGTTGCGCGCGATCGTCGACTTGCCGGCGCCTGAGGGCGACGACAACACCAGCATCAGCCCGCGGCGCCGAATGCGGGAACCCACATCCCTAGTGGTCATGGGGCTTGGCAGTCATGTGGCTTGGCATCGGGATCATTCCAGATTCTGGACCTGTTCGCGAAACTGGTCGACGACCGCCTTCAGTTCCAGTCCGATGGCGGTGACCGCGGCAGCATTCGACTTGGAACACAGCGTATTCGATTCGCGGTTGAATTCCTGCGCCAGGAAATCGAGCTTGCGGCCGACGGCGCCACCGCCGGCGAGCAGCGCCCGGCCCGACGCCACGTGCGTCTTCAGCCGGTCGATCTCCTCGCGTATGTCGGCCTTGGTGGCCAGGAATGCCGCTTCCATATGCAGCCGGCTGGCATCCAGATTGGCTGATGCGTCCATCAGCAGCCGGATCTGCTCTGCAAGCCTTTCGCGGATCGTGGCCGGCTCGCGTGATGGATCGGCCTCGGCCCGCAGTGTCAGCGCCTCGATGGCATCGATATGGCCGGACAGCAGGGAACGAAGCGCCGCACCTTCGCCTTGGCGCGCCTGCTGCAGCCCGTCCAGTGCTGCTTCCAGCGCCGACAATATCGCGGTATCGAGCGCACTGCGCGCCTCTTCGGTTTCGATGGCTTCGGGAATGTCGAGCACGCCGCGCAGCGCAAGCAGTCCGTCGGCCGCCGCAGGCGCTACTCCGAACTGCTCCTGCAGCCGCTTGGCCAACCCCGCCAGATCCTTCAGGAAAGCCTCGTTGACCACGGGTTGCGCTTGCGCGCCGGCGGCGCGGCCAATGGTCAGCGTCATCTGGAAATTACCGCGCCCAAAACGCTTTTGCACCGTCTGCCTGACGGCCGGCTCCAGCCGGTCGAAACCTTGCGGCAGCCGCAGCCTGACCTCGACGCTCTTGCCGTTGACGGACTTGGCTTCCCAGGCAATCGAAGTGCCTTCGTGTTCGGCGACACTGCGCGCAAAACCGGTCATACTCTGCAAGTTCATGTTGCCGTGCGTCCCCTTGCCGAATGCCCCTCAAGCCGGAACGATTGCTCCGGACAGGATCATGTGAATTTCAATGCCATAGCAGCCCTTGCACATCCACCCGGACATGCACAGGGCCGACCTGATGGCGTCTGGCCCTACTGGGCGGCGGTAGCCCCCGCATCGTCAACGATGGCTCCCGCCGGCGTGTCGGCTCCGGTATTGGTTGCCCCGGCCTTGGCGGCGTCCTGCGCCTGCTTTTTCAGCAGTGCCCGGTAGCGAGCGACATTCTCGTTATGCTCATCGAGCGTCGCGGCAAAGACGTGGCCGCCGCTGCCGTCGGCGACGAAGTAAAGATCGCTGGTCTTCGACGGATTGGCGACTGCCTCCAGCGCCGCACGGCCGGGATTGGCGATCGGCGTCGGCGGCAAGCCGTTGATCAGATAGGTGTTGTAGGGCGTCGGCTTCTGGATGTCCGACTGATAGATCGGGCGGTCGATGGGTTTGCCCTTGCCGCCGAACAGGCCGTAGATGATGGTCGGGTCCGACTGCAGCCGCATACCCTTGGCCAGCCGGTTGAGGAAGACGGCCGCTACCCGCGAGCGTTCATCGCCCTTACCTGTCTCCTTCTCGACGATCGAGGCCAGGGTGACAAAATCCTCAATGTTGGCGATCGGCAGATCCGGCGCTCGGCGCTGCCAGACTTCGTCGACCAGCCTTTTCTGGTCGGCCAGAAGCTTGTCGACCATCTGCTGGCGTGTTGCGCCGCGGGTGAAGCGCAGCGTGTCGGTGGCGAGGCTGCCCTCGGGTGGAGTGGTCGACGGCATATCGCCGGTCAGTGCGTCCTGCTCAGCGATCCGTTGCAGTGCCTGCTCGACCGTCAGCCCCTCGGGGATGGTCAGCGAATACATCACCGACTTGCCGCTCTTCAGCAGTTCCATGATATCGTGCATCGAAGCCTGCGGCTTGATCTCGTATTCGCCAGCCTTCAGGGCGGAATCATTGCCGAAGGCGCGTACGCCAAGGCGGAAGATGCGGGCGTCGCTGATCAGCCCTCGCCGCTCAAGCTGGTCGGCGATCTCCTGGACGCCGCTATTCGGCTTGACCAGGAAAGTGTCGCCATTGGCCGACGGGCCCGGCTCGTTGAATTCCTGCTTGCCGAAATACAGCGCAACGCCTGCCGCCAGAACCATCAGCATCACCGAAGAGATGACGAAGTTCATGAACACGACGAACTGGCTGCGCGAGGCACGCGAGCGCTTCGGCGGCGGCGTGCCGGCCTCGGGCCGCAACGCCTCGCTGGCCGTCTTCGGCACGATCGGGCCGGGGGTTGCTGCCCGTTGCCCGAATTCCCCGTTATCGGCCGGATTTGTGTTCATAGCGCCCTACCAATTGATCTTGCGACGAATCCCCTCGGGCAGAGTAGGGGCGAATATGGCAAAATTGACGGCAGACGCAAACCGGCGGAGCGGTCAGCCATTGTAGCGCTGGAAGACGAGCGAGGCGTTGGTGCCACCGAAGCCGAAGGAGTTGGACAGCGCCACGTCGATCTGCCGGGCTCGCGGCTTGTGCGGCACAAGGTCAATCGCCGTTTCGCGCTCCGGATTGTCGAGATTGATGGTCGGCGGCGCGATGTTGTCGCGAATGGCGAGGATCGAAAAGATCGCCTCGGCAGCACCAGCCGCGCCCAGCAGGTGGCCAATCGACGATTTGGTCGACGACATCGATATCTTCGAGGCGGCGTTGCCGACCAGCCGCTCGACGGCGCCGAGTTCGATCGTATCGGCCATGGTCGAGGTGCCGTGGGCGTTGATGTAGTCGACATCGGCGGGCGTCAGCTTCGCCCGGTTCAGCGCCGCCGTCATGCAACGGAAAGCGCCGTCGCCGTCCTCGGCTGGCGCGGTGATGTGATAGGCGTCACCGGTCAGGCCGTAGCCGGTGACCTCGGCATAGATCTTGGCGCCGCGGGCCTTGGCGTGTTCGAGCTCCTCGAGCACGACAACACCGGCGCCCTCGCCCATGACGAAACCGTCGCGATCGCGATCATAGGGGCGCGAGGCCGTTTGCGGCGCGTCGTTGCGGTCGGTGGAGAGCGCGCGGCAAGCCGCGAACCCAGCGATCGAAAGCCTCGTCACCGGCGCTTCGGCGCCGCCTGCGACCATAACGTCGGCATCGCCCCATATGATCAGCCGGGCGGCATCGCCGATGGCGTGCGCACCGGTCGAGCAAGCGGTGACGACGGCATGGTTGGGGCCTTTCAGCCCATGCCGGATCGAGACCTGGCCGGACACGAGGTTGATGATTTGGCCGGGGATGAAGAACGGGCTGATGCGGCGCGGACCGCGTTCCTTGAGGATCATCGCATTCTCGGCGATGCCTTCGATGCCGCCGATGCCGGAACCGATCAGCACGCCGGTGGCGCACTGTTCCTCATGCGTCTTCGGCTGCCAGCCGGAATCCTTGAGCGCCTCGTCGGCGGCCGCGATCCCGTACAGGATGAAGTCGCCGATCTTGCGCAGTTCCTTCGGCTCGAGAACGGCTTCAGGATTGAAAGTGGCATTGGAGCCGTCACCGCGCGGAATGACGTGGGCGACCTTGCAGGCAAGGTCTTCCACCTCGAATTCGGTGATGCGCTTGGCTGCACTGCGGCCGGTCAGAAGCTCATTCCAGCTGTGCTCGAAGCCCATGCCGAACGGCGAAAGCAGCCCAAGGCCCGTGACGACGACACGCCTCATCGCAGGTCCTCCCCGGTGATGACTGCAAATAGCGTCAGGCCGAGGCCTTGTCGATGTATTTCACCGCATCGCCAACAGTCAGGATGGTCTCGGCCGCATCGTCGGGGATTTCGACGCCGAACTCTTCTTCGAACGCCATGACAAGTTCGACCGTGTCGAGGCTGTCCGCGCCCAGATCATCGATGAAGCTCGCCTGCTCCGTCACCTTGTCGGCATCGACGCCAAGGTGCTCGATGACAATCTTCTTGACGCGCTCTGCGGTGTCACTCATTTGGGCATCCTCGTCTTTTGGTTGTCTGTCTTCGTTAGCGGGCAGAATGCCGCTAATCAAGCTGAAAGATGGTCCTGCCGGAAACGCAGCGGAACAGGACCGGTTTTTGCCCGAACCGCCGGGTTGCGGGCGGCATTACACGAAAAATCCCGTGCATCCAAGACGGAATGAAGCGTTTTCCCAAGTGTTAGATCATTGCCATGCCGCCATTGACATGAACGGTCTGGCCGGTGACGTAGGCCGCCTCATTGGAAGCGAGGTAGGCGACGGCAGAGGCGACTTCGGCGCCCGTGCCCATGCGCCGCGTCGGGATCGCCGCCATGATCGCCTCTTTCTGCTTGTCGTTGAGCTTGTCGGTCATCGCCGATTCGATGAAGCCCGGGGCGACGCAGTTGACGGTTATATTGCGGGTGGCGATCTCCTGCGCCAGCGATTTGGAAAAGCCGATCATACCGGCTTTGGAGGCGCAATAATTGGCCTGGCCGGGATTGCCGGTGACGCCGACCACTGAAGTGATGTTGATGATGCGGCCATGGCGGCGCCGCATCATCGGATGGGTAAGCTCGCGGGTCAGCCGGAACACGGCGGTCAAGTTGACCTCGATCACGCTATCCCAGTCGGCATCAGCCATGCGTACGAACAACCCGTCCTTCGTGATGCCGGCATTGTTGACGAGGATGTCGACGCCTTCGAGATCGGCCTCCGCCTTCTGGCCAAGCGCCTTGACCTCGTCGCGATTGGAAAGATTGGCCGGAAACAGCTTGACCCGGTCGCCCAGTTCGGCGGCCAGCGCCTCCAGTTTCTCGATACGCGTGCCGTGCAGGCCGACGATGGCGCCCTGGCCATGCAGCACGCGGGCGATCGCCTCGCCGATGCCCCCCGATGCGCCGGTGACGAGCGCCTTGCGGCCGGTCAATTCGAACATTTTTGTCTCCTGATCTGAGCGAACAGCCTTCGCACGGAGCGGGGTCAAATCGCCAGTTGATTATGCAAGCGCCGCCAGCGCCGCCTCGACATCCGCCGCGGATCCGATTGCACTGGTGGCAATATCGCGGTTAATGCGCCGCGCCAGCCCCGACAGAACCTTGCCGGCGCCTACTTCATATAGCGTCGCAACGCCATTCGCGCCGAACCACTCCACCGTTTCGCGCCAGCGCACGCGCCCGATCACCTGTTCGACGAGGCGGCGGGCGATCTCGTCGGGATCGCTCGTCGGGGTCACCGTAACATTGGAGACCAGCGGCACGGCCGGTGCACTCTTCGTCACGGCGGCCAGTGCCTCCCGCATGATCTCGGCCGCCGGCTTCATCAATGCCGAATGGAAGGGCGCCGAAACCTGCAGCATGAGCGCCCGCTTGGCGCCCTTCTCCGTGCATAGCTTCGCCGCCAGTTCGACCGCCGACCTGGCGCCGGAGATTACCAGCTGGCCGCCGCCATTATCATTGGCGATCTGGCAAACCAAGGCTTGCGCGGGATCTTTGGCCGCGCCTTGGGCAGCCTCTGCGCAGGCGGCTTCGACGTCGGCTTGTTCCAGCCCGATGATCGCCGCCATGGCGCCCTCGCCGGCCGGTACCGCCGCCTGCATGGCGTTACCCCGGATGCGCAACAGTCGGGCGGCGTCGGCGACCGAAACGAAACCGGCGGCCGCAAGTGCCGAATATTCGCCAAGCGAGTGGCCGGCGACATAGGTGACCTTGCCTTTCAGGGAGAAGCCGCGCGCCTCCAACGCCCGGATTGCGGCAAGCGACACCGCCATCAGCGCCGGCTGGGCATTGGCGGTCAGCGTCAGCGTCTCTTCCGGGCCTTCCCAGATAAGCTTCGATAGATTTTCGCCGAGCGCATCATCGACTTCCTCGAAGATCCGCCGCGATTCAACAAAGGTATCGGCAAGGTCCTTGCCCATGCCGACAGCCTGGCTGCCCTGCCCCGGAAAGGTGAATGCGATGGCCATCGGCGGCTCCCAGCTGCTGGTTCTCGTTGCCTGTGACGCAAGGCGTGCGGCCAAGTCAAGTCCAACCTTGACCGCGCAACGTCGGCCGAGTGCCTGTTTCGGCAGGCTTTTTGGCGATCACTCATGATGAAAACCGCTCACGATTTGTTTGCTGGCTCTTCTTATTTCCGCCACAGGCGCTAGCTTTGCGTGACAGTTCGATGACAGTCGAGTGACGCTTTTGTTGCGGGCCGGGGAACTATCGCAGTGGCAAAGACCAGGAAGAGCGCAGCCGAGGCCGCGCCACAGTTTCTCGAAGGCGATCCGGCCACCGGCTATCTGCCAGGGCGCAAATGGCCTGTCATCCGCTATGGCTTCATCAGCCTGTTGGCCGCGGCCATCCTGGTGTTCGCTATCGAATTGATCGTGCGCGGCAACTTTGCCGGCACCATCGACTTCTTTCTGCAGCCCTTCAAACCCGGCTGGACCACAATCATCATTTTTGCGTTGATCCTCATAGGGCTCGACGCCGTGCTCGGCCGCAGCCATCAGAGCCTGATGATCCTCGCGCCGCTGACGTTGTCGCTGGCGTTCGTCGGCCACCAGAAGTCGCTCTATCTCGGCGATCCGCTCTATCCGACCGATTTCCTCTATTCTCGGCAGATCGTGGCGCTGATGCCGCTCCTGGTACGCGATCGCCCGGGAACCGCCATTGCCCTGGCGATCGGCGTCGGCGGCGGGCTGTCGCTTCTCGTCTATGGCTGGCGGCTATGGCGCCGCCGCGTTCCGGCGCTCAGCCACAAGGGCCGCCTTGCCCGACTGACGCTGACAGTGCCGCTGATCGCCTTCTTCGTCTCCATCATGGACTATGCCACTTTCTCATGGACGCGCGACCGGCTGCAGATCATCCCGATCATGTGGGACCAGAAGGAAAACTATGCCTCGAACGGTTTTGCGCTCGCATTCGCGCTGAACGTCCCGATGGCCCATGTCTCGGCGCCGCCCGGCTATTCCGGCAAGGCGATCGAAGCGATCGGCAAACCGCAGGTGACGGCCTCGGTACCCGCCGAGAAGCCCGACATCATCGTCGTCATGAGCGAATCCTTCTGGGATCCGACCAAGCTGCCCGGCGTCACCATCACGCCCGACCCTATCCCCAATGTGCGGGCACTGCGCACGGGCTACATGTTCTCGCCCGAATTCGGCGGCATGACGGCCAACATCGAGTTCGAGGCCCTGACCGGCTTTTCCAACGCCTTCCTGCCGGCGGGCAGTATTCCCTACCAGCAATATGTGCGGACACCGACCCCGTCGCTGGCGACCTTCCTGAAAAGTCAGGGCTACCGGGCGCGCGCCATCCATCCCGGCACCAACTGGTTCTGGAACCGGGGAGCCGTCTATGCCGATTTCGGCTTCAACGACTTCAAATCCGAGGAGACGTTGCCGCCCATGCAAAAACGCGGACCGCTCGCGTCGGACGCAGCGATGACCGACGAGATCATCCACGAGGCCGATACCAGCGCCGAGCCGGTCTTCTTTTTCGCCGTCAGCCTGCAGAACCACGGGCCGTATGAGCCCTATCGCTATAACAATCCGACCCATAAGGTGCAGGCGCCGATCAGCCAATGGGCACGTGAATCGCTGTTGAGCTACGCCGAAGGCTCTTCCGACGCGGACCGTGGCCTCGAGCGGCTGATCGAATGGGCGAAGAAACGCCAGCGGCCGACGGTCATCGCCTTCTTCGGCGACCATCTGCCGCCGCTTGGGCCGGTCTACGTCGAGACCGGTTTCCTGAAGGACAATGTCGCGCCGCGCAAGGAGGCGGCCGACCAGATGCTGCTGCACCACCAGACGCCACTGATCGTCTGGTCAAACCGCAGCGGCCCGGCCGAGGATCTCGGCGCCGTCAGCCCAGCCTTCCTGCCCTATCATATCCTGAAGACTGCCGGCATCAGTCATCCCTATTACACCGGCTTCCTCGGCCAGTTGCGGGAGCACTACCGCGTCATCGACCGCAATTTGCTGTTGGCACCGGCGGGCGACGCCACCCCCGATTGGTCGCGTCAGAAAGAGATCGACCCGGCAATCCGCGACTTCCGTCTGCTGCAGTACGACATGATGTTCGGCAAGCGCCATGCGGCGCCCGACTTCTTCCCCGAAACCACAGGCAAAGTGGCTGCGCACACGAGTTGAGCAGCGGCGGCGGAACGGCCGTTGGGCGACTGACGTCGTTCAGTTCGTCAAGTGCAGTTGCGAAATCGAGCTTCCGATTTTCAGGAAGACGCTTTCGAGCTGACTGACGTCGTTGGTCGGGTAATAATCCGACGGCGACGACGCGCAGGCCTCGTAGAGCTTGCGGTTGGCTGCGGTGTCGGCCTGCAGCAGTACTGTGAAGATCTGCACGTCCTGTTTCTTCAACGTGTTGCAGACATTGGTTGTCCAGTCGTCGACATTGCGCGCGGCCGCGGTCTGGTCGCTGGATCCGAACCGACCCGAAGCCAGGAACCCGTAAGAACCATAGTCCGACTTCTGTGGCGTATCCTTCGCGCCATAGACAACATTTTCGCCGTCGGTGAGCAGCAGCACCGTTTTGGTCGTGCCTGACGCCCTGAACGGCGCGCCGTCACTGTAGGGCGGTTCCGGCGAGAGTACCCGCATCCCCCATGACAACCCTTCCGAAACATTGGTCCCCGAGCCGTTCCATTCGATCATCTCACTGACGGCCTTACGCAATTTGTCGAAATCGTCGGTCAGCGGCACTATCGGCGTCGGACAGGCCCGGTTTGGGCCGATGGTCAGGGGGCCTTTCTTGTCGTTGATCAGCTTCATCGTCGAAACACTGTACTTCGCGATGTCGCCGGTGAGGCCGGGAAGCAGGGTGATAACCGTATCGTCGAGATAGGAATTATTGTAGCCGGTCGCCGAATTGCCATAGGAGCTGTTCGGATTTTTGGCGTTACCTGGATCGTCCGGCGCGAAATAAGGTACGAACAGGGTGTCCGGTTTGTTTTGGTCGGGCGAAATGTCGGAAACATTGTTGGTTCCGGGCCGCGCCTCGACGCAGCCGCTCCATTCGACGCCCAATTGCTTGAACAGGTCCATATGGGTGATGCGCTTGCCGCCGACCAAGGGGAAATTGGCGCCATTGTTCGGCGATTTGCCGGCCATGTCGATCCAGGACGGATCGTAGTCCTCGCCCTTGACGTTGACCGCGGTGACGAACGGCACCACTGCGACACGTACGCTGCGCGTCGGCGACTTCGCGGCTTGGAGCATATCGATCAAGCCCGTCGCCGCCGTCCGCAATGCGCCGATGCGGTCGTTGCTGGCCATCGACCCGGTATTGTCGAGCACCAGCACGACTTCGAGCTGATTGGTCGATTCGATGGCGCCAGCATCGACGGTGATGCGCTTGTCGTTGCCGAACAGGAAAGCGAAGTTCAAGTTGACGTCCGCCGCGGCGACGGCCTTTGTCTGGATGTAATTGAGGCCCCTTTCGACGGTAAGCGTCGCTTCGGCGTTCCTCAACTCGCTGTGGCCGGCGACATTGGTCTGGAAATAGCGGTCGAAGACGTCCTTGCGCGTGGCCTCGATGTCGCCGAGATGCGAAGATGCAAGGTTCGCGGCATCGAGCGCGTTCTGCAAGCTGACCTTGGCCCTCATCAAGGTGGACACGTCCACGGCAAACGCGACGGCCGTCAGAACCGCAGGCAGCCCGAACGCCAGCATCAGGGCAAAGTTGCCGCTCTTCGAACGGCAGAACTTGTCGAACAGCATTTTACCCCCAAAACCGCCGTGCTGCAGGTGTCGCGCGAAGTGTTTCGTTTTGCATTCGCATGATGAACGACGGGTTGCCACCATGCCCGCCGGCACGGGAACTTCGCATGATGGTTAAGGTCAGGTTTCAGGAAATCCGTAAAACCTTGCCATCGAGGCCCGTTGTGCTCTGGAAGGTAGGGCGCTAATCGAGCCATTTGGCCTGTCGTTTGGCCTTGCTTTGCGGTCAAATTCCTGTATAGACGCCCGCAATCTGCCGGTCCTTGCTGGGGGCTGAACGGAGGGCCGGAGGTTTTCGAACCTTCGCGTGGAGCCAGAAGCGCTTCCGCCTCCCGTGTCTCCGCTCTCGACCGTCTCGTCATGCTCCTTTCTTCCCCGTCTTCGCAAGGATTGCGGGTCAGAGAAGTTGCAGAGGCTTTTGCCGCCGGGAACCGGGAGAGAAACGAAGAAAGGCACGAACACTATGGCTCTATACGAACATGTGTTTCTTGCCCGGCAGGACCTCTCGCAGCAGCAGGTCGATGCGCTTGTCGAACAGTACAAGGGCGTCCTCACCGCGAATGGCGGGTCCGTCGGCCGGGTCGAGAACTGGGGACTGAAGTCCCTCACCTACCGGGTCAACAAGAACCGGAAGGCATATTATACACTCATGGACATCACCTGCCCGCCGGCCGCGCTCAATGAGATGGAGCGCCAGATGGGCCTGTCCGAGGACGTGCTGCGTTTCCTGACCATCAAGGTCGATGCGCATGAGGAAGGCCCGTCGGCAATGATGCAGAAGCGCGAAGAGCGCTCGGAACGCGGCGGCTTCGGCGACCGCGACCGTGGCGATCGTGGCCCGCGCTCATTCGGCGACCGCGATCGCGGTGACCGTGGTGATCGTCCGCCGCGCAGCTTCGGCGATGGCGGTGCCGATCGTGGCCCGCGCCGTCCGCGCGAAGGCTTTGAAGGAGCCGCAGAATAATGGTCGACATCAACCAGATCCCAACCCGGCGCCCCTTCCACCGTCGCCGCAAGACTTGCCCGTTCTCCGGCGCCAACGCGCCGAAGATCGACTACAAGGACGTGCGGCTTCTGCAGCGCTACATTTCCGAGCGCGGCAAGATCGTGCCGTCGCGCATCACCGCCGTCAGCCAGAAGAAGCAGCGCGAACTCGCCAAGGCGATCAAGCGCGCCCGCTTCCTCGGCCTGCTGCCCTACGTGGTCCGCTAAGACTGATTAGTTGACCATGATCTTATCCGAAAACCGGTTTCCACTTTTCGGGATCATGGTCTAGCCAGCGGGCGGTTCGCCGCCCGCTTTTTTCACCGGCCACGACGGGCGTAGCTGGATCGAACACCAAATCCCGGGTTGGATTTCGACAAGAGATCCTAACTGCCGCGACAGGCAGGACAGCGACACAGGCGGCGACGCCCCAGCTTCCTGACCTGTTCCAGACAATTCGGCGCCGATCCTGAGGATAGGCGCCCAACCGAAGGAACAAAACCATGGAAGTCATTCTTCTCGAACGCGTTTCCCGGCTCGGCCAGATGGGCGACACCGTCAAGGTCAAGGACGGGTTCGCCCGCAATTTCCTGCTGCCGCAGGGCAAGGCGCTGCGCGCCAACGAAGGTAACAAGAAGAAGTTCGAGGGACAGCGCGCCCAACTCGAGGCCCGCAACCTGGAGCGCAAGTCCGAGGCCGCGCAGATTGCTGAAAAGCTCGACGGCAAGAGCTTCATCGCCGTGCGCTCGGCCGGCGAGACCGGTCAGCTCTATGGTTCGGTGTCGACGCGCGACATCGCCGAGCTGTTGACGGCGGAAGGTTTTTCGGTGAACCGCAACCAGATCCTGCTCAATCAGCCGATCAAGACCATCGGCGTCACCAACGTGGCGATCGCACTGCACCCGGAAGTCGAGGTCACCATCACGCTCAACATTGCCCGCACGGCCGACGAAGCCGAACGCCAGGCCAAGGGCGAAACGCTGACCACCGCCGAAGCCATCTACGGCGAAGACATCAACGACAATGCGCGGCCGGAAAATTTCTTCGATCCGAACGCGGAGTTCGAGGGCGGCGAAGACAACGGCTGATCGTTGTTCGCCGGCATTCGTCGGCTAATACCTATCTGGACCAATGCCCGGGCCTCGCACCCGGGCATTTTTATGCCAAATGGAACTTTTCGAACCCCTATATCTTGATGCAGAATAGGACAGCATGTCTGGCCGAGAGGGGACAATTGGTCATGAATATTCTGCTTAAGCGCGTTCTCGACCGCCTGGTCCGCACAGGCAATCTCAAGGTGACAGGGCCGCAAGGCTCGATGGTGACTTTCGGTGACGGCAGCGGCGAGCCGGTGCACATGCACATCAAGACAAGGCATGCCGAGCGCGCCATCACTTTTGATCCGATGCTGGCGGTGCCGGAAGCCTACATGGACGGTGAACTCGACATTATCGAGGGCGGCGTGCTGGGGGTGATGCGCATTGCGTTCCAGAACATGGGCAGCGGCGGCATCGATGCCACCTGGTCGAAGGCGATCGAGGGTCTGCGCCACGCCTTCCGGCGCCTGCAGCAGATCAACACGGCGTCGCGGGCGCGCCGCAACGTGCAGCGCCACTACGATCTGTCGGGCGACCTCTATCGCCTCTTCCTCGATGAGGACATGCAGTATTCCTGCGCCTATTTCGAGCAGCCGGACATGACGCTCGATGAGGCCCAGGCAGCCAAGAAGCGCCACATCGCCGCCAAGCTCAGGTTGAAAGCCGGCCAGACGGTACTCGACATCGGCTCCGGCTGGGGCGGGCTTGGCCTCTATCTCGCCAAGGCGTTCGACGTCGACGTGCAAGGCGTGACGCTGTCGACCGAGCAGCACGGCGTCGCCACCGACCGCGCGCACGCGCAAGGCCTGCAAAACCGGGTGCATTTCGACCTCAAGGACTATCGCGAGCTCAATGAGCGTTTCGACCGCATCGTCTCGGTCGGCATGTTCGAGCATGTCGGCGTCAATCATTTCCGTACCTTCTTCGACAAGTCGGCGACGCTGCTGAAGCCGGACGGTGTCATGCTGCTGCACACGATCGGCCGTTCCGGTGTGCCGTGGGCGACCAGCGCCTTCATTCGCAAATACATCTTCCCGGGCGGCTATATCCCGTCGCTCTCCGAAGTGATGCCGGCTATCGAAAAATCGGGGCTCGTCGTCACCGACATCGAGGTTCTGCGGCTGCATTATGCCGAGACGCTGAAGCATTGGGGCGAGCGCTTTGCCGCCAACCGCGACAAGGCCAAGGCGATCTATGACGAGCGCTTCTGCCGCATGTGGGAGTTCTATCTTGCTGCCTCGGAAGCTGCCTTCCGATGGCAGGATCTGGTGATCTTCCAAATCCAGATCGCCAAGAAGAACGACACGCTGCCGGTGACGCGCGACTACATGGCCAGTTGCGAGAAGGCGCTGGAGATGCGCGATCTTGGACGTCGTGAAAAGGCTCCTGCGGCCAAGCCCACTCGCCGCCGCAAGGTGGCGGATCCGGAGTAGACTGCCGGCGATCGCGCCATTGCCGCTTGCCATTGCCGGCTGGCACGCTGAAAAAGGTCTCGTCAACGCGGGACCTTTTTTCATGACCTACCTCCTCTACGTCGCCGCCGCACTTGCCGAGATCGCCGGCTGCTTCTCGTTCTGGGCGTGGTGGCGGCTGGATAAGTCGCCGCTGTGGTTGGCGCCCGGTCTCGTCTCACTGGTGCTATTCGCGTGGCTGCTGGCGCTTGTCGACACCAGTGCGGCGGGCCGGGCCTATGCCGCCTATGGCGGCATCTACATTGCCGCCTCGCTGGTCTGGCTATGGTTGGCGGAAGGCGTGCACCCCGACAGTTGGGATCTTGCCGGTGCCACGATCTGCATCATTGGCGCCTCGGTCATCGTGCTCGCACCTCGGGCTGCGTAGACCATGGAACTGCCCGCCCCGCTTAGACAAGGCGTCGACCGCCTTCTCGAACAGGTGCCGTTGCCGATGATCAAGCAAGCGGCCAAGACGCTGTCGGACCGCTACCGCGCCGAGTTGCGCGATGGCCGCCTGCACATGGCAGAAGAAATGGCGGTTAAGGCCTATCTGGCAACGCGGCTGCCGGCGACCTATGCGGCCGTCCGCGCCAGTCTCGATGCGGTGGGCGAGTCTCGGCCCGACTATGCTCCGAAGACCTTGCTCGATGTCGGCGCCGGCCCTGGGACGGTGCTTTGGGCCACAATCGATCTCTGGCCCGATCTCGAACAGGCAGTGCTGCTCGAGGCCGGTGCCGCGGTGCGGCGGGTCGGCGAGGCGCTTGCCGCCGAGGCAATCCATGCCAAGACCGCCTGGCTGACCGGTGACGTCACCATCGACCTGGTCGATCTGGAGCCGGCCGAGCTGGTGACTTCAGCCTATGTGCTGGATGAGATCGCGCCGGCATCGCTGGCAAAACTAATCGACCGGCTCTGGCAGCTGACCGCCGACACGCTGCTGGTCGTCGAGCCAGGCACGCCGGCCGGCTGGCAGCGCATCCTTGCCGTGCGGCGGCAGCTGATCGAGGCGGGGGCGCACGTGCTCGCGCCCTGCCCGCATGAGGCGCCCTGCCCACTTGTCGCTCCCGACTGGTGCCATTTCGCCCGCCGCGTCGCCCGCTCGCGCCTGCACCGTCTGGCCAAGGATGCCGAGGTGCCGTGGGAGGACGAAAAGTTCATCTTTGTCGCCGCTTCCCGTCATCCGGCCGCTCCGCCCCGCGCGCGGGTGATCGCACCGCCGAAATCGGGCTCCGGCAAGGTCTTGCTGAAGCTTTGCCAACAGGATGGTCATGCTGCCGAGCGACTGTTCACGAAGCGCGACGGCGAGACGTTCAAGGCCGCGCGGCGACTGGACTCGGGTGACGCCTTGCCGGAATGACCGGCAGCTATTTTCCTGTTTTGTTCTCGCTCAAGAACGGCTAGGCTCGCCATCTTGATTCGAGTCAATCGAGATTCTTTCCACCGAAGTATCTTGGCTGTGAATCGCGGGCATCAAAGTTGGTTGGTTGGGGACTGATGCAGATAAGTCATCACCGACTTGTCTCGTTCTGATATCGAGAGACCGGGATCAGGACCGGGGACATCATGGCAGAGGCAGCACGAAAATTCGGCGTGGCGGAAACACCGCTCTATCGCGAGGCGCCGAACAACATCGAGGCCGAGCAGGCGCTGCTCGGCGCCATACTGGTCAACAACGATGCGTTCTACCGCGTCTCCGACTTTCTGAAGCCTGGCCATTTCTACGAGCCGCTGCACAGGAAGATCTTCGAGGTCGCGGCCGAGCTCATCCGCATGGGCAAGATCGCGACGCCGATCACGCTGAAGACCTTCCTGCCGGCCGACGAGAAGGTCGGCGACATGACGGTGGCGCAATATGTCGTGCGGCTGGCGGTCGAGGCCGTCACCGTCGTCAACGCCACCGACTATGGCCGCGCTATCTACGATCTGGCCACGCGCCGCGCGCTGATCACCGTCGGCGAGGACATGGTCAACATCGCCTATGACGCGCCGGTCGACATGTCGCCCTCCGACCAGATCGAGGACGCCGAGCGGCGGCTGTTCGAGCTGGCCGAGACCGGCCGCTACGACGGCGGCTTCGAGAGCTTCACCGACGCTGTCAAGACGGCGGTCGACATGGCCAATGCCGCCTATATGCGCGACGGGCATTTGTCGGGCGTCGCCACCGGCTTGCGCGACCTCGACCGTCGCATGGGCGGCCTGCAGTCGTCCGACTTGATCATCATTGCCGGCCGCCCCGGCATGGGTAAAACCTCGCTCGCCACCAACATCGCCTTCAATATCGCGGAGGCGTATGTCCCGGCGCAGCAGGCCGACGGCTCGTTCAAGGCGGCCAATGGCGGCGTCGTCGGCTTCTTTTCGCTCGAAATGTCATCCGAACAGCTCGCCACCCGCATTATTTCCGAACAGACCGAAATCCCGTCGTCGAAAATCCGCCGCGGCGAGATCAGCGAGATGGATTTCGAAAAGCTCGTCGCCTGTTCGCAGACCATGCAGAAAATCCCGCTGTTCATCGACCAGACCGGCGGTATTTCCATCGCTCAGCTGTCCGCCCGCGCGCGTCGCCTGAAGCGCCAGCGCGGTCTCGACGTCATCGTCATCGACTATATCCAGCTGATGCAGGGATCGAGCGCGAAATCATCGCAAAACCGCGTCCAGGAAATCACCGAGATCACCACCGGGCTCAAGGCATTGGCCAAGGAGCTGGCGGTGCCGATCATCGCGCTGTCGCAGCTGTCGCGCCAGGTCGAGAGCCGCGACGACAAGCGCCCGCAGCTTTCGGATCTGCGCGAATCGGGCTCCATCGAGCAGGACGCCGACGTGGTGCTGTTCGTCTACCGCGAGGAATATTATCTGAAGAACCGCGAGCCGAAGCCGGGCACCGACGAATACATCAAGTGGGAACACGAGATGAACGAGATGCGCGGCAAGGCCGAGGTAATCGTCGCCAAGCAGCGCCACGGCCCAACGGGATCGGTCAGCCTCGCCTTCCAGGGCGAGTTCACCCGCTTCTCGGACCTCGCGGAAGAGCATCATTTGCCGGATCGGTTCGAGTAGCTTGTTGGCCAACCGTCGCGTTCCGTCACACCCCCCTCTGGCCTGCCGGCCATCTCCCCTGCAAGGGGGGAGATCGGCAGTTTTGTCGCCGGCTCTCTTCTTGCGGCATCGGCGATTGGCGAAAGCATCAATGACAGCCAATCTCCCCCCTTGCGGGGGAGATGTCCGGCAGGACAGAGGGGGGTGGGCAGGATCGACGAGCCTCGGCAATTGGCAAGCGACGCGACGCTGATGGCCAAATCCCGTATCCAGTTCATCTGCCAGAATTGCGGTTCGGTGCATCAGCGTTGGGCCGGCAAATGTGATGCCTGCGGCGAGTGGAACACGCTGGTCGAGGAAGGCACGTCGGGCGGCATCGGCTCCGGCCCGGCCAACACCCGCAACGCCCGCAAAGGCCGCGCGGTGGTGCTGACCAGCCTCTCCGGCGACATCGAGGACGCGCCGCGCATCGTCTCCGGCATCGGCGAACTCGACCGCGCCACCGGCGGCGGCTTCGTGCGCGGCTCGGCGCTTTTGGTCGGCGGCGATCCCGGCATCGGCAAGTCGACGCTGCTCACCCAGGCTGCAGCCGCACTGGCGGCAAAGGGCCACCGCATCGTCTACGTCTCCGGTGAAGAAGCGGTCGCCCAGATCAGGCTGCGCGCCCAGCGGCTCGGCGTCGCCGACACCCCGGTCGAACTCGCCGCCGAGACCAACGTCGAGGACATCCTCGCCACCATTGCCGATGGCAAGCGGCCGGACCTGGTCATTCTCGATTCGATCCAGACGCTATGGACCGACATGGCCGATTCAGCGCCCGGCACGGTGACCCAGGTGCGTGCCGCCGCCCAAGCGATGATCCGCTATGCAAAATCCACAGGGGCGGCGATCGTTCTGGTCGGCCATGTCACCAAGGAGGGCCAGATCGCCGGCCCACGCGTCGTCGAGCACATGGTCGACGCGGTGCTCTATTTCGAGGGCGAAGGCGGCCACCACTACCGCATCCTGCGAACGGTCAAGAACCGCTTCGGGCCAACCGACGAGATCGGCGTCTTCGAAATGTCGGACAAGGGCTTGCGGGAAGTCGCCAACCCGTCCGAGCTTTTCCTCGGTGAACGTCACGCGAAGTCGCCGGGTGCCGCGGTTTTCGCCGGCATGGAAGGCACACGGCCGGTGCTGGTCGAGATCCAGGCGCTGGTAGCACCTTCGACGCTCGGCACGCCACGCCGCGCCGTCGTCGGCTGGGACGGCGCCCGGCTGTCGATGATCCTGGCGGTTCTGGAAGCCCATTGCGGCGTTCGCTTGGGCACGCACGACGTCTATCTCAACGTTGCCGGCGGCTACCGCATTTCGGAGCCGGCGGCCGACCTGGCGGTGGCGGCGGCACTGGTTTCCTCGCTCACCGGTCTTGCCCTTCCCGCCGATTGCGTCTATTTCGGCGAAATCAGCCTTTCGGGGGCGGTGAGGCCGGTTGCGCATGCGCAGCAGCGCCTCAAGGAAGCCGAAAAGCTGGGTTTCGGAAGCGCGGTTCTGCCCTTGGGCAGCGAGGAACTTGTTGGTGGTAATGGGGCCGGGGGGATCGGAGCCGGCGCTTTCCAGCCCACCGAGCTTGCCGATCTCGTGGCGCGCATAGCCGGCTCTCGGCGCAGCCGCGCCGACGAGCAAGACTGATGCGGCTCGTCGAGTCGTGAAAAAGAGATCGGAGCGGGGCGAAAAACATGCCGATTACGCTGCTTGACGGAATTCTCGTCGGCTTCACCCTGGTCTCGGCGATGCTCGCCATGGTTCGCGGCTTTTCGCGCGAGATCCTGTCGATCATCTCCTGGGCAGTTGCCGCTGCGGCGGCCTTCTTCTTCTACAAGCCGGTGCTGCCTTACATTCAGCCCTATATCGACAACGAAAAGGCAGCCATGGCGGCGGCCGCCGGTATCGTCTTCATTGTCGCGCTGATCGTCGTTTCCGTCATCACCATGAAGCTCGCCGACTGGATCATCGATTCCAGGATCGGCGCGCTCGATCGCACACTTGGCTTCCTCTATGGCGCGGCGCGCGGCATCCTGGTGGTCGCGGTCGCACTGCTGTTTTTCAATTGGCTGGCCGGCGCCAAAGCTCCAGGCTGGATTGCCAACGCCAAGTCAAAGCCGCTGCTCGAATCGATCGGTGCCAAGCTGGAAAGCCTGCTGCCCGAGGATCCGGAAAACGCCATCCTCAACAAGCTCAATCCGAATCAGCCGGCCACCGAGACGCCTCTGGCCCCCGACGCGCCTGCAGCGGAAGCACCTGCCGCCGGCGACGACGCCACTGCTCCGGCACCCGATGACAGCGACGCTCCGCCGGCCGACAATGCGCCCGCGACGCCGGCACCTGCAAACCCGGCGCCGGCAAACTGATTTCGGCAGACTTGCTCGCCTCGAGACTGTCGATCATGTGAACGTCGCACGACGTGCGTTGCTTTCGATGCGCTATGACCTTATATGGCGACTTTAGCGGAGCTTGAGCCCCCAATGGCAGCCTCAGTGGCAGACGCAGACGACGTGCTTTCCGCCGAAGCCGACGACCATTTCCACGACGAATGCGGCGTGTTCGGTATTTTCGGCCGGCAGGACGCCGCAGCCATCGTCACGCTCGGCCTGCATGCGTTGCAGCATCGAGGCCAGGAAGCGGCCGGCATCGTTTCCTATGACGGCACCCAATTCCATGTCGAACGCCATGTCGGCCTGATCGGCGACACCTTCACCAAGCAGCGTGTCATCGACAGCCTGCAAGGCAACCGTGCCATCGGCCACACACGCTATGCCACCACCGGTGGCGCTGGCTTGCGCAACATCCAGCCTTTCTTCGCCGAACTTGCCGATGGCGGCTTTGCCGTCGCCCATAACGGCAATCTCACCAACGCCATGACCGTTCAGCGCGCCCTGCAGAAGCAGGGCGCCATCTTCTCTTCCACCTCCGACACCGAGACGCTCTTGCATCTGGTCGCCACCAGCAAGGAGCGCGACCTGAATTCGCGTTTCATCGATGCGGTGCGCCAGGTCGAAGGTGCCTTCTCGCTGGTGGCAATGACGTCCAAGAAGATGATCGGCTGCCGCGACCCGCTCGGTATCCGGCCGCTGGTGCTTGGCGATCTCGACGGCGCCTGGATTCTCGCCTCCGAAACCTGCGCGCTCGACATTATTGGGGCGCGTTTCGTGCGCGACCTGAAGCCCGGCGAAATGGTCGTCGTCACCAGCAAGGGAATCGAGAGCCTGTTCCCGTTCGAGCCGCAGAAGACCCGCTTCTGCATTTTCGAATATGTCTACTTCGCCCGGCCGGATTCTTCGGTCGAAGGCCGCAATGTCTACGAGGTACGCAAGCGCATCGGCGCCGAGCTGGCGCTGGAGAGCCCGGTCGAGGCCGACATCGTCGTGCCGGTGCCGGATTCGGGCACACCGGCGGCGATCGGCTTTTCGCAGGCCGCGGGCATTCCGTTCGAGCTCGGCATCATCCGCAATCACTATGTCGGCCGCACCTTCATCCAGCCCGGCGATTCGATCCGCCACATGGGCGTCAAGCTTAAGCACAACGCCAATCGCCGCATGATCGAAGGCAAGCGTGTGGTGCTGGTCGACGATTCGATCGTACGCGGCACCACCAGCCAGAAGATCGTGCAGATGGTGCGCGATGCCGGCGCCAAGGAAGTGCATATGCGCATCGCCTCGCCGCCGACGCGCGCCTCCTGCTTTTACGGCGTCGACACACCGGAAAAGTCGAAGTTGCTGGCCTCGCGCATGTCGGTGGAGGAGATGGCCGAGTTCATCCGCGTCGATTCGCTCGGCTTCCTCTCGATCGACGGGCTCTACCGGGCCGTCGGCGAAGCCGGCCGCGACAACGAACAGCCGCAATTCTGCGACGCCTGTTTCACCGGCCAGTATCCGACCCGGCTTGCCGATTTCGAAGGCTCCGACAATGTCCGCACGCTGTCGCTATTGGCGGCAGGCGGGTCGTAAGGTTGCCGGATCGCCATTTGTCTTCGCCAGGTTACCCCCCTCTGCCCTGCCGGGCATCTCCCCCTCAAGGGGGGAGATCGGCTGAATTGTCGACTTTCGCCAATCGCGACGGTCGCAGAACAGGCGCTGAGCCTGATGAGGGCCAATCTCCCCCCTTGAGGGGGAGATGCCCGGCAGGGCAGAGGGGGGTGCCTCACGCCGACCTCATGGAAGTTCAAGCATGACCCTCGATCTCTCCGGCCGCGTTGCGGTCGTCACCGGCGCCTCGCGCGGTATCGGCTATTTCATCGCCACGGAGCTTGCCGCCGCCGGCGCACATGTGATTGCGGTTGCCCGCACCGTCGGAGGGCTGGAAGAACTCGACGACCAGATCAAAGCAGGCGGCGGACAGGCGACGCTGGTACCGCTCGATCTTGCCGACATGGCGGGGATCGACCGGCTGGGCGGCGCCATCCACGAGCGCTGGGGCAAGCTCGACATACTGGTCGCCAACGCCGCCGTGCTCGGCGTCATCGCTCCGATCGGCCATGTCGAGGCAAAGACCTTCGAGAAGGTGATGACCATCAACGTCACCGCAACATGGCGGCTGATCCGCTCGGTCGACCCGCTGCTGAGACTCTCCGATGCCGGCCGCGCTATCGTACTGAGTTCCAGCCTGGCCCACTCCGCACGCGCCTTCTGGGCGCCTTATGCGGCGTCGAAGGCGGCGGTCGAGGCCATGACGCGTTCGTGGGCGCATGAGACCGAAAACCTGCCGCTCAGGGTCAACGCCGCCGATCCCGGGGCAACGCGCACCGCCATGCGGGCGCAGGCGGTACCCGGCGAGGATCCGGAGACTCTGCCGCACCCTTCGGAGATCGCCAAGCGTATCGTGCCGTTGGCCAGCCCTGCGCTCAAGGAGACGGGGCTGATCTTCCAGGCCAAGCACAACCGCTTTGTCGCCTACCGGCAGCCGGAGTAAGCGGCCTGACATCACGCGGCTGTGATGCCGTGGCTTAACGCCGCGCTTCGGCCCAACTTTCGCCGCTTGGCCGGAGTTGCTAGGATCGCACCGACTCCCAAAACAAGCAGAGCGAGGAAATACTCATGGCGGCACCGAGCGTAGCGTTGGTCTGGTATCTGGTGATCGCCGGCCCGCAAGGCGGCATGGTCGTGCTGCCCAGCACCTTCGACACCCGCGAACAGTGCACCTCCGCCGTCACCGAATACCAGAAGCAGCCGACGCCGGCCGGCTGGTCGGTGCAGTGCGTACCGAGCGCCTCGCCGTTCGCGGACGAGGGCGACGCCGAGGAGCCGTCGGCGCAGTAGGACAGCGTGATCTCCCCCCTTGAGGGCAGGGCTATCGCATATGAGTGATGGCATTGATGAGATAGTCGTCGTTCCAGGCGCATTTCTTGATGCGATGGCTGATGGG
>NZ_JAMYKU010000043.1:0-34514 GCF_040317575.1 Mesorhizobium sp. M1423
CGCACCGGCGCCCCGCCAACCACCATTGCAGAGGCCGTGGCGCCTCGAGATTGCGCCGGTATTGGCGACGCGCGAAGGCTGGGTCGATTCTGGGCGAAGGCAGCCGCTGCGACGCAACTTCATACCGGAGAATGGAGGCCGCGCTGGGAGGTTGTTGCTTCGGGCTACCAACTCAAAGTGATTGTCCGGGAGAGTTCGACGATGTCGCCATAGATCATCGAACCAGTGACGAGAAACATTTATCACCGAGGACTTCGAAGAGTGAGCTTGACGCGGCACAAACCGGCAGGTTCTTCGAATTGGCGTGCGTGCCGAGGGTCGCGGTTTCGACCTTGCGGTCCTTGGCTTCGGCACAGCCGACACTGATCGCGAGGATTGCGATAGCAATGAGAGTCGTCTTGCTCATATTTTGCCCCTGGAGCCAGCTCTTGTCGGGTAAGTCGCGCGATGCATCAAAGTAGCACTGGCCCACGATCGGCTTCATCCATCGATCGGAGGAAGCGGGCTCATCCATAATTAGCAATATCTTGAGTAAGGCGCCGAGCGCACCTGACTCATGGAGCGGCGCGCGGAATTTCCATTCGTGACGAGGTGGCGATCACGGCCACCTTCGCAGACGGGTCACTGAGGACCACGTCAGCGTTTCCATCCCGAGCTATAGCTTTCCGCATTCGATCATCGATCATACCAAGGTGAAGAAGGGGCAGCAGATCGAGCTCGCCGGAGAGATCACGCTCATAGACGAGGAAGGCGGCAGGGTGACCGTCGATCTGGGACCGCTGGTGACGATCGACATCGACAAGGTCAGGCTGGTCGAGAAGTACAGGACGCCAAAGCGCAAGAAGCCGCTGCGCGACATGGTGGATTAGCTCGCGGACCGCCGCTTATCACGCGACATCGGTACCACTCAAACGAATGGCAATTTTCTGTCTGAATGCGTTTAGGGTCCATGCTCGGAGACCACGCATGGGTATCGCGCGGGAGACAGGTGACTCCCCGTTTCAAGGCGTCGAGATGCTACGAGCACTGAAAAGTCAGTTCCTTAGACCTAAAGATCGGGCGATCTGCCAGCGGGTTGTCGACCAGGTAACCGCCGACGCCAAATGGTACAGCACCTCGATAGATGGTCATATTCTGGCCTCGACGACGCTGAATCTCTTTCAATCAGGGGTCGTAAACGAAACGAATTTGCTGGCACATGTTCGCGCGCGGCGCCACGACTTCACTAAACTGACAGGCTAGTTCTTCAGCCTCGCGACATGGGCGCGAAATGCGGTTCTTCGGAATCCGCCGGGCGGTCATGCAGCAAGTTGAGCGCCCGCTTTAGGTCCCGATGCAAATTGTCGATGGCGTCGTAGTGCGGACAGAACGGCCTTAGGGACAACTGCGCGACCCGCAGTTCCTTCGTCAGTAGGCATGCCTGCCGCTCCATCTTGGCAACATGTACTCGGAAATCTGTTCATGGCGGCCACGGTGCGGCATCCCGCAAAATAGGAATATATTCCGCATGCCGTCAAGGCACATAGACTTCGTCCCGCCCTCAGCGCATGCTCGCCGCGGGCGTTTTGGGGGAACCATGAAAACAAGTTATGTGCGTTTGTAGCCATTAGCGTTTTGTCGGGCTGCGCTACTCGCCCAGCCGACATCAAGCCCATGCTGGTTTCGTCCAGCGTATACGCGGGCAAGTCCTGCAGCCAGTTGGAAGCCGAACTTTACCGAACGAGTTCCGACCTGGCGACGATAATGGCCGTACAAGACAGAACCGCCCGTCCGGACGTGGACGGCGTGTTTTGGCTTGGCCTGCCGGTCGGCAGCATGATGGACAACACAGACATCAAGGCACGTGAAGCCAAGATCGGCGAGCTGAAGGGCAACATGGACGCGATCAACGCAGCCCGACGAAAGGGCGGCTGTGTTGACCGGCACTTTGTAAGCCGTTCCAACGTTAAAATTGTCCGCTTGCTTCCCGCCCTCGCGACTGCGGAGTGGTCGTTTAATCGATCGACTCGTAATGGACCGGCAGTTAATCTCCCCGCCAGGGCAAAAAGAGGGGCTATGAAACTGGGAGCAAACGATGACTGTCCAAAAAGAAGACTATCGAACCAACAGAGCCGACTACGCCATAGCTGCCATGCATAGCCGAGCGACCGCTGAGGGCGATCGTGACGATTTGGTGGTGAGGAAAAAGTCCCTGTGGGTAACAGATTGGCGATCTGCAAAATTGGCTGCAAACCCGTCCGAAAGCTCGCCAGAACCCAAGGCAAAAGCGCACGGTAAGTGAATCGTGCCAGCCACTTTCTTACCGCCGCGTACTTCGTTCGCAGGGTTCTGTTACATTAGATTTATCTAATATACTAACCAGCCAGTTGAGCATTCCCGAACGCTCGCTGGTCAGGCCCAGCGGCCCCCCTAACCCAAGCTGCTGGGCCGCCACTCAGAGCAAAGCGCGATGTATGAGCATACTAGCATAACGGTGATCGTCTCCACCTTGCCGGCCTTGCTTAGCACCACCTGAAAATCAGCTTCTCCCCGAATGTGCGGGGTCCCAGTGGCCATCGCTAGACATTTCGAGATTTGCGGTACGAGCCGGCTCGCTTCATCGGCATGAGCGGTGACGGAGTACATCATCTTGGCAAATCAACACAGCCGGCATCCTCGTCCCCGCGTTCGGTCGAAAGCTAGGTGGAACAATCAGGGTGCGCAACTTGTCATCACTGATATTGCCGCTTCACCCCAGCTTTGAGCGCGCGCCCTTCCGCCTGCGTGGTTCACCGTTTTTTCACTTTATTAGCGCACGTTCATAAACGGACATGTTGGTGTAGCTTGTACGTGCCCAAAGCCCCGGCGCAACGACCCAGCGCCGGGGTTTTTTGTCCGCCTGGTAATCCGCGTGTTCAATCCGAGGTCGCTCTCAATTCGAACGCGAGCGAATTACGGCGCAAAGTCCCTTAGGCAAGACGCTGTGGGCGGCACCGCGGTGCGAAGCGCGAGTGCGGAGGAACTTTCTGGCACTCCGCCAATTATTCTGCATGTCCCAAACAGCACACGTCGAACCGCCCCTTCTCTCCCAGGACAGCCCGGACAGGAGCGTGAACTGCGCAGTCGCCCTCGAAGGCGCGTACGCCGCTCTGGTGTCCTCTTGCATCGAGCAAGGCTGGACGGCTTAACAGACTGCCACCGCACTTTTCAACCTCGCCAAGGAACATCTCGAACAGCTCAAGGCGAGGCCATCGACTTAAGCCTAGCTGCGCGTGTTTCGACATTTCGACGTCGCGGTGTCGGATTATTTGCATGCAAACCAGTTTTACGACGCTATCCTCCCATCCTCAACGGAAGATTCTGGGAGGAATGCATGGCTGCGCATGAGCAATATGCCGTTGAAATTATTAGGGACAAAGAGTGGTCGGTTCGCGTGACGGTCAACGGCACCACCACCGCGGTCCCTTTTACATCTGAGAGCTACGCGCGTTCGTTTGCAGACGGTCAGGCGTTCCGACTGGGCGTTCAGGTCGCGGAGACCAAGAAGGCGGCCTAGCTGCGCGCTTGCCCCAAGAGCCCCACAGCGATTGAACCTCGAGTCACCAAAGCCGGTTGAAATTAGCCGTTGCGCGGCATAAGAGCTTGTGCCTAGTTAGTACGTGGCTCGCACGAACAAACAGACTGACTGTGACGACCTGTAGATGGCGCGACCTTTGCACGGAACACGGTTCTCGGTGATCCGCGATTTTTGCGAAGAGCGCGGGCTTGCGCTGACGTTGCCCCCAGTTTCTATCCAGTTTTGAGTTCGTTTCCGGCGTGGGTTGTGCCCTGCTGGGCGGATGAAGCGCGACGGGCGCTGGCGCGGAGCCTTTGGCATAGCGCAGCGCGAGCGACCATCGCAGATTGAAGGTGGTGGCGAACTCGGCCGGTGTCTGCCAGGCGATTTGGGAATGCGGCCGCGCGGTGTTGTAGTCGGCGCGCCACAGGGCGTGCGACGCGTGCCTGAGCCAGCGAAGTAAACAGCGTCTCGTTGAGCAGTTCATCGCGCAGTCGGCCGTTGAAGCTCTCGATGAAGCCATTCTGCATCGGCTTGCCGGGCGCAATGTAATGCCATTCGACGCGGTTCTGATCCGCCCAGGAGAGGATGGCGTTCGAGGTGAACTCGCTGCCATTGTCGCTGACGATCATTCTCGGCCGGCCGCGCTCGGTGATGAGCCGGTCCAATTCTCGGGCAACCCGCATGCCCGAGAGAGACGTATCAACGATGAGTGCCAGACACTCTCTCGTGCAGTCGTCGACGACGGCCAGGATGCGGAAGCGGCGCCCGTCTGTGAGCTGGTCCGATACGAAGTCGAGCGACCAGCGCTCGTCGGGCCTCAGCGGCACCACCATCGGCGCCTTGGTCCCGATCGCCCGTTTGCGGCCGCCACGGCGGCGAACGGCGAGCTTCTCCTCCCGATAGAGCCGGAACAGCTTCTTGTGGTTCACGACCAGGCCCTCCCGCCTCAGCATCACGAGAAGACGCCGGTAGCCGAACCGGCGACGCTCCTGCGCGATCGCCTTCATCCGCTCGCGAAGCTTGCCGTCGTCCGGCCTGCTGGTCTCGTAGCGACCCGTCATGCGGCAACAGCCGATGGCTTTACACGCCCGCCGTTCGCTCATCCCGAAGCCTTCCTTCACGCGAGCGACAGCTTTCCGCGGCCGCGGGCGTCACCATTTCTTTCCCACAAGATCCTTCAACGCGGCATTGTCGAGCATGGCGTCGGCCAGAAGCCGCTTCAGCCGCGTGTTCTCGTCCTCCAGAGCCTTCAGTCGCCGAGCCTCGGAGACATCCATCCCGCCGAAGCGGGCCTTCCAGTTGTAAATCGAGGCGTCGCTGACCCCGTGCTTGCGGCACAGATCGGCAACCGATACCCCGGCTTCATGTTCCTTCAAAATTCCGATGATCTGCTCTTCAGAGAAGCGGCTACGTTTCATGTCCTGGTCCTCTCGATGGGCCAGAACGAACTTCAAACCGGATTAGATCAGAGGGGCAAGGTCAGTACGAGCGCCTATTCCGGATCACTTCTTGATTTGCGCGCTGGAACTATCCAGCCACTCGATTATGCACGAGGACTTGCTCGCGCGGCTATCTCCAAGCCAAAATATATAATTCAAGAGGGGTTACCGGGGCCGAGCGATCAAAAGGCAAGTGGACATTGCACACAGCAGGAGGCTCGGTCGAGGCCGACTGGGTCGTAGTTGCAACGGATGCTTATACGAAAGCTCCCTGGCAAGAGCTGCGGCATGAGCAGATACATATTCCTAATCTGTAGGTCACAGGTTCGATTCCTGTCGGGATCACCATCCTTTTCAATCACTTAGCGGACCACTGCCGTACTATTTCTGAATTAGTATGGCAATTAGTACGGCAAAGTTTGTGACTTTCGGTTCGCGCGCGTTGCTGGAGGGAGACACTAGTCTAGCTTGAACGGACTACGCTTCAGTTTCTTGGTAGTTTGTGAATCTGCAGCCGCACAGGGCCGCCCCTATCGCAACTGGTGCAAAATAGTGCCCGCTCGACGGAGCTTAACAGCGCATCCTTGCCGTCGTGACCTGCCACTGAGAATTTCCTCCATCTGAGATTAGAGTCCGGGCCTTGATTGAAGGACGGACTGATGAAGAGAAAGAAGAGCAGATCATCGCGGTTCTGCGCGAGCATGAGGCGGGTGCGAAGGCGGGCGATCTTGGCCGCAAGCACGGGTCTCGGAGGCGACGCTGTATAACTGGAAGGCCAAGTATGGCGGGATGGACGTCTCTGACGCCAAGCGGCTGAAGGCTCTGGAAGGCGAGAACGCCAAGCTGAAGAAGCTGCTCGCCGACCAGATGCTCAAGCCTCGGCATTGCGCGAGCTTCTGTCAAAAAAATGGTAGGGCCCGCCGCCAAGCGCGAAGCCGTCGCGCATCTGCGGGCCGTCATGGGCCTATCGGAGGGTCGGGCCTGTTCCTTCGTCGGCGCCGATCGCAAGATGATCCGCTACCAGGCTCGCCGAGCGCCAGAGACGGAGCTTCGTGGTCGGCTGCGTGACCTCGCGAACGAGCGCCGGCGCTTCGGCTATCGACGGCTGTTCATTCTGCTCAGGCGCGCCAGCGCGAGGCATCGGCGATCAACCGTATCTATCGTCTTTACCGCGAGGAAGGACTGACGGTGCGCAAGCGTTGGGCGCGACGACGAGCCGTCGGCACGCGGGCGCAGATCCTGGTCGAGGCAAAGCCGAATGTGCGCTGGTCGCTGGATCTCGTGCATGACCAGTTCGCCTGCGGTCGGCGCTTCCGTGTGCTCAACACCGTCGATGACGTGACACGCGAATGTCTGGCCGCGATTCCGGACACCTCGATCTCCGGCCGTCGAGTTGCCCGCGAGCTGACGGAACTGATCGCCCAGCGCGGCAAGCCAGGCATGATCGTCTCCGACCACGGCACGGAGTTCACGTCGAACGCCATCCTTGCATGGTCGAAGGATCACGGGATCGAATGGCAGTACATCGCGCCAGGCAAGCCCATGCAGAACGGCTATGTCGAATCCTTCAACGGTCGCATGCGCGACGAGCTCTTGAACGAGAGCCTGTTCTTCGGCCTCGACCACGCCCGCAGCGCCATCGCCGAATGGCGGAGGACTTCAGCACCGCGAGGCCTCATTCCTCGCTCGGCTACCAGACCCCGGCGGCATACGCCGAGGACATCACCGCAACCGGCTCCGACGCTGTGCTGATCGAAGGCTACGCGCCTCCGCCGGTTGCTCAACACGCGCCAAGAGGCGCGACAGAAACGGCCAAGACTCTAATCGCCGCTGGATGAATGTTCAGTGGCAGGTCAATCGGCCGCCAACAATCGGATAGCGTTAGTCCTCAATCGAATAATTCGTCGGCAGATTGGGTGGCAGCGTATACGAAGCCTGCGCGCGCCCTACAACCGACCTGTGCACTCGAGCGCCATCCGGAATGGCGCGTCGCTCGAAGAGAGGGATCGCAATCCCGAGAATACTCGGCCACAGTGAGCCCAGCGCACGACGCTGTGGGAAGAATTCGAGAATTGCCCAAGCCCAATTCATTGAGTTATGTGGAGCTGAGTTAAAATCCGGCCCGACGTAGGGCTTGTCAGGATTGCTGCCCAGCACGATCTCTTTTACCGTTTGAGCGGTAGTGTAGGCCCATCTGCCCAGTCTGCTCGATCATCCATTTAAGCGGCAGCTTCGCGAGTGCGCTCGTGGCTTCCGGGTAGCCGCCACCAATGTCGCCGTGAACTCCTGGAAACCAAACCTCCCGAATGTCTTGTGGTTTGGAACTGCCTCGGTTGAAAGGATTGCCCCAATACTGCTCATCCTGGGTCCAGAGCATCGGACGAAACATGGTTCCGCGCTCGTCGATGCTGAGCGCGTGTCGGACGGCTTCGATGCTTCGATTTTTCTTTGTGAATGCATGCGAGCGGAGGCGAGGCCCATAGCGCCCATGCTCTGTGATCGAGGCGACCGTATCGAATAGACCAAGGAGTCGGATCGGTGGGCGATCCGGATCGAGAATACGCTCGTAGAGACGGACCTCGGCAAAACTGTTGTCGTCGTCGTCACCGATCCGCTTGTAGCCCCGGAACGCATAGTTCAGGAGATTGAGGTTGCGCCTGTCGATAAGGCCGACTGCATGGATGAAAACCCGCGAGCACCCGGGCGGAATATGCGCCTCGACTGAACCCGAAAGTATAGATGCGGTCGCGTTTCCCCTGCTCCTCGGACTTGCGGTGACCACTGCCGTAATTTTCAACGAGAAAGCGGTAGGCTTCCTTTACGTTTTGATCGAGGCCCCAACCGGTTGCCATGCCCCAAATCTCAACGGCCTTCCAAAACCTAAGCCAAACGTTTCAGCGCCGAAGGTTCCGATCCCCGGATCGTAGTAGACGAGCTGCCGATCGCTTTTTTCAAGGGTGCCATAGAGACGCAGGACGTTCGTTCGATCCGAAGAGATCTCGTCCGATGTGCCATCAAGAAGAATAATTATATTATTCGACATTTACCTTGACAAAAACGAAGCTTCGCCGCGAAGTATTAAAAGTATCTGGAGAAAGTACTCACGCCCGCGTTCTAGCCTCGCGTAACTTTACCGTTCATCGACCGTGTTCGTCAGATTATTTCCTTGCCGCATCCTCGATACCGATATTTGGTCTCTAGTCGCAGACTCTTACAGACCAACGACCATCTTTTCTCTTCACTACCGTCGCTGTATGACCTTGATCTTGGTATTCGTCCCTAACTACAGCTGCTTCTTCCTGCCTCGCATAGGAACCCACGAGAGAACAACTAGCCTGAACGTTCTTGAGAATGTCTTGTTGCGCGTGTTCAACATTGAGAAAAGGACCAGCATCAGCAGCGCACGATCCGAGGAACATTGCCACTGCAAATCCATGCATAGCTACAGACAGGCTATGTCGGCTTTTGTCGCAAACCTCGCAAACCCCTTGCAATGCGAACAGACCCAGAGAACCCGTATGCTCGATCGGAAGCGCAGGGTCCTCGTGGCAAAGCCCTGCTGCAAATCGCACGACCGCCCTCCCCCTAGCAGACGAGGCCGCCCGTCTCCCTTCGCCAGACAAGAATTGCCCTAGAGTTGTGACCATGTTCGATTTCCTGGGAACGGCAGGCGTCAACCTCTCTCTCCCGCGAGACTGTTTGGTGCTGGGTAGTTCGGGGGAGAAAACGAGCCGGGGGACAAGTTGTGGCTGGACAAGAATCTAAGGAGCGCGTCCGCTGACGCTTGTGTCGTGAGCCTGCAAAAATCGGTTTCTGTGGCTGCCAGACCACCTTTTTCGCAATACTTATTAACTGGCGAGCCACCGCCGCAAACTCCGAAATATCGGCATGACTCGCATGCAACTATACCCCTAGCAACCTCCTTTTCAGCCATCTTGAAGGATGAATTACATTTCAGAGACGGAAGGTCGTCGACGAGAATATTGCCGAAGATGAAATTATTGTATTCGGGAGCTCGTACCTCCATTAGCTCGGGCGAAAAGGTCGAGACGTTTCCATTTGCAGCAATCACGAGCGCCGCCCACGGTTCAACCTGCTCGTTGCCGACAAGCGGAGCGCCTGCCAGGATACCAGCGATCCTTTCAACTTCACGGATGTACAACGGATATCCCGACCGGTAGGCGAGCGCGAGCATCGAAACGAGAAAGTCCGTCAGCGCCGACTTGTAGTCGCGACCGCCAAAACTCGACGACCTGTTCGAACCTTCCAATTCATCGACACTGAAGCTCACGTCCTGAATGCCGTTATCTCTATAAAAATCGAAGAACTCCGGGGCGCTCGAGAGGCAGTCTGGGTGCAAAACCGTTATGACACGTGGCTCGAATTCGGCGTCCTGTAGGCGCTTCAGCCCGCGCAAGGCAAGATGCCAGGTAGGCTTCCCATTACGGGTCAGCCGCCGGGCGTCATGAAAGCGCTCCGGACCATCGATACTCAAGCTGACCTCCGTGTGCGTCCGCCGGAATAGATCGATCCATCGGGCGTCTATTGTGATCCCGTTGGTTTGCATCGCGAAATTGCTGTTTCGTGGCCGATCGGGTTCAAGACAGGCGTACGCCCGCTCATACCATTCGATCGGCGCCGCCGTCGGCTCACCGGCATGCCAGACTATCCCCGCCGCTGTGTCCGCGGGGAGCTGAGCGAGGATCTTCTCGCGAACGGCCTCGAGGACCTCCGCCGACATCAAGCTGCGATCATTTCGATGTGACAAATAGCAGTAGGTGCACCACAAATTGCAATATGGTGTCGGCTGGAGAATGATGAGCCGGGGGTCCATCACGAACTCAGCAATTCCTCCAGGCTCCGTTGAAGCAATTAGAAAAGTTCGGGAAGTTCGGGAAGTTCGGGAAGTTCGGGAAGTTCAGGAATTGTTGAGCCACTTGCTGGCCCTGCCCGGTGGGTCCCGCGGGCTTCGCAATCTCCGTTACACCGTTTGAAGATGGACCTTGAAAACGGATAAGGCCACCCGGTTCGAGGGCGTCGCTCGGTGAGATTACCCTGAAATCGATCGCACCGGATTCGGCAGCCAACACTAGCGCGAATGCGAGAGGAAGGGGACGTGTGCTCATCCGAACCGTCACCGTTTTGAAAGTTATCTGATCGTACTTTAAAATCCCAAGTACCGCTATCCCCTTAATGAGCCTAAACGAGGGACAGTTGGTCGGCTAATGCTCAGTTCTGAGCGGGTTATGGGGCTTCGTCACCCGTGGTGCTGGGAAATATGATTTTACGGGCGTTGTCCAGCGCGGAAGAGAACGCTCGCCATCCGACAACATACCTCCATGCTTTTCCCGATGTATCCAGAACAATCAAATAGCCATTGGAATCGATACGTGCGTCCACGATGGGCACCCCGATATGAGCCTGCCTAAGTCTAACACCTCTTTCATCGGTGCCCTCGGTCGACCTGTAAAGAACAAGAAACTGGGCACAATTGACTTCGTCAAACGTGCATTTCGGCTTGCCCGTGTCAGTGGGATTGTTAGCCGCAATTTGAATTTTCAGTGAATACAGGCTACCCTCAAGCGAGAGACCTTCAAACTTTCTGTCCTGATAGAGACCTGCCCCCCCTGGACTACAGTGACTGAACATCTTCTTGCAGTCGTTATCTGACAGATCTTGAGGCTGATTGATCCCTGAAATCTGCGAAATGTACAAAAATTCATCTTCTTCGCCAAGAGGAAGTATTAGCCCTTGAGCCGAGTCCATTATGAATGCGCTTGCGCCTCTTACAACTGCATTTTTCGATAAATCGTCGAAGGTTTTCTTGCTAAACGAATTGTCAACATTTATGCTAGTAACAGCGTATGGAGTTACGACTGTCGGTTCGTTTATCTGCAGAACCTTACTTTTCTTGCCATTTGGATGTGGCTTATCGACCACAGTAAGCGGGTAAAAGACCAGTCCATTCGGCTGAATCCTAAGCAACATAGATGTGCTATCGTCAACACAGATCTTGTCTTCGGTGTCGAACACCACTGTTTGCGATCGAAGATGCTCGTCATCAAGGCTAACGAAAGCGTATCCTGATGGAGAGGAATAACTTAGTTCAAAATCAACCGTTCTGACTAGCGGGATTCCCGCCTTTTTGTCCACCCTGCGGCAAGTTACATTGACCTTCCTTGCTGCACTCGGAAGCAGTTTGTCGTTGCCCACCCTTCCAATTGGGTGTTTTAGGATCGAGCGAGCTTTTTGGTTAAGAAGCTCCAGCGCAGCGTCAATGGTGTCAGTGCTCTGAGCGACACGAGATGTCCAATCGCCGGCAGACACGTTTTTGGCTCGACTTACAGCAAGGATGAGTTGAGAGTGAGCCCAAACTGGGTCATTACGCGCCGATTCCTCCGAAATACCTGCAAGGTTTCCCAGCAGAGTTAGGAGTTTTGCGGAATTATGGCCATTTATCCCAAGAACGGCAATGGTGATCATAGCAGCCGCCGGCAATAGGGCTACTTTGGCCAGCCACCTTGTTTTACCTGATGGCCAGAAACCATCTCCTTCGTTCCATTCTTTCGCCTTTCGGAACACGGTGGCAATGCTCGCAACTTGTGACTTTGCCAAATAGCGGGCTGCGTCGTCGCTCTCGGTCCCGAGGCCAGGCAGGGCCTTCTTGCCCGTTCGCTGCGATTCTTCTATCAGCTGGTTCTCTGCCCAAATCTCTCCAAGCCACCGTGGCGGCGTAAAAAGCCGGGCAAGATCAATGAAGGTAACATGCCGCAGAGCCTCTGCGGCTTGACGACGCTCGCCACCCCTGAGCCACGAACCCAGCCTGTGGAACCAGCGCCTTTTGTCCTCGGCCTCCCGTAGCGCCTTCTCTGCTTCAAGCGCTTCAAAAAGCGCCTTTCGGGTTGACTTTGCTTGCTCCAAGATGAACTGATAGCGCTCCCAACCCCTGATCAACGATTCATGGCTGACATCATAGGTCTTGCTTGCGGCGCCTGATGGGACACCTTCGCCTGCCAAAGGCGCGTTCCTGCGGGCAAATACGTAACCGCGGTGACGAAACACCTCCATGACGTCGTCCACCAGAGGTTCTTTTACGACCTTGGACGCATAATGGGGGGATTTGCGCTCCGGCAACGCGAAGAGCCGCTGGAGCAATCCCTTGCCGCCTGTATCCTGGGCATCGAGTACGGCTGCAGTCGCAATCTCCTCTGTCGTGGCGAAGCGCCGAACCCATCGGCCTCGGTCGTCCATGCGCGCCATGCAGGTGAAAGCACTGTCGATCAACTGCGACGCAGCGGTATCGCCCTCGACCTGCTTTGCTACTGCTTTCAAAGCGTCTTGCCGTGCATCCTCTGCGCATCGGTTTAAGCAAACCTGTAAAGGTCCCGTTGAGTTATGATCGAGGAAGTCATCAAGAGTTACCTCGGGCCGCCAGCCAGCATTTGCGGTGTTGTATTCCTTGCCCCAGCGCCCGACTGCCTCGTTCCAGATCGCGTGAATGGCGTGTTGTAGCAGGGGAAGGCTGTCCGGCTTGTGATCGAGGGTTTTGCTCAGCCGTTGCGTTTCTACGGTCAAGGAGTCGACGAGATCCTGCGTGAAGGGAGCGGTCGAGTGGTCTGTGCCTACGTCACCATAGGGAACGCCCCATGCATCGAAGACTCGACGTGCCGGCTCCACGATCGCCGCGTGAATGTCCCTCTCTTTTGTGAGCAGTTCAACCTGGATCGAGGTGGCGAAAATGATCTCGGAGAGGCCGTCATACTCTGCGCAGCGGTGCAGTTCCTCACTGCGCATGGTCAAGGTGATGAACAGCCCTTGGCGGGCGCGGCTGTGGACGGCTTTGACAAGCTCGACGATCGCCGCGGCTCCGACCGGATCGACCTCTTCGCGAAAAATCTCCTCGAATTGGTCAATGACAATCAGCAGATTGGCTGCTCCGACCTGCATGCCGCCCGAGCTGATCACATCGAGCGTCTGAAGCTCTTCATTCGCAAACCTTAGCAGGCGGTCATGATCAAGCACGCCTGTGGGCGCCAAAAATTGTGTGAGCGCCTCTTGGCAGGCCGATAGCAACGTTGCCCCTGCCAGAGTCTCAGCCACGCCAAACTGGGCGAATGTAGCAACAAGGGCGCGCTCACCGAACTTTCTATCGGCCAGCGGCTTGCAAACCGCCGCCCAGATCGCGTCGACGATGGCCTTATTCGGCGTCTTCCCAGGCCGGGCTGTGACAAGATACCAGCGCCCGCCGCGTTCCGGGATTCTCTGGAAGCGCTTCAAATAGGGTAGCAGCCCAGCAAGCACGAGCGACGACTTGCCAGATCCCGACCCGCCAAGCACGCCGACGACGTTGAATTTCTCGAGACGCTTGGCCAGCGCCTCGTCCTCGCCGGGCCGGCCGAAATAGAGCAGGCCCTCCGAGGGGGCGAAGCTCCTGAGCCCCGGATAAGGGGAAGGCGTCAATTGGTAAGGCGACAGCTCCGCCTCGGGATCCCTGTGCAATGCGTCCCATGCCGCAATTAGGCCTGCGAGACCGCTCTCCTCGTCGGGCTCGCCAGCGGCGATCATTGCGGCATTTTCTGGCCTGCCCGGCTCACGCGCCTCTGCAGTTCCTGAACCAGAGAGTTCAAGTGGCCAGAATCTACACGAAAGTCGCGCGGGCTTTCGACAGCCACGGCAACGAAGCGCCACCGTGCAATGATTTCATTCGTCGCTCCTCTCAAATATTGAAATGCGTGCTTCTCCGGCTTCGTCGTGGCGATGATTCCCAAGCAAAGAATGTTTTTTGGATCCACCCTGTTCTCTCTTGCAAATTTTTGAACGAGTTTGTCGATTGTCAGTATCCGGTCACGAAAATCGACGGGGATACTCCCATCCTGGTCAATCGAATCGTTAAAATTGTGTATTGCTACAACACCAAACTGGTATGACATCATATCATTGATAATCCTTGTCGCGTCCTCCTCATCGAAAAAAGGAACATCTTCCCAAGTTGGTGGTATATATCTGTTGGCAAGCGGTGCTGATACCCCCGGTATGATAATATCTCGAATAATATTCCCGCCCGGCATTTTTTTGTATTCGATATCTTGGTATCCAAATGGGGGAGGTGGTTCCCCCTCTAGGGGCTCGCGCCCTAGAAACCTTTCAACGAGCTGGTTCAGCTGGTGGCAATCTCCCTGATGGAACCAGAAAGAGTCCTCTTCGCTTCCACTAGATTGGAACGCCTGGCTCTCTTCGGGTTGGGCCTTAAGCCTGTCGGCGAAATCGTCGTCTTCCGTTTCCTGGGGGAGCCAGATTATATATTTGAAGCTGCTCGAAGGTGCCCCGGCAGCGACTTCGACATCCTTCTTCAACAGTAAAGGGTTAAGCGCGTAGGCGCGCGCCCAGGCGTTATCGATGGGCAGGATCAGCACGGGCCTACGTTCGGCACTGGCCCAGGCCAACAACTCGGGATGCGTGCCTTTCTTTGCCCACTTGTCCGGAAAGCTGGTAAACGAAACTCCACTCTTTCCCAAGTGCATCTTCAAATCTTCGACCGCCTCTTGTACGTCGGAAACCAAGCTCCCGCTCGGAGACCCAAGAATTACGGCTTCGTACGAGGGCAGCGGCGGGGGTGACGCGCCATTGAGCTTGACCTGGGGCTCAAAAATCCTCAGATTCGCGTCGTTCGGGCGCGAAATCCGCGCTTCGCTCAGAATTAACCTCCACCAAGGCGGAGATGCCGAGTTCGCCGTATCGAGGACCTTGGCAATAGCCTGAAGGTCATTGTCATTGGGCGCGATCATGTCTCCCGGCTTCCGTTCGAGGCGCTCAGCCACGAAGTCGTTAAAGTCCTCTCGGATGAACGCGGCGTTGAGGATATCCCGCAAACGGTCGATCTGCTCCTGATCCAACTGTCCCGGAAGAAGAGTTGCAATTTCGAAGTCACGAAGTGTCTTGCTAGCCGGGCGTTCCTGGCGGACTTTCGCCAGGAGATCGCGCCACCAGCATTCGGTGTTCGCTTTCTCCAATACCCTGCCGAATGCTACCGGATCTGTATCATTAGGCCCAACGATGTTCTTGAAGGGCCGCTTAGTCCAATGTGAATCGTGAAATGCTGCGAACGTATCTTGATTGAACGCTTCCGCGAGCGCATCTCGAAACTGCAAGAGCTGTTTGGGGTCGAGACGATCGGACATTTCTCCGCCCTGGGCAAGCTGCTCCGATAATCGTTATTCTGCTTCATCACAGGCAAGAACGCAATGGCAATTGAGGCAACACTACCTTGCAAAGGTCATGCTGTCTTAGTAACGTTTGCAGTTCAGCCGAATTGAGGTTTCTAAATTTGTTTTGCATCAACAAACGAATCTCGATTGATTAATTCCCGTTTGGTTGGTCAGCACGGCTGTGCCTAGGGGCGCTGCCTATTCCGTCGGTGGGCAGGGATCAAGATGGGGAGTAACCCGATGGTGCGCATGCTGACCGGCCCGGAAAAGGCTATCCTTCATGCCGGTATAGACGAGGCATTCGACGAGAATAGCCTGCCAATGATGCTTAGCTTTCGGCTGAACAAGAGGCTAAGGGATTACGCAGGACCTGGGCCGTTCTCGACTGTAGTTTTCAAACTTGTCGACGGCGCCAACCAGCAAGGCTGGTGGCCGGAGCTGCTAATTGCAGCCCGTAGCTCCGTTCCCGGGAACCCGGTGCTCCTAGAAGCCGAGGTAAAGCTTTTAGCCAAAGCCAAGGTCCCGGAGGATCAGGGCAATCTCGAAAAGATCGTGAACCTAAGGTCCCGCTTTGGGGATGTCGACGAATTCGGCAAACGCCTCGGACAACTAGTAAATGGGATATGCGCGGTTGAGGATTCAAACGGAGGAATCGGAACAGGGTGGCTGGTGGCGGAAGATATAATCATTACCAATTATCACGTGGTCAGACATCTTCTTCCGGATGGCATAGGTGAGCTGCGGTGCCGGTTCGACTTCAAGATCGTCGACGCCGTCGTGAACGCCGGACGAGCGGTGCCGGTTGCGAGCAAGGGGTGTGTTGCACACCGGCCCTTCGGCGCTGCAGATGTTACGGCAGGAAGATCCGATTGGTCATTCGAAGAGCTCGACTATGCGCTCCTACGGCTAGCCGAGCCCGTCGGGCTGCAACCGGTTGGCCTGAAATCGGAACCCTCGGCACCCGCCCGGGGCTGGATTGAAGTGCTCTCGAGCCCGACCTCTATGGCGGCAAATGACCAGATCTGGATTTTCCAACACCCACAGGACCTCAGCGTTCCGTCGCAACCTCGTCTCCAGCCGATGAAGCTCTCGAACGGCAAGGTGATTGAATGGGCGGGTAACGGCATTCGGCTGAGGCACGACGCGCGAACCCTACCAGGTTCATCTGGGTCCGCATGTTGCGATGACGGGCTAAAGGTTGTGGCGATACACCAGGGCGGCAACCCCGAGGATTGGCCAGACTATCGCGGCAGCTACAATCAGGCGATCCCGCTCCAGCGTATAGTAGCCGATCTGATCGCGCGCAGAGCCGGCGAATTCAAAGACCTCGATCCCTTTTGGGACAAAGCGCCTCCTTCGTGATTTAAGTTTCTGATGAGGCCACATGGTGGAGATCCTTGATTTGATCTGAAGAACGACTCGATGATCGAGCAGCCGTACTCACGGTTGCAGCCGGGTGGCTAGCCGAAGACGAAGGATAAATTTGCGGCTTCGATAGTTGAAAAGACACTTTTGTTTTGCAAAAGACTGGTTTATAAGAAACAAAATGTTGGCGATGCGCATTCTTGTTCGGATACGCAAGGAGAGCCCCGGCAGGAGGCAAGTATCAGAATTCTTTAGATTTTATCGAAAGCGAAAGTAGTGGGGCGGGAGCAGATGCCTTTCTCGGGAAGGGGTAATAGAGCCTAGGTCCTGCTTCCATGTGCGGCTAGCGGCATCAGGATAGCATTGAATCGGCGTTCCAACCTTCTGTCGTGGTTCGGTAGCAAGCGCGATAACTCTTGGACAAGAACGGTACCTGGGAACGGCGGTGTCGCTGCTATCGACGCAAGCAGAATTTTGGACTCAAATAACGCGAGCTCGGGGGGATGGCATGGCCAGATATCCAGCGGCCGAATGGATGCCCATCAGCGGGTCCTCCGGTACCTTTACGGGAGGGCCTTTCAAGATCGTGCATCATACGACGGAGGGACCGAGCGCAGCTGGCGCGTTCGGTGCATTCCGGGCAAACCGGTCCGATCCGCATTTCACAGTTGACGATCGCAAGGTCTATCAGCACATCGACACAAACGTTGCAGCGCGTGCGTTGAAAAATCCGCCGGGCGGCGTGCAGACGAACCGCGACTCTGCCATCCAGATCGAGGTTGTAGGATTCGCGCATCGCCCTAAATCGAAGGCGACGCTCCAGAACCTGGCGCGGTTGTGCCGGTGGATTGAGGCGATCCACGGCGTGCCAAAGGTCTGGCCTAATGGCCACCCGAAGCCGGCCCGCGATGGACGCGATCCCGGCCGTCATAATCGCGATCCGGGGACTTGGGACATGAAGGGCGGCCATTACGGCCACTCTAATGTGCCGGAAAACACGCATTGGGATCCCGGCTATACCGAGGACGAAATTGAATTCCTGATGCGTTCCGGGGGAGAGGAAGCAGCGGGTCAGGACGAGTTCCCATCCATACCTGAGACCGACACGGATCTCGAATCTGATTATACTCGTATGCCGGATCATCACCATGTAGAGGATCAGCCGACATCACGTCGGCCAGTATTTGCATCGAACACATCTGCGCACGAAGAGTCCCGTTCACGGCTGGGGGCCTTACTGTCTCGGATGGGAAGCGACGTGCTGTTTACCGTACACAGAGCGATAGCCGACGGGCGCATCGATCCTTCACGCTTCGGTCTGGATATGTCTGATTTCGTCCCGGATGGGGAGGGTGTCCGGGGGTCTGGATTGGAGGGGATCGCCGCGGCCCGTGAGTTGGGTGCCATCAGAAATCCAGTCGGATTGGAAGCGATTGTTCGGCGGGTCGGACGCCCCCCGATGCTGATCCGCAACGACAGGATCATATTCGAACCGGTTCCCCTGCTTCCTCAGTTCACGGAGGGGCACGCACGCCGTATTGAGAGATTCATCCCCTCAGTGGGCAGGGTTGAATTCGTTAATCACGCCATGCGCTGGGGCGGCACCGGCTTCGTTGTGGGTGAGGCGCCGAGTGGTCGCCGAAAGGTCGTGACCAACCGTCATGTCGCGAAGCTCGTTGCGCGACGCGGCCGCGATGGGGTGGGTATCTTTCTGCGTTCGCCTATCGGAGCCCGCTATGGGATGAACTTGGATATGCGCGAGGAGGTGGATTCTGTCCCCGGTAACGCATTTGCGTTGCCAGTCACAAGTATAGTGTACCTGGCGGATGACACCGAAGCAGATATCGCTCTGCTCGAGATCGAGACGCGTGAAGGGGTATCGCCGGATCCACTCCCGTTAGCACTGCGGCGCGGACGGGACAGGGAGTTGGTCGCCACTATTGGTTATCCTGCTTTCGACGATCGTAACGACCTGTCGCAGATGCGGCAGTACTTCAATGATCTATACGATGTGAAGCGTTTTGCGCCCGGCCTTATCATGACGGGAGCAGAAGGTACGGTCCTTTCTCACGATTGCACGACACTGGGCGGCAATTCGGGCTCGTGTCTGGTCAGTTTGGAACAGGAAGCGGTCGTTGGCCTGCATTTCTCCGGCGAATTCGGCATTCAGAATGCGGCTGTCAGCGCTGAAACATTAAAGAACTTGCTTTCCGGTTCTCAGGTGGCCGTCGCTGGAATAGCACGGGAAGGATCCGAGGCGCGATCCGATGGGATGCACAAGGCGTCCGACCTGGCTCGTCGCGGAGGATACGATCCAACATTCCTCGGCTCCGGCCTTGATGTGCCGTGGCCGGAATTCGGCGACGAGATTGCCAACGACCTAGCGCAACCGCAGGACGGCCAGGACAGACGCAAATACGAACTGCGCTACACCCATTTTGGCGTTCTCTTCTCGAAGAGCCGGCGGGCGCCTCTGGCTACAGCCGTCAATATCGATGGAGGGGCGGCCATCCGCATAAAACGGGGCGAGGACCAATGGTTCTACGACCTGCGAATTGACGGTGAACTGCAGTTAGGGCAGGCCGCATATGGTGACGCCGAGATCGATCGCGGCCACATGGTTCGGCGCGAGGATCCGAATTGGGGCGACAGTGCCCAACAGGCCAACGATGATACTTTCCACTACACCAACTCCGCCCTCCAGCATTCATCGCTGAATCAAGGCAAATCGCTTTGGCAAGGGCTGGAAAATTACATTCTTGATAGCGCTCGTACGGTAGGCTTCAAGGCTTGTGTGTTTACCGGCCCGATTTTCCGCGACGATGACCCGGAATTGCCCCCGAGCAATGCCCGGGTGCCGCAGGAATTTTGGAAAATCGTTGTCATGCCCACAGAAGATGGCAGCTTGCATGCTACGGGCTATCTGTTAACCCAAGGCGACCTAGTCCGTGAGTTGCTGGAGCGCCGCAGCCGCACGGAGGCGGTCGAGGGCTTTGTCCTCGGTGCCTACCGGACATTTCAGGTCGCGATCAAGCACATCGAAGAGGCGACAGGCCTTTCATTCCCGGCCCTGCGTGGCGCTGATCCGCTCTGGCGCGCGTCGGGTGGAGAAGAGTCGCTGGTCGGTGGCCGTCTGGCTTACCTGCCCATCGAGGACCTGCATGACGTTGTCCTGGACGCACCGCTTGAACCAATGGAAAGGCGACACGCAGGGTTGACGAACGGCGGGAGCGAGGCCCTAATGACATTGGAAGCCAGGATTGCTGCGCTTGAACCCGTCGCTCTCCTGCACAGGCTGGTCTCTCTACAGGAGAGTCTCGACGGGCTTGCCGACAATTCGGTTGAAATGGCAGAACTGTTCCAGGTTTACCACGCAGAAGTGGCTTCAGCCGCAACCCTCGAAGAAGCGCCTGCTCCTAATTTCAACAATGTGAAGGCGAAGTATCAGTCCCTTTTCGACACGTGCCAAATACGAGCTGAGCGGAAGGGCGAAGTGGCCTGGTACGTGAAAAAACTGCATGACTTTCGTCCGCGTTACGAAAGGGTGGCCAAAGTGCTGGAGATCCCGTGGTGGTTTGTCGGCATCACGCATGCCTTGGAAGGCAGTTTTAACTTCAATGGCCACCTCCACAACGGCGATCCGCTGAGGGCCAGAACAGTGCAGGTGCCACAAGGGCGGCCGAAAACGTGGAATCCGCCCAACGATTGGGAATCCAGTGCCGTCGATGCGCTCACGATGAAGGGATATGCAGCGCAAAAGGACTGGTCGGTGCCGCGCGCACTCTACCGCTTTGAGAGCTACAACGGCTGGGGCTATCGCGGCCGAGGTATTAACACGCCCTATCTGTGGAGTTTTTCCAATCACTACAGTAAAGGCAAATTTGTTAAGGACGGAAAATTCGATCCGGCGGCCGTGTCGAAACAATGCGGTGCGGCGGTCGTCCTCAAGGCGCTCGGCGTCTAAGTACGTCCTACCGATTAGGGCGTTGACCCAGCGTTCGTACGACAATTACGAGTGCAGAGCCTGAGCTGGAGCGCCGGACTTAGCGTGGGCCATGAGGTGGGAAAAGCGGAAGTGCAAACAGGTGGGGAAACAAACCCTGAGGTAGAGGGTGGCACCGGTGCCGAGGATGATGGCGCTGGCACTGGGGACGACGGCGCCAGATCCGAGGCCAATCAAACACCCAACGTGCAGCCACCGTCCGGAGCGTCGAAAATCGATGCTGCATTGGATTTTGAGCCGATCATTCTCGCGGTATCAGCCCTTCGGGAGATTGCCGCGGCAATCGCTGCGCGCGTAAAAAAATGGACGGACCAGACCCCCTTGCTCGTAGTGCTGGGGGACAAGGCGTTCCTAGCGCAAATCGCAAACTGGCGAGCACTTTCCATGCGCATCGAAGTGCTTGAAAAGGCAATGGAGGAAGTCCTGCACACGGAGAAAGAGGAAGCTGTGCCAATTCCGATCTTGGCTCATGCGAGCGCAGGCATAGAGGCGGTTGCTTACCTGCTATCTTTCTTCAAGGCCGATACTGCCTACTACGGCCGCCCGGTTGCACTCGATAGCTCCGCACTCTACCCGGTGGTTGCGGGTAAACTGAGTCCAGATTTGTCGGTTTTGTGATTCAAGATGCTGGCTGGAGTGGAGGCCAGCATCTGATGAATCGACCTCTTTCCAATGATCTTCGCGAGCGGGTTGTGGCGGCGGTTTTGAGTGGCGAGAGCCGCCGGTCGGCCGCCAAACGGTTCGGCATTTCGGTTTCGGCTGCAGTGAAGTTATTGCAGCGCCATGGGGCGACCGGCTCGGTTGCGCCTGGCAAGATGGGTGGACATCGCAAGAGGGTGCTGGAGCCGCACCGTGCCTTCATCGAGGCACGTATGCGTGAGACGCCGCATCTGACGCTGCACGGTCTGAAGGATGAGTTGGCGGGCCGCGGTTTCGGTAGTCGTACAAGAATCGTGTTAAGATGACCTTGCGTAGACTCTCGCCAAGCGTCTGACATAAAACACTGACCTATGCTTAACACCATCTGAGCGATTATGAGCTAACGGCTAAATCATCGAGGAAGCAATGAACGGCGGGACGCATCTGATCGAGCTGGTTCGTCAAATCGTTGAGGCCGAAAACGAAGGTGGTGAAGGTGGCACATCCAAGGCCGATTTGGTCTTAGCGCACAACTTTACCAGGATCACGCGGTCAAGTGGCGAAGAGCAGGGTAGAGACGATCTGTTGAAAGCGATCGCCAGTGCCGGAGAAGCAAATCCTCTTCGCCGATCGGTTGAACGTGAATTCTGGACATGGTGTCGGATAATGTCGGCGTGGTGCATACGCTGGTGACGACCCAGAGGCGATCAGATCCCAGCAGCACTTTAGGACGTTTTCGGAACGCCCACGTGTTTGAGAAGCAGGACGGAGCTTGGCGGTGCGTCGCCTGGCAAGTGACTCGGCTCAACGAAAGCGAACCCTTCATCGGCCCGGATGACGACTACAGGATCAAACTTGACTACCTCAAATCCCAGTTCGAACGATCACTAACTCGATTCAATTTTTTCCTCACTGTAGAGGTGGCGCTATTTGGCTTTGTCGGTTGGCTCTTGTTTGAGAAGATGAGCGTGGAGGCAGTGCGCTTGCCTGCCGTCCTCGGAATTATTGTGTCGGTGATTTGGTACATTGCCGCTGCGGAGGACCACGCCTTGGTGAACGAGTATCGCGGTCGCGCACAGAAATCTGCAGATAGACTCGGTAGGTTTGCCGAGGATCACCCAGCAATGGAGGTGGAGACGCGATGGGATGGTCTGCTGTCCTGGTACTGGCGTCCACTAAGTGTGACGAGCCTTCCCGTATTGGTTGCCTTGGCTATGCTGCTCCTTTGGGTGTTGCTGCTGGTGTTTGGACCCACTTGGCTCGTCTAGTTAGCTGGGGTCCGCGCAGTAGAGACGTTCAGTAGTTGGGCCTGTGAAATCAGATGGCGCTGGTCGAACGGGAGACGCTTGTGGTACTGATACAGTTCAGAAGGTGCAGCGTTTCAACCAAGTTGTAACTAAACCAAGAAAATCAGAAAATCGAGGGATGGTCGGAATGCTGTGGTCCGGGACCCTTCGGCACCACGACCGATCGGTAGCGTGCTGATCCCCTCGCGGCGTGCGCGCCTCGCCTGATGCCGCGCGCCATTCTCGTCGTCACCTCGCCGTTGACCTCAAGGTAGTCCTCGCGCTGCTGGCCGACGCACTCGCGCGCATCGCCGACACCCGCAGAGCCGGCTTCCTGGTGCGCCACGCCCAATGCTCTCAAGGCGGCCTGACTGCGGCCTTCACCGGACGGTTACACTTCAATCCGATCGAAAACGCCTTCTCGAAACTCAAGGCGCTATTGCGCGCCAAAGCCGAGAGAACCATCAAGGCTCTGTGGGATGCCGTCGGCCCAATGCTCCACCAGTTCACGCCAGCCGAATGCGCAAACTACTTCAAGGCGGCAGGATATGACCCGGATTAAACAGGACGCGCTCTAGTGATCAATGTGTCGGCGAGACATTTGCGATGAGATATTTTGCATTTCAACGTTTCCACTGTCGCTGCGCCGTATGGGCCCCTCTTTGAGATTTCGCGGTGTGAAATTCCCTTAGGCACAAATGAAACAGTCTGCGACAGTGGCCTTATTGACGATCGATGATCGGCCGCTTCTGGCTAATGTCACCGTCGACGTCCTCAAAGATCGAGCGCACGGAACTCGGGTTCTGTCGAGGTTGGGGGTTCGGGTATGGGGAGGTAGCTGTAACATTTCCCAGTCCACCTGGCCTTCATAGTCTATTCGGCGTCCCGCTCCTCTTTTTTCTCAGAGATTGTGATAATTTCTACAGTAATCTGTTGTCGCGCCGTTTTGATGAGGTTCTCTGATTCATGATCTTCCGTCAGCGGCTCAACTGTTCCAAGAGTGCGTCGTACCTTGTCAAAGTGACTCTCCTGCTCCTCGTCAAGGTCTGCCTCATCGGCAACCTCAGAGATCATGTCTCGGAATACGGGGGAGTATTTCGGTACGGAGCTTCTACTCCAACGTCACCATCCCAGGTGGAACTAGGCCTGTGATATCGGGATCAGCGAAGAACGACAGATCCCAGTTCCGCATTATCTCACTAGGGGTGCCGGTCAAGCGTCGCACGAGATGACTATTTAGGTTCGCAGTACGCATCCGGTGAAGACCGCAGACGTGCGGTACGCATGTAAGTGAAGCTTTCGATTACCCACATCGTCGGCTTGATCCAATGGAGATGCCGAAGGCGATGTCGTGCAAGCGGGTCATGCCGCGCAAGACGACCATGTTGCCGGGAGGCGGATCATGGTTGCGGGCGAGATGGCCGCCAAGCATGGCGATTTGCAGCAGGTAAGCGGCGAGCGTGGGCGTTGGAGGCGCGATCGCGTTCGGGACGCGTCGATCCGGTCGAGCATAGTGATCTCAGCGAAGGTGAGAACGCTGTCCGGTGCGGCCTCTGGCTTGGCGCGCGCCGACATAGTGACAAAGAATATGTGCCAGCTGACCACCGCGATGAGGGCGAGGGACTTCGCCAACCTCTCAGCGGTCTCGAGCCTCGCCTCCTCGGCACGGCAGCCCGACTTCATGACCTTGTGGAACACCTCCGCCTTCAAGCGCAGGGCGTACCAGCCGAGCTTCTCGACCGCCGCGGAGAGATCTTCGACCGGCAAGTTGGTCACCAGCTTCCAGTCGATCGGCTCGCGACCGGGCGGCGGATTCTCTTCGAGGGCGTGGATGTAAGTCAGAACCTGCGGACTGTAGCGCTTCTGCTTCCCCACGGGCGGCAAGGTGTTGATGGCGGCGAACTTCACCTGCAGCCAGGTCGTCTTGTCCTAATCAACCGTAATGCGACGACGTCCCGCCCACGCTGCAGCCGCAAGTTGGGCAAAGACGCGATGGGCAGGATCGTGTGGGGCAGCATCGGCTGGCCGCACTGCCAGCCTGTCCGTCTGCACCCGCACGAGGAAGCTGGTATCAAGGCGAGCGGTGCAATAGAGCTCGTAGATGTCGCTCTCCCGGTCACCCACAGCGCTCGGGCGCCAACGAGCGCGATGGACTGGCGCAGGTTCTCCAGCCAGCGGTAGCTCTCCTTCGTCTCGATCGGCACGCGCGTGGGATTGATGTGCCGCTTGAGCGCGAGCGTTCCCTTAAACTTCGTTCGTGTCCAGAACTTCGCCGCGGTCAGACCGAGGGGTGTGCCGGTGAGGGTGACGGCTAGGCTCGAATGCATCAGCACCCCGCACAAGGTCAGCACGTTGGGCTGCCCGGCCTTGTAGCGCCCGGCGTTGATGGTTTGGTGAAGCCGATTTTGCCCGGCTGCGCGCGGCTGTGGATAAATTCGATCGTGTCCTGCAGGATAAGGATCGGACCTTCGCTCGCTGCAACGCGCGCCGCGGTCGCGCCGAATGGCCGGCGAGAACGCTGTGTTTGGTCACACGCGGATTGTCAAAGAAGCGGTAGGGCGCCTTTGGCCGCCGCCCAGTCGCCGCAGGCCGCCAAGCTTGGCTTGCCCGGCGCAGCTGACATCTGATCCAGCAACCGTCGCAGCCGACGGGCTAAACGCTTGTTGGAAGGGCCGCCGCAGAAAGCTCTTCCTCCTGCCAAGCGGCTTCGCTGCTGCTGGTCTTGTCTCGCATCCGTGACGCCTCCGTGATTCGGCGTCACGGACAGAATCACGGTAGATTCATGCGGGGCAATAGGCCCGCCGACGATGTGGGTAATCGAAAGCCTCGCCGGAGGCGTACGGTTCGCAGGAATAACGAGCGCATCTCGGATCGATGGCGCCCCCTCCCAACCTCAACCGATTTGAGGCAGCGCCCGTGCGCCAGAGGAGGCCGTAACGCTACTCACCGAGGCGGACTAAGCCTCTCCCGCATGCAGCGGCCATGTTAGATGCAATTTGTCAGCGCTTGAATGGAAATATGGAACAACTGTTCAACTGTTCCGGGACCAGCTAGGCGATGCGCACCAGATCCTTGAGTGCCGAACGGATTTGCGGCCAAGGAAACTCGGAGCATTCTTCCCAAGCCTCGCCCTCTCGCAACACGGCATCGAGCTTGGCCGCCAAACCGGCGAGGGTCGTGGCGGGAGTCGTTGAGAACGCTTCCAGCAGATCCTGGGCCCGGTCCCCAGCGTCGCCCTCGGCCCTGAGCGCGGCGGTGTAACCGGTCTCCTCGGCGGCCGCGTCCCAGCGGGCCTGATGCCTCGCTAAATCGGCCTCGGCCTTCTCGCGGAGAGACGCAGTATCGGGCCCGTTGCCAAGCACATCGTCGAGTGCCTCGATTGAATGGAGTGTCACGTCCTCGCCCGTGGGCAGGCGGAGGGTCGCACAAGGAAAGCCGACGCTCCCCACAAGTCTCGTCTCCAGACGCTGCTGCCTGCGGCAGAGCTGCTCGCTGAGCCTGTGGGCGGCCTGCCATTCCCGCCAAAGCGCCAGCACCGGATCGGGGGGCGTATTCGTTGCCGCTACGTTGCCGGCACGCGCATTCTTCTCAAGCACCAAAGCGGTGGACCTGAACATCCCTGCGGTAAGCACTTGCCTGCGGGTGACGAAAGGCGGAGTCGTGGTATTGTCGGAATCAGCCATGATCCGAACTCCTCAGAAGCTTGGATTGTGGTCAGGCTGGGCACGGTGCGCCAACACTGCGCCTAGCCGAACCTCGGACCATCGGCCCAAGGGTATCACTGATACCTTTGGATCATACAGGAATGATCTAAAGGGATCAATAGAGTTTGGTGACAGCAGGACAGATGCGGGCAGCCCGCGCGTTGATTGGTATCGCCCAGGCTGAGCTTGCCCGCCGGGCTGGTGTATCTGTTCCGACGATCAAGCGCTGCGAAAGCGACGGCAAAAACGGTCTGCTGGTATCCGCCGAAACCCAAGCAAAAATTCGTGCCGCTCTTGAAGCCGAAGGCGTGGAGTTTACCAATGGCGATCGCCCAGGCGTCAGGTTGCGGCGACCGTAGTCGGCCTAGGATCAGTTGACCGCAGGATTGCGGGCGCCGCAGCGCAGGCTCATTCTGTATCATACACCGCTTGCCAGACCAGCGGGGACGCGTGGATCGGGCCAGGTCTCTAGGAGCGAAAAGGCCTCCCGCCAACTCAGGATGGAATAAAGATCTGTTAGCCTTGAAACGCTGGCTGGCCAACGTGCTGGTGACGATCTCGATCCCGCGTCAGCGCGATCTCCTGCAGGGTTGCGCGCGACGTGCCCTCACATCCCGATCCCCAGGCCGCGTTTTCTGCCGAAGCTCCATTCGATGCCGCCGCTGTCTTGGACGACACCGATGATGTGCTGGCCGACGCGCTTGTCGAGCATCGGCTGCCAGGGCACGAGCCGAAACCCGAAACTATCGTCCAGCATGGCGAAGCGCCCGCTGCCAAGACGGAGCGAACCTATGAGCGTGCCGCTGATATGATTGCCGGGCTGGACGGGCGCGAAGGTGAGGCCGCGTGCAGCCGCCATTTCCTTGCCGACGCGCGCGACCTCCTGGCGCTCCAGCGTGGCTACAAGGTCGCGCGAGAGGGTGATGGCCCGGCTCGTCGCTTCGCGTGCGGCATGGCCCATCCTGACGAGCTGGGTAGCGCGTTTATCGAGAGCGTTGTCGACGTCGAGACCAAAGCCTGACCGGACCAGCGGCACGGGGGTCCTGGCGGTCAGCTCCCGGTCGAGCCAGGTGGCGCCGTCGCTGCCGACCTGCGCGTCAAGATCGAGCGTCGAGAGCACGCGGACGGAGAAGTCCTTGCCGCGGTTGTGGCCATCGTAAGCGATGCCGCGCTCGGACAGGTCATTTGGAATGCGCCAGTGGTCTTCATCGATGCGTTCGACATGGCCGGCCCGGCGCAGCGCTTCGAGACGGCGGATATGGAAACGGACAAAGGCGTCCGGGTCCTTGCCCTGCTCCAGGAATGTGTCGCGGATTGCCTCCAGGTGTTGGCTTGGTCGATAGATGCCGTCCTCGCCCGCTACTGCGCTGATGTTGCGGTCGGCCGCACGCGGCTGCTCCTTCGGCGGGATCGGATCGAGCGCCACGATATGGCCGCGCTGAATGTCGTCGAGCTTTGCCGCGTCGGCGGTCTCGACATGGTGGGTCCGCCCGTCCACGCCATCGATGACGAGCGACAGCCGGTCGCTCATCTCATCGCCGGCAAGACCCTTGGCGAGCACACGGCCGACGACCGGCTCGGTGATGGCTCGCCGGTGCATGACATATTGCGCCGGGCCCCGCTCTTGGGCGAGACCGTGCTCTTCCAGCGCCCGGTGCATGGTCTTGATGATGTCGTTGCGTTCGCCAAGCGCCCGCAGAGTGCTTTCGGCTTTGTCGGAGATCACCCATCGGCCGGGCTCGATCTCGCTCGCCAGGCCGAAGTGCGCCAGTGTCTTTGCCCGATCGATCAGCAGATAGCGATTGTTGCGAATTGTGTAGCTGTCGCTGGCATTGGGACGGAGATCGACAAGATCGTGCTCCCGCTGTTCGGCAATCAGCATGCGGTCGAGCCGGGTCAGCCGTTCGGCTCCGACCTCGTTGGCCAGCTTGCGGGCGACCTCGATCTCCCTTTGTAACCCAAGCTCCCGTTCCACCAGCTCGGCTGCCCGATGACGGATGCCATGGGCGATGTAGTCGCCGGCGATGTTCAAGATCTTGCCGTCATCGGTGATGCCGCGCACCAGCATGTGGCTGTGCGGATGGCCAGTGTTGTGGTGGTCGACGGCGATCCAGTCGAGGCGCGTGTTAAGATCGGCTTCCATCTGCCGCATGAGATCGCGGGTGAAGGAGCGCAGGTCTTCCATTTCGGCGGCGTCCTCCGGCGCGACGATGAAGCGGAACTGGTGCCGGTCGCCGCGCCCGCGCTCGACGAAGCCCTTGCCGTCGGCCTCGTCGTCAACGGCCGAGTACACCCTTCCCTTCTCGCCGTCTTTAGTGACGCCGTCGCGCTGGAGATAACGCAGATGCGCATCGAGGGCTTTGCTGGTCGTCACGAACATTTGGCCGTGCCCGCTCGTCCCCTTCCCTCGCCCCGGCAGCTTGACAACGCGCGCCTTCAACACGACGCGCCGCGAGCGAAAACGGATGCCGTTGCCGTCCTGCCGCCAGCCGCCACCGTCCTTCGACAATCCTGCCGCCAGCTTGCCGCCTCGGCCGCGGGCATTGAAGCGGCCGCTCCCCTTCCCGCCGCCGCTGCTTGCGCCGATGCGATTGGGGTTGCCGCCCTGCTTGCGGACAGCGATCTCGACCTGGCGCACGAAGGGCAGCGTCCGCGAATTGCCGCCATGCCGCGTCCGGCCGGTGCGAACCTGGAACCTGTCGCTTTCACGATCTGCCATGGCGACAGCATCGAGACTCAGATTACGCGCTTCAAGGTAGCCGGCACGCACAGCGTGCTACGGCGCGCAAAGACTTGTTGTGGCAAACAATGGCGGATCGCACATCGCTGCGGCACGATAGTTTTGCGCTTCAGATCAATAGCATAGCCGATAGCCTTCAGCCCCGCACCTCGCGTCATTCTGCGTTGCGTCGGCAGCTGCCGGAAAAAACAATGTGCAGACAGACACTTACGAGCGAAGCGAGGGCGAGCGCCAGCTCGCTTTATCTTGCAGTCCTAATCGGTTATGCTTGCGGTACTCTTTTTACCATCGTCGTCCCTCCTCTTTTCTACTCAAAAACACTTTTGCGGCTTTCCGCAACATGCTTTCCCGGGAAGCGGCCGAGATCCGGTGAGCCGTGCAGTCCTGCGCAGTCGCCGACGGCGTTTTCGGGCTGCATGCTGGCAGCGCTTTTGCCGTCGGGGTGCATCTTTCCATCGGATTCACGGGGCATCGTCACAGGCAGTCCAACGCGGTCCGGCCGTCTTTCGATCGGCTCGGCCGCGAGCAAGATAGCGTGCGTCCCGTCGTTCCTGGTCTGCACCGGTCCTCATCCGCTTCGCAGCGGAGCTCGTGTGTTCAGTTTGCGTCTGTCATGCCGCGCCGGCGTTGCGCGTCAAGCTCGTCGCGTTGTTCATCGGGCTGCGCCAAGCGTCTTCCAGGCCTTGACCCGGGCGCGCGCAACAAGGTCGGCTTCGTTCGACGCCGGGTCGCCGACATAGCACGTCCCGTCGGTCCACATCGCGTGCATGATCACCGCCAGCTTGCGCGCCACCGCGACGGTCGCCTTGCGGTGATTGCCCCGCTTCGCGAGCATCGTTCCCCAGGTCCTGAGCTTGTCCTGGCCACGGAACCGCGTCATCAGCGCCGACGCCGTCTCGTAGAGGGCGCGCCGGATGTCCGCGTCGCCGGCCTTCGATATTCGCCCCTGCGAGTCGATCGACGTGCCCGACTGCCAGCGCCGCGACGTCAGCCCAAAATTGGCCGCGACGTCGCGCGAGCGGCGGAAGCGGGACGGGTCCTCGACTGCCGTCATGAAGCTCAGCGCCGTCACCGGGCCGACGCCGGGGATCGCCATGAAGCGGCGGCACAGCTCGTCGCGGGCGACGAACCTCACGGCCAACTCGTGCAGCCGGCAGTACTGCTTCCACAGCTCGGCGCGTGCCGTTAGCATGGCGTCCATCAGCTCTGACGTCAGCGTATCCCCAGTGGTCGCATCGCGCACAGCCTGGTCGAAAGCCTTCCGGCCGACCTTGCTCAGGCGAATGCCGAAGCTCTTGAGCGAATGGCGGATAGCATTCTCCAGATCGAGGAACTTGCGCTTCAGATTGCGCCGGTGCGTCAGCAGCAACCGCATCCGATAACAGGCCTCCGACTTGATGTGCGCGTGCCGGAACCAGCCGGTGCGCATGATATGGGCAATGCCCAGGGCATCGGCCGCGTCCGTCTTGTTGCGTTGCGCCGACATCGCCGCGCGCACGTGCTGCGTCTCCAGGCACACCGCCGGAAGCCCAAGCTTCAGCAGTTCCGGATGCAGCCAGGGCGACAGCGAACCGGCCTCGTGGCCGACCCTTCTCAGCCGCGGCAGGAAAGGCTTCAACACCGCCAACAGCGCGTCGGGATCGGTCAAGGCCGTCGCCTGCAGATGCACCGCGCCGCGATCGTCGACGACGCACACCGCCGTCTCGTCCATCGCAACATCCAGTCCACAAAAGAATTCCATCGTCCCTCTCCTGCGTTGTTTGACAGGAGGTTTCTTAGCAGCCGACACGCCTGCAAGCAGCGTTTTTCCAGACGCCGGCGCCGCTTGCCGATTACGGGCGGCAGTCCGCCACCTCGCTTCCGCCACTACCCTCACTGTCGCCCACCACCCCTCGGTAACCGTCCGGGTCCTGCACATCTATCGATAGTGCAATCTCACGACATGTGAGGTTCCTTGCTGTTGAGAGATCTCCGGCGGTGCCTCAACGTTCCTGGGACAAGGCCAAGAACCCGTGCTGGTCGACGCATGTCGCGACCTGGTATGGGGGCCGTTTTGAGGCGGAGGAAAATTGCCGCCGGCGCAAGCTTTCGACGAAGACTTTTGAGCTGTGGGTGCGCGCCCATCTGGTGAGCCCGGAAGATCGGCGCAAACATGCTGAATATCTGCGGAAAATTGCGCCAGGAAAAGCCGAAAAAGCGGGGCAGGAAAGGGACGCCGAAGCGACACAAGAGCCCGCGCCGCTACCTTTACAGAGTGCGTACGGACACCGGCCCGATTGCATTGCAGGCGTTCTGGGGCACGCATGTGGAGGCGATGAACTGGAGCGGATTGGGGCTTGCCAAGTATGCCGCGGCGTTTGGGCTTTCGCCCCATGCGCTGCGCAAATGGCGCGCTCGTCTCGAGGAATTCGAAGCCGAAGTAAACCGGCGATCTCTGTTGCATCCGAGTGCCCGGGCTCAATTAAGCAGCGCTGCCAATTGCGTGCGGCGCCAACATCGCTTGACACCGCGGGTCGACGGGCGGTCGAACCGGCGCCGCTTCAGCGACGCGCAGAAGCAGGCGATTGTGCAGGAGACGAAGAAGCCCGGTGTCAGTGTGGCGGAGGTTTGCCGCCGCCATGGGATCGCCACCAGCATGGCCTTCCGCCGGCGTGTCAAGTTCGGCCTGACCGCTCGCAAGGCGCCGCAATGGGAACGGTTGCGCTCATCCACGGGGCGGAAACCGAACCGCCGGCACTAAATGCCCTGCGCAATCTGGTGCGGCCGCCGGACGGCATGATGGCAGTCCAACTGGACGACGGGCGACGCGTCTTTGCATGCGTCGGCAGCAATGCGGATGCAGTCAAGCGGCATTTCGCCGACTAGGAGAACGCATCATCTCGTCGTTCCGGCGGACGTGAAGGTGGATCTGGTGCTGGGCTACACGTCATGAGAAAAGGGCTCGGCGCGCTCGCCATGCTCGTCCAGAAACAGCTGAAAGACGGATTCGTTCTCGGGTTCCGAGCGAATGGACCCAGACCAGTTCGAGCTTGCCCTGGAAGGACATCGAAAGCGATATCAGCGAAGGCGCGAACATCATTCCGCGCCGTGGCGAACCCGGAAAGCGCAGCCAAAGCGCGGGCTGCTGCCCGATCATCCGCCTCGCGTTGGACAGGTCATCGACGTCGACAGCCCCGCCTGCGGCCATTGTGGTGGCACCCTGCACAGCATCGGCGAGAGCGTCAGCGAGATGCTCGACTATGTTCCGGCCCGCTTAGGTGCTGCGCCCCGCCGCCCGAAATATGCCTGCCGGCCTGTTGGCCGACGAGGTACGGCCCGACCTGAACGCTCGCCCATGCGTTCCAAATGAACTGCGCCCGAAGGTCCAATTTACGGTGGCGCGACGAGGAGGACCGCGCACTGAGTGTGCAACGATAAAGATTGTGCGCGCGTGTTCATCGCTCAATCTGCGGTGCAGCAGCGAGGCTTCATGGGGCCGACGTGCGTAGGGTCTGCGCCCAGGCGCGGAGAAGCGAGGGGAAAGCCTTCCTGCTTCCCCGACGCGATCGGCAACTTGTCTGCAGCCGGACCGAACGATCGCAGAGAAACTTGCCTGCTTGATATTTACACGGAATGACGTTTGTTGGCGGAGTAGCGAATTATTTGCCTAGTTGGCGAATAGACAGACTATCCGTTTTCAAAGCGCCCTTTGGACCAGAGGAAATTCGATGACCGTTTCTCCAGACCCAAGCAACCAGGCTGATCTCGTATCAATCACCGCCGACATCGTTTCCGCCTACGTTTCGAACAATCCGCTGCCGGTCGGCGAGTTGTCGAAGCTGATCGGGGATGTCTATGTCGCTTTGCAAGGGATCGGCACACCTGTCGCTCCGGCCGCAGTCAAGCTGGAGCCGGCGGTGTCGATCAAGAAGTCAGTGTCACCTGATTTGATCATATGCCTGGAAGACGGGAAAAAGTTCAAATCCTTGAAGCGGCGTATCGGAACGCATTACAATCTGAGTCCGGACGAATACCGTCAGAAATGGAACCTGCCCTCCGACTATCCGATGGTGGCGCCAAATTACGCCGCCACCCGCTCGGCCCTGGCGAAATCAACAGGGCTCGGGCGCAAGGCGGCACCACCCACACCCACCGCAGTGGAAAAACCAAAACGACCTGCTCGCGCAGCAGCAGCGACAACAGCCCCCACGGCCATCAAGTCGCCGGTGAAGAAGGCGCGCAAGGCACTCGTCAAAGCGTAGCGTGCTGCATCTGAGAGGGCTGCCAGGCAATGGCGGCCCTGAACATGGAGAAACCCCGCGTTGTGCGGGGCTTCGTGTTTAGTTGGATCACTCTGCGGTGCGGCGAGACCAGATCAGCGAGAACTCGCCGTCGGTGTCGGTCTCGACCAGGCTTGCATAGATCGGAGCCGGGAAGCTCGGATCGTCGAGCTTGACCGAGTGATAATCGCGGCCCTCGCGCGAGGTCTTCTTCCATGCCGCCCCGAACTCGGTGGCCCCGGCGAAGATGCGGAAGTCCGGACCTTTTTCATTGTCGCCGTCGACCGGGGTGAACGACACCGCCTTGACGTTGAGGTTCAGAGTCTTGACTGAGCCGGAGAAGCCGTTCGCAGTGCGGGAGAATGTGCCGATCGTCGCCATTGTGGTGGTTCCTTCTGTTTTCTCGGGCTGCGCCTATTGCGGCCTCGATGGTGGTCGTGAGACCGGAGACGATCGGGCCGCACCCACCGGGGTCCCCCTTTCGCGTGGGGAATTGGGTGGTGCTTAGTGGCTGAAACGAAGTTAAAGACGGCGGCGCGAGGCTTTCTTGGACCGCGAGGAATGGACGCGCAGCGGACAGGGGAAGAAAACGCAGCGCCGACGTTGCGGGAAGACCATCGAGACGGAGTGAAGCGAAGGCGGTCTTCGGTCAGACCCAATCCATTCGAGGACGCCGTGGGCGTGGCTTAGAATTGGCGGAAGGAACCGCCACCAGGCTGCGATCTGTCACAGCTGATGTCGTCCGCACTGTGGCGCTTCTCCGTCCTGTCAAAGAACTGGCCCCAAACGCCAGGAGAGTGCGGTCCATCCTCCAACGGATGAAAAAGGAACGGCCCGATTTCCCTTCATCTTTGAGCTAACCGCCATCGAGTTTCGGGCCGGGCCGAAGACGACCGCGTGATTGCTGGAAGCACCGACGACCAAGCCGCCAACCCTCGTGACGATTTCGCGTTTCAGTCGACTGGATGCGAGCCCGGTTGAGATCGATGGCCAGGAACATTTCATCACACCCGATCCTCCGCCGCATCGCCGAATGATCCGACTACGCTGACTTCTGCGCGCGGTGAGGCATTGCCTGGAAGGGGACGCCTCCGCACAGGCACCTCATGCAAGGTGTCGCGCTACGTGGCTGGGCGATGGCCCGCCGGGGAGACATTCGTGTCGGGGACGTTCTGGGTCCCACTGCTTGCAAAACTTCGTGCTGTCGAGGTGTCCCGGGGGGCCCCCAAAGGCGGGGGGGAAATAATTAAATTAAAGGGGGCGGGCCCCCGCCCCGGCGCCCGCCCCAACCCGGGCCAGCGCGCGGCCGGGGTTTAATGGGGCTAAAAAAAAAAGA
>NZ_JAMYKU010000044.1:0-32797 GCF_040317575.1 Mesorhizobium sp. M1423
GTTTGTGAAACGATCGGCGGCGCTCACCGGAGGCGGCACGCATCGACTCGTCGAAGCCGGTGAGCCGATCGATGACATAAAGCGGACGGCGTTTCACCTCGGCGTGGATGCTGCCGACGTAGAGTCCGACCACGCCGGTCATGAAAAGATTGATCCCGCACAGGAGCGACACGATCACCACCGTGGATGTCCACCCGGCAATGATCCCGGTTTCAAAAAACCAGGCAAAGATGGCGTAGGCGCCAAAGACCCCCGCAAGCGCGGAAATGACCAACCCGCCCCAGAGCGCTAGGCGCAACGGCTTCTCGGAGAAACTGACGATGCCGTGAACCGCAAGGTGCATCATCTTCCAGAACGGGTATTTGGTCTGGCCCAGGGTTCGTGCGTGGCGCTCAAATGGCACGGCCGTCTGCTTGAACCCCATCCAGCCGAACATGCCCCTGACGAAGCGGTCATGTTCGGGCATACGCTTGAAGGTTTCCAGCGCCTTGCGGCCGACTAGGCGGAAGTCGCCGACGTCGCGCGGAATATCGACCGACGTCATTTTCTCCAGCAGGCGATAGAAAAGACTTGCCGTAAAGCGCTTGAACCAGGATTCGCCCTCGCGCTTGACCCGGCGGGCGTAGACGATCTCGAACCCTTCCTTCCACTTAGCCACCAGATCGAGAACGACTTCCGGCGGATCCTGCAGGTCCGCATCCATGACGATGACGGCATCGCCCGCAGCGGCGTCCATGCCGGCGGTAATCGCCACCTGGTGGCCGAAATTGCGGGACAATTCGATCAGCCGAAAGCGCGGCTCGGCGGCGACCACTTTTTGAAGGTATTCGACGCTTCCATCGCGGCTTCCGTCATCGACGAAGATGGCCTCCGTTTCGCCGTCCAGCCGGCCGATAAGCGAACTGATCCGCTCGATCAGCCGAGGCAGCACCTGTTCTTCATTGTATACGGGCAGGACCAGCGAGTAGCGCGGCGGTGACCTGTTCACCGTTATTCCCGGGCCTTGGACCACAGACTCTCGCATGCGGTTGAAAATGGAACGCAAGCTACAAAGTTCCAAAGGCAATTAAGAAACTGCTAATTTGGCTAGTTCTTAAGTGGATACCGGTCCTCGAGAAGGACTGAAGGGTGTCGTGGTGACGTCGGACGTCCGCATCGAAGCGTGAAATTGTCGGTAGGCTGCCGGCGCGATCGGCCTGGCGAGAAGCAGTCGCTGAGGCATAACCCGTTGACCGCATTGCCTGCTCCCGGACTTGCCTGTTGAAGCAGCGCTACGGGTGACCTGAGCGTGCGGGCCGACCGCTTCGACGCGTGTCAGACATGGCTCATGGAACATGGTCGCCGAGCCCGGCCGAGTATCGCGCTTGTAGGCCGCCGAGCGTCCTGACCGGCAACCTATCGTACCGGCCGGGCCTTAGCTGGCCCGGCCGGTACGATACAACACTTGCTGGCCTGACGAGGGCGGCCGTCAAGCAGCCGGCCGGATGTTTTGGTTCACCCGGAAGAGGTTGTTCGGGTCGTATTTCTTCTTCAGCGAGGCCAGGCGCTCGTAGTTATCGCCATAAGCCGCCTTGAGCCTTCCCTCGCCCTCGTCATCCATCATGAAGTTCAGATAGGCGCCACCCAGATCGAAGGGATGCACGGCCTCCCAGTAGGCCTTGGTCCAGCGCGTCACCGGCCCCGCTTTCTGTGGGTCCGGATCGATCCCGGCGATGACCATCGACCAAGTCGCATCACGGTAATTCCAGGGTGTCTCGTCTTTGCCGACGCGATGGACAGCGCCGTCGATCGGATAGAGATGCATGAGCGATAGCTCGCTCGGTGTTTTCGCCGCCTGCTTGAGATGAGCGTCGATCGCCTCGTCGGACAGCGTCTTGACGAAATCGCCCCGCCAATACCACTGCATCCCCTTCGGATAGAGCCCATCGAACATGCTCTGCACCGCGGGATAGGGCATCATTCCCATCCAATTGAACCAGGGCGCAGGCAGCGCATCGAGTAGCGGAGCCACCGCCTCTCTGCCCTTTTCCTCCGGGCCGTTGTAGCAACACATCAGCAGACACATCCGCTTTCCCCAAAACTCTTCCGGGAACGGTGCGCTCGACAGGATCGTCTTGAGCCCGAGGAAGATCCCGAGTTCCTCGGGCGCGCGCGGCAGGAACTCGCGATAATGCTGCATGATGGTGCGGGCCTGGCGCTGATCCCATGCGATCGGCCCCGCAAAGACCATGCTGACCTGGTGGAGCTTGAACACAAAGCTGGTGACGACGCCGAAATTGCCGCCGCCGCCGCGAAGCGCCCAGAACAGGCTAGGGTTCCGCTCCTTGCTGGCGGTGACGAAGCTGCCGTCGGCAAGCACGACATCGGCCTCGACCAGATTGTCGATGGTCAGGCCATATTTGCGCGTCAGATAGCCATGGCCGCCGCTCAGCGTCAGTCCGGCGACCCCGGTGGTCGAGATGATGCCCGCCGGTACGGCCAGGCCAAAGGCATGGGTTGCGTGGTCGAGGTCGCCCTGAGTGCAGCCCGGACCCACCCGCGCCGTACGGGCATCCGGATCGACACGCACGCCGTTCATCGCCGACAGGTCGATCACCAGACCGTCGTCGCAACTCCCCAATCCTGGTCCGTTATGGCCGCCGCCACGTACCGCAACCAGCAAATTGTTGTCGCGGCCGAAATTCACCGCTGTGATCACGTCGGCCACGTCCACACAGCGGGCGATGATCAGCGGCCGCTTGTCGATCATGCCGTTGTAGAGCTTGCGGGCCTCATCATAGCGGGCGTCGCCGGTCCGGATGACTTCGCCCCGCAGGCTTGCTGCGAATTTGGTGATGTCTTCATCGTGCATGACATTCCTCCCTGTTATTGGACCTGTCGGCCGGTCGATGAAACGCTAATCCCGTCCGCTGTTCCCGCAAATGTCACATCGTCCATTTCTGTTGCCCGATCGTTCAGAGTGGGATTAGACCGGATGGGTAGTTGCTCGGGCGGCTGTATTGCCGGATAGTTCGAGATGCCTGGCCGAAAAACTCGTTGTCAAAGGGAGTAGCCGATCGTTTCCGGAGGTGTAGTGCATGGATGTCCTTTCCGATGTGCTCCGAGCCGTTCGCCTCACCGGTGCGATCTATTTCGACGTCGACGCCAGCTCTCCCTGGGTCGGCGAGTCGCCGGGCACGGCCGACATTGCCGCCGCCATCATGCCGGAGGCAGAGCACATCATTTCTTTTCATGCCGTGATGTCGGGCTCGTGCTGGGCCGCGCTGGCAGACGATTCGGTGCCCCCGGTGCTCGTGAACGCCGGTGATGTCGTTGTCTTCCCCGGTGGTGTTCCGAACGTCTTGAGCTCTTCGCCCGGAGCGCGGGGCGAACCCAATATGGCGATGTATTATCGGCCGATTGACGAGAGCCTGCCGTTCGCGGTGATCCATGGTGGCGGGGGAGACGAGCGGACCCGGTTCATTTGCGGGTATCTTGGCTGCGATGCACGTCCCTTCAATCCTCTCCTCGCTGCATTGCCGGCCATCCTGTGTGCCCGCAAGCCCGCCGATGGAAGCAGCTGGGTTATCGACCTGTTTCGGCTGGCGCTGGCCGAAGGTGGCAGTGGGCGGGCGGGCGGTGAAACGATCCTCGCCAAGCTGAGCGAGCTGATGTTTGTCGAGATCATCCGCCGCCATCTCGAGACCCTCCCCGGCGATTCGCGCGGCTGGCTGTCAGGCCTACGGGATCCACATGTCGGCGAGGCGCTCCGGCTCATCCACGCTCGCCCCAGGGAGGAATGGACATTGGACCGGCTCGCCCGCGAAGTAGGGCTATCGCGCACGGCGTTTGCGAGCCGCTTTACCCACTATGTCGAGGTCTCGCCGATGCACTATCTTGCTCGCTGGCGTCTGCAACTGGCGGGACGTTTGCTCGAACGGCCCGAAATGAGCATCGCGCAAGCGGGTGCCGACGTCGGCTACGAGTCGGAAGCCGCCTTCAATCGCGCCTTCAAAAAGTTCGTCGGCATTCCACCTGGCACCTGGCGAAAGGGACGGTCGGCGTTGCTCGAGGCTCAAAGATTGCCCGCTGGCGTCGTGCAATAGGAAAGAACTGGCCGGGCGTTGACGCTGCGGTCTGCGTGCCGCGTCCCAATGCTCGAAAGCCCCCTGGCACAAAGCGGTCGACGATGACCGGCCGCCTCGGCGCGCTAGGGCGAGGCGTTTCAGGCTTCGCGCCTCAATCCTTCGCGCGCTCGACATACGCGCCATCCGCCGTCATCACCACCACGCGGGTGCCGGCGCTGATGTGTGGTGGCACCAGGGTACGCACGCCGTTGGACAGCGTTGCCGGCTTATAGGACGAGGACGCCGTCTGGCCCTTGGTCACCGGCTCGGTCTCGACCACCTCGAAAGTGGCGCGCTGCGGCAGTACCAGCGAGATGGCGATGCTGTTGTATTGCGAGATCTGCACCGGCATGCCTTCCACTAGGTAGGGCGCCATGTCGCCGACCACGCTCTCCGGCACCGCCACCTGGTCGTAGCTCTCCGGGTTCATGAAATGAAAGCCTTCGCCGTCCTGGTAGAGGAAAGTGTGCTCGCGCTCCTCGACATAGGCGCGCTCGACCTGCTCGGTGGTGCGGTAACGCTCGGAAACTTTAACCCCGTCGGAGATACGCCGCATGTCGAGCTGGGTGACCGGCGTACCCTTGCCAGGATGAATGTTTTCGGCAAAGAGGATCACATAAAGCTTGCCGTCCTTTTCGACGACGTTGCCTTTGCGTAAGGAGCTGGCGATGACCTTCACGGGTTTCCATCCTGATAAAATTTGTTGGCGCAAATCGGCTGGAGAGGCCGTTGGGTGCGGCCTAGCGCATCTTGGCCGCAATCGCCAGCCCTCTGTGCAATTCGCCTGAAGCCGATGACCGCCGCTTCGCCATGGTGGACGCCGCATGTCCATGCCGACCGCCGGCCGCGGCTGATCCTGCGCAACGCCATTGCCGCCGGCATGCGCGACTGGTTCGCCCGCCGTGACTTCGTGGAGGTGGAGACATCGGCCCTGCAGATCTCGCCCGGCAATGAAGCGCATCTGTCGGCCTTCGCCACCGAGGCGATCGGGCCGGACGGGCAGCGCCAGCCGCTCTACCTCCACACTTCGCCGGAATTCGCCTGCAAGAAGCTGCTTGCCGCCGGCGAGGAGCGCATCTTCAGCCTCGCTGCTGTCTGGCGCAACCGTGAGCGCGGCCCCTTGCACCATCCGGAGTTCACCATGCTCGAATGGTACCGCGTCGGCGAGACCTATGAGAGCCTGATGCGCGATTGCGCCGAGCTCGTCGCGCTGGCGGCCGAACGGGCGGGCGCAAAGCGTTTTAGCTTCCGCGGCCGCGAGGCCGACCCGTTCGCCGAGCCGGAACGGTTGAGCGTCGCCGAAGCCTTCATGCGCCATGCCGGCATCGATCTGCTGGCGACGATTGCAGCCGATGGCACCACCGACCGCGCGGGATTGCATGCCACCCTGGTCCAGGCCGGATTGCGGACCGCGCCCGACGACAATTGGGCCGACCTGTTCAGCCGGGTGATGGTCGAAAAAATCGAACCGGTGCTGGGGCAGGGGCGCGCCACCATTCTTTTCGCATATCCGATCTCGGAGGCGGCATTGGCCAGGCCGAGCGCCGACGATCCGCGCACCGCCGAGCGTTTCGAGCTATATTGCTGCGGCGTCGAGCTCGCCAACGCCTTTGGCGAGTTGACCGATCCGGCCGAGCAGCGCCAGCGCTTTGCCGCCGAAATGGACGAAAAGCAGCGTGTCTATGGCGAACGCTACCCGATCGACGAGGATTTCCTCGCCGCGCTCGCGATCATGCCGCAAGCGAGCGGCGCGGCGCTCGGCTTCGACCGGCTGGTGATGCTCGCCACCGGCGCGCTCAGGATCGACGACGTGATCTGGACGCCGGTGGCCGCTTCCTGAGGGATTGTCGATCTCGCCGTTGCCGCTCACCCGCCTGACACCGCTTTGCGCCTTCTCCCATTGCAGAAGCCGCACCGGGACAATAGATGGTGCAGCAGCGGCTGCCCTTCAGCCGGCCGGAAATAACAGGATTATGCGCATGACCGATACGCTCGACGCAGCGAAACTGACCGATCGCGTCGCGGCCCTGGTCGAGGCTGCCAAACGGGCCGGGGCCGATGCCGCCGATGCGGTTGCAGTACGCGGCCGCTCAACCGGTGTGTCGGTGCGGCTTGGCAAGGTCGAAGGCACAGAGGCGTCCGAGAGCGAGGACGTCTCGTTGCGCGTCTTCGTCGGCAGACGCGTGGCGAGCGTTTCGGCAACGGCGGCATCCGACCCCAATATGCTGGCTGAGCGCGCCGTCGCCATGGCCAAAGTGTCGCCCGAAGATCCCTATCAGGGTCTCGCCGATCCGGCCTTGCTGGTCAAAAAGCCGCGCGATCTCGATCTGTTCGACGCCACCGAGGTATCGGCGGACCAGTTGAAGGAAGCAGCCCTTGCCGCCGAGGCGGCGGCGCTTGCCGTCAAGGGCGTCACCAATTCGGCCGGCAGCGGCGCCAGCGCCGGGCTCGGCGGCCTTGTGCTCGCCACTTCGCATGGGTTTGTCGGCCATTATGTCGCGTCGCGCTTTTCGCGCTCGACCAGCGTGATCGCCGGCGAGGGCACCGGCATGGAGCGCGATTACGAATTCTCCTCGCGCCAGCATTTTTCCGATCTCGACGCGCCGGAAGACATCGGCCGCAAGGCCGGTGAGCGCGCCGTACGCCGCATTGGCGCGCGCAAGGCGGCGACCGGGCCGGTCGACGTGGTGTTCGATCCGCGCGTCGCGCGCGGCATTGCCGGCCATCTCGCCGGTGCCATCAATGGCGCCGCGGTGGCGCGCAAGACCAGCTTTCTGCGCGACATGATGGGCAAGAAGGTGGCTTCGGCCGCAATCACCGTCACCGACGAGCCGCTCCGGCGCCGCGGCCAGGCCTCGCGCCCCTTCGACGGCGAAGGCGTCGAGGGCGAGAAATTGTTCATGGTCGACAAGGGCGTGCTCAACCACTGGTTCCTGTCGACCTCGGCGGCGCGGGAACTCGGCCTCGTCACCAATGGGCGCGGCTCGCGCAGCGGCTCGTCGGTCTCGCCATCGTCGACCAATCTCGCCATCGAGCCCGGGGAAAGCACGCCGGAAGAGCTGATCAAGTCGCTCAAGACCGGCTTCTACGTCACCGAAGTGTTCGGCCAAGGCGTCGACATGGTGACGGGCGAATATAGCCGCGGCGCTTCCGGGTTCTGGATCGAAAACGGTGAACTGGCCTATCCCGTTGCCGAGGTGACCATCGCCTCCAATTTGAAAACGATGTTCCTCAACATGGTTCCGGCGAGCGATCTCGACCGCAATTTCGGCACTGCCGCACCCACGCTTTTGATCGAAGGAATGACCCTTGCCGGAGCTTGACCCGGCCGTCTCGGCCGGCGCTACTGAAGACCTGGAGCTGTTGCGCGACGCTGCCCGCGAGGCGGGGCTCATCGCCATGCAGTACTTCAACAACAATCCGCAGGTGTGGATGAAGGGTGGCACCTCGCCGGTCAGCGAAGCTGATCACGCCGCCGACAAATATCTGCGCGAGACCTTGCTGGCGGCCCGGCCGGACTATGGCTGGTTGTCGGAGGAAACCGTCGACGACCCGGTAAGGCTTATCGCGCGCCGCACCTTCGTCGTCGATCCGATTGACGGCACGCGCGGCTTCCTCGAGGGCCTGCCCACATGGTGCGTCAGCGTCGCGGTGGTCGAGAACGGCCGCACGCTTGCCGGCGTGCTCGACTGCCCGGCGAAGGGCGAAATCTATTGGGCGCTGCCGGGCGAGGGCGCATTCCTGAATGGCAAGCGCATCAGCGTGCGTCCGCCGTCGGAAACGGCCGAAATCGCCGGACCGAAGGCGATGATCGACCTGATGCCGGCGAAATGGCACAAACGGCTGAAGCGCGTGCCCTATATTCCTTCGCTCGCCTACAGGTTGGCGATGATCGCCGGCGGCCAGCTCGATGCCACCTTCGTCAAGGCCAACGCGCATGACTGGGACATCGCCGCGGCCGACCTCATCCTGCGCGAGGCAGGCGGCGCCGTGCTCGATCGGCACGGCCGCGCGCCGCTCTATGCCGGCGAAGTGATCCGCCACGGCGCGCTTGCCGCCGGCAGCGGCGAACTCCTCGCTGTGCTCGCCGGCGTCATCGCCGGGCTGGACAATTGACCATCATCAATAGTTCCAAAGTCGGCGGCTTTGGTCTAGACCTGTCCCAAACTCACGATATGTGAAGGATCGACATGGCCGCTGAAGACGGAAAGAAACAGCTTTTGCACCTGGTGTTCGGCGGCGAACTCAAGAAGCTGGGCGGCACCGAATTCCGCGACCTCGACGCGCTCGACGTAGTCGGCATCTATCCCGACTATCAATCGGCGCACGCCGTCTGGAAGGCCAAGGCGCAAGCCAGCGTCGACAATGCCCATATGCGTTATTTCGTCGTTCACCTGCACCGCCTGCTCGACCCCGAAAACAAGGCTGCCGGTTGACATCGATGAACCATGAAGTGGTCAAGCGATCAGCCCCGCGGTCGGCGGTCAGACGTCGCAAGCCGAAGACGTTCTGGCGCAAGATCCGCGAACCGCTGGCGCAGTCGCGATTCGTCAAGAATGCGCTTGCCGCGCTGTTTGCGTATTTCGTCCGCCTTGTCCGCCTGACCAACCGCATGGTCGACGGATCGGCGAAGTTTTCCGGCGGCGCCTATGCGCAGCTCGAGCCTGGCATCATCGCGCTCTGGCACGGCCAGCATCTGCTGACGCCGGCCTATTATCCCAAGGGACGGCCACTGGTTGCCATGGTGTCGCGCAGCGCCGATGCCGAGCTCAACGCGCTGATGGTCGAGAAATTCGGCATCGAGGCGGTGCGCGGCTCTGGCGGGCGCGAAAGCGCAAGGCATCTCGACAAGGGCGGCGCCAAGGCGCTCATCGCCCTCAAAAAGTCGCTCGCCACCGGCAAGAATGTCGCCATGATTGCTGATATTCCCCACGGCACGCCGCGCGATGCGGGGCTCGGCGTCGTCCTCCTGGCGCGGCTGTCCGGCCGGCCGATCCTGCCTGCCGCGATTGCCACCAGCCGCCGCAAGGTGATCGAGGGCAGCTGGGACAAGACGACGATCAACTTGCCCTTCGGCCGCTCCTCGATTGTCGTCGGCACGCCTGTCTTCGTGCCGGCCAACGCAGACGCCGCGGAAATGGAACGCAAGCGCCAGGAGGTCACGGCCTCGCTCAATGCCGCGACCGCCGAGGCCTATCGCCTTGTGGACGGTTCGAAATGAGTATGCGCTGGGCGCGCGCCTTCCTGACGGCATACCGCTTCGCCGGGGCCGCCGCCTACCCGCTGGTCGGACCTTATGTCGCCTGGCGCACATCCAGAGGCAAGGAGGATCGCATTCGCCGGCGCGAGCGCTACGGCGTCGCCGGACGCGAGCGCCCCGAAGGCCCGGTGATCTGGATCCATGCAGCCAGCGTCGGCGAGACCATCGCCGTCGTGCCGCTGGTCGAGAGCATTCTCGACTACGGCGTCAACATCGTGCTGACGACGGGCACCGTCACCTCGGCGCAGGTCGCCGAAGAACGGCTGGGCGGCCGCATCATCCACCAATATGTGCCGCTCGACCTCAAGCCGGCGGTCAGCCGCTTCCTCGATCATTGGCAACCGGACCTGGCGATCATCGCCGAATCGGAGATCTGGCCGATGACCATCCTGGAACTCGGCGCCCGCCGCGTGCCGCAGGTTCTGGTCAATGGCAGGCTGTCCGACCGCTCCTTCAAATCCTGGAAGAAGCGCGCCAACATCGCCGAAGCATTGTTCGAAAATCTCGCCCATGTCGTCGCCCAGTCGGATCTCGATGGCGAGCGCTTCCTTTCGCTCGGCGCCCGGCCGGTCACCGTGTCCGGCAATCTCAAGGTCGACACCGCGCCGCCGCCGGCCGACGAACGGGCACTGGCGGCGCTGAAACGCCAGATCGGCGCTCGCCCGACCTGGGCGGCGATTTCGACCCATGACGGCGAAGAGGCGGTCGCGGCCGAAGTTCACGCCATGCTGCACAAGCGGCACCACGGGCTTTTGACGATCATCGTGCCGCGCCATCCCGAACGCGCCGGGCAGCTGGCCGCCCAGATTTCCGGCATGGGCCTGAAGCTGGCGCAGCGCAGCAAGGGCGACAGGATCACCGCCGATACCGATATTCTGCTCGGCGACACGATCGGCGAGATGGGGCTTTATCTGAGGCTGACGGAAATTGCCTTTGTCGGCCGTTCGCTGACTTCCGAGGGCGGCCAGAACCCGCTGGAACCGGCCATGCTGGAGACAGCGGTGCTTGCCGGCCGCAACGTCCAGAATTTTCGCGAGGCCTATCAGCGCCTGCTCGACAGTGGCGGCGCCAAGCTGGTGCGCGACCGCGATATGCTGGCCGGCGCCGTGAATTTCCTTTTGACCAACGAGGTGGCTCGTCACGAAATGATGGCGGCGGGTGCGGCGACGGTCGACGAGATGCGCGGTGCGCTGGCGCACACGCTCAGGTCGCTCGAGCCCTATATCCAGCCGCTGGTTGTCAAGTCGCGCCTGAAGGGCGCGAACGGGCGCTGACGTGACCTCGGAAGCGCCGCCTTTTTGGTGGGAAGAGCCGGACTGGCGGGTCATGGCGCTGTCACCGCTTTCCGCCATCTATGCGCTTATCGCCGGTCGCCGCATGCGGCACGCGCCGCGCGAAAAAGTCGAGGCGCCGGTGCTCTGCATCGGCAACTTCACGGTCGGCGGCACCGGCAAGACGCCAGTGGCGATCGCATTGGCCGAGCAGGCCCGGCGCATGCAGCTCAATCCGGGTTTCCTGTCGCGCGGCCATGGCGGCTCCTTCGCGCAGCCACATATCGTCGATCCGCACCATGACGCCGCCAAGCATGTCGGCGACGAGCCGCTGCTTCTGGCCGAACATGCGCCGGTCGCGGTGACGCCGAACCGGGCCGCCGGCGCCAGGCTTCTGCTGGAGAAGCTCGGCTGCGATTTCCTGATCATGGATGACGGTTTTCAGAGCGCGCGCATCCACATCGATTATGCGCTGGTCGTCGTCGACGCGCGCCATGGCATCGGCAATGGCCGCGTCATCCCCGGCGGACCGCTGCGGGCGAACATCGTCGACCAGCTGGTCTTCACCAGCGGCTTGCTGAAGATGGGCGAGGGCACCGCGGCCGATACGGTCGTGCGCCAGGCAGCGCGCGCCGGCAGGCCGATCTTCGAGGCGCACACCGCCCCGAGCAGCACGGTGACGCTGGCCGGCAGGCGGTTCCTGGCGTTCGCCGGCATCGGCCATCCCGACAAGTTTTTCGACACCGTAGCCGAGGCCGGGGGCGAGCTTGCGCTGACCCGACCGTTTCCCGACCATCATTTCTACAGTGCGGACGAGCTTGCCGAATTGGCGGCGACGGCACGTAAAGCCGAGCTTGACCTCATTACCACCGCCAAGGATGCTGCCCGCCTGCGTCACGGCGCAGCACCGCCGGAATTTCTCGACCGGCTCGACGTGCTGGAGATCGACACCGTCTTCGAGCTCGACCATGTGCCGCAACGCATCATCGACGAAACGCTGGATGCCTGGCGGCAGCGCAGGCTTAAAGGCTGACCGGCAGCTTGAGACCGAGGCGATGTGGGGACTGGAATTTGCATCTTTCCGCGGGTCGAGTGTATTTTGTTCTTGCTTTGTGCCGGCAGCTATGCTAGTAATTTAGGTATGGTGATGATTCACCGACGACCCGCTCTGGTGCGCCGAGGCGGGTTTTTTATTTCAAATAGCCTCTAAGGTTTCGGTGTTGCCGGCTTGATGTCGCGGCAGGAGGCGGGGCGCGAAGGATCGCAACGGGTCGACTTCCATTTGCGCTGGACTACCGTCGGCGGCGCAGTTCCGGATGCGCTTCGATCTCGCGGCGCAGCGAGGCGGCGGCATTCAGATAGGGTTCCTGCCTGGCGACACTCCAATATTTGAGCTCGTCGAGCGGGATGCTCTCCCCGGTCACCGCACAGCGAACGAAGGCGCCGGGGCTGGTCACCTGGAAATCGCCATCGAGATAGCGGATGCGGGCTTCCTTGCCGCCGGGGCCCTCGAAACGGTTCATCATGGGGTGGTGCCGAAATTCATGACGATGTCATCGCCACAAATTGCGGCGAGGTCAAGCTTGGTTGGCTTTGCCTGCCTCTGTTTCTGGTGACACTTGCTCGAACAAGCCGGCAAAGCGGATGCCAATGCATGTCGCGCAAAAGTGTGCAGCGGTTTTGCGATAACGACATGCATAAACACAAGAACCTGAAGCGCGTCGCATGAGGCCGGTCGAACGCGACGCGCTTCAGGCATCTCATTCTTCGGCGATGATAAACTCTTCGATCCTCTCCGCTGGCAGCCCGGCCTGGACTGCGATGCGACGAGCAAGTTCGGCTGCCGCGGCGCGCGGCCGCCCCAGCGGCCGGTCGAGCCAGTAGGATATCGGGCTGAGGGCACCGCGCTCGTCCACGGCGACGATGCGGCCCGATTTCAATTGGTCCACCGTCAATGGCGGACGCGCCAGCGCAATGCCGAGCCCGTGCGCGGCGGCGTCGAGCACGAGGTTGTAATCCTCGAAACGGCGGTCGTGCGGCCGCGGCCGATAGTCCATCTCCTGCGCCGCAAACCAGGCGCGCCACGCCGAAGCGTCGGAATCGTTGATCACCGGAAATTCGAGCAGCCGGGCCGGATCGCCGCGGCCGATCTCCCTGGCCAATTCCGGCGAGGCGACCGGGAACACATATTCTTCGAAAAGCTGCACCGAGATCCGGCCCGGAATGCGGCCGCGCCCGCAGCGGATCGACAGGTCGATGCCCTCGTCGGCAAGATCGCCCTGGCGGATGTCGACGTCGAGCACGATGCGCAGCTTGGACGGGTGGTTCTCCAGCGCCGCCATGCGCGGCATCAACCACAGCCCGCTGACCGAGGGGATCGAGGTCAGCCGCACCACCGCCGTGCCGCGCGGCTCGACCCAGCGATCCGAATTGCTGGCGATCAGGGCGAAGGCTTCAGTGGTGCGCAGATGCAGGCGATTGCCCTCGACGGTCAGCGAGACGCCGCGCGCGCCGCGATCGAAGACTTTCAGCCCAAGCCAGTTCTCGAGCTTGGCGATCTGCCGGCTGACGGCGCCATGGGTGATGTTGAGCTTCTCGGCCGCCGCCGAAAAGCTGCCTGCCCGCGCCGCGGCATCGAAGGCGCGCAGGGTTTCAAGCGGCAGCATCGAGTCTGAGCTGTGATCCATAGTCACAGGTGATACTCGATTTGTTCGTTTGTCAATCGACGCGCAATAGCGTTTCTCTACGTCATGGCATTGGATCGCGAGGACACCGAGATGAGCGTCTATACCGGAACGTTGAATCCGACACAGCGGATGGACACCACCGCTGCCATCGCGGTGGCGTTGACGGTGGTCGGCTGGGCTTCGGCCTTTCCGGCGATCCGCGCCGGCCTTGCCGCCTTCGGGCCGCTGGAACTTGGCGCGTTGCGCTTTGCCATCGCCGCCGTTCCGGCGGCGATCTTTCTCGCGGTCAAGCGGCCGGCTCTGCCCAGGCTCGACGAACTCTGGCGCTTTGTCTTCGGTGGTGCCGTCTTCGTCGCGCTCTACACGGTGATGCTCAATTTCGGCGAGCTGACCGTTTCGGCAGGTGCAGCCGGCTTCATCATCAATGTCAGCCCGATCTTCACGGCCATCATGGCCATGGCGCTGCTCGGCGAACGCTTCTCAGGCTTGGCCTGGGCCGGCACATTCCTGTCCTTCGCCGGTATCGGCATCATCGCCATGGGCGAGGGGCAAGGCTTGCATTTCAACGATGGTGCGCTGCTTGTCCTCGGCTCGGCATTGTGCTCGGCCGTCAACACCATCGTCCAGAAGCCGCTGTTTGGTCGCCACCACCCGCTGACCATCTCGGCCTCGAACATGGTGCTCGGCGCGCTCTGCCTGTCGCCGTTCCTGCCGAGCGGCCTGGCGCAAGCGGCTGCCGCCAACACCGCCGGGCTCGGCGCCGTCATCTTTCTCGGCATCGTGCCCAGTCTCATCGCCTACGCTGCCTGGGCAACAGCACTTTCCCGGCTGCCGGCGGCGCGCGCATCGAACTTCCTCTATCTGGTGTCCCCGGTGGCGACGCTGATCGGCTTCTTCTGGCTGGGCGAGGTGCCGACGCTGCTCGGCATCCTCGGCGGGGCGCTGGCGCTGGGCGGCGTCATCGTGGTGAATTTGAGGAGGTGATTCAGAGAATTGAAGCTTTTTCCCGACTCAAACCATGAGCCGTTACTGACGACCATTGCGATGCAGACATGAGCCAGGCCGGCGTCTATGTTGATTGCGTTTGCGAAGCGTGGCGAGGGGTCGACATGGGAATGCAGTTTATCTCCGCAATTTTTTTCTTGTTGCTGTTCAGCCAAAATGCCGTCGCGGGTTGGTATCAGATCGAAAACTACGAAGGTTTCATTGGGCCTAACCCAGTCCATCTGTCGCTGCAGAGGAATGACAGTTTCGGCAGCGGGATTACGGTCGAGGGGAGCTATTTCTACGACGCGAAGCAAAGCCCGATAGCAGTGTACGGCAAGATCAACGGCACCAGCGTATCCCTTTGCGAGATTGCGGACGACAAGGAATTCGACCGGGTGCTGGTCATGGGTTCGAAAACGCCCGTCGACACCAGTGGATGCCCATTTTCTCTCGACATTGGTGAAAGCGGCGCAACAGGAACCTGGAGCAAGGGTGCGGACAAACATCCCGTCACGCTCAAGAAAGTTGCGAGCCTGGACGATACCGGAGACGGGAAGATTGACGGAACCGTTGAGATCCCGTTCCGGGCGCAGACCGCTACCGACAGGTTTTCAGGCATCTACGCGAAAACCGAAGCCGGAATTTGCATGCGAAAATTGCAAGTCATCGGCAAGCGAAGCAAGAAAGTCTATCAAGAGATCGAGTTCGATGACGACAATTGCGACGCGGGAATGCTGATGACGCCAATCTACATGAATGTTCAAAAACAGACGGAAAAAATCGCCGAGGTCATTTCAGTAAACTTTCGTGGCGGCGGCGCTGGCTATACAATGGACTATGTTTTCTCTCTTAAAACCAAGAAGTATCATCAATTGGCGAATTGAGCGGGTGCCTCGCTTGGCGTTGCCCAGGTAATGCTTACCGTCGCCCGAACAGCCTCTCGATATCCGCCAGCTTGAGCTCGATATAGGTCGGGCGGCCGTGGTTGCAGGTGCCGGAGCCGGGCGTCGCCTCCATCTGGCGCAGCAGCGCGTTCATCTCTTCCGGTTTGAGCAGGCGGCCGGAACGTACCGAGCCGTGGCAGGCCATGGTCGCGGCTATCCTGTCCAGCCGCTCCTTCAGCGTGTCGACCGTGTCATTGTCGGCGATCTCGTCGGCGAGGTCGCGCACCAGCTGCTGGACGTTGGTCTCGCCGAGCATCGACGGCGTCTCGCGCACCGCAACGGCGCCTGGGCCGAAGCGCTCGATGCCGAGGCCGAAGCGGGCCAGCGTCTCGGAGTGCATGGCAAGCCGCTCGGCATCCTCTTCCGGCAGATCGACAATCTCGGGCAGCAGCAGCATCTGCGACGGCACCGCGCGTGAGTGGAGGGCGTTCTTCAAGGCCTCGTAGACCAGTCGCTCATGCGCCGCATGCTGGTCGACGATGACAAGCGAATCCCTGGTCTGGGCGACGATATAGTTCTCATGCACTTGCGCGCGCGCCGCGCCCAGGGCCGTGCCGAGCAGCGTCTCTGCCGCCTGATCCTGTCCGGCGCGCGCGTCGGCACTGTGCAGTGGGCCGGCGTCGAAGGCCGCCTGCTCGTCCTCGCCGAAGCCGCCATTTGCAGAGCCCATATCGAGCGGCCGCTGCGGCGAACGGGCAGGGTCGAACCCGGCAAAGCCCGATGCCCGATAGGCGGCCTCGTAACTGCGGTGACCGTTGGCCGGGCCGCCATGCGCATAGGATGCCGCGCCCGGCCGGAACGCTGCCATCATGCCGGCGGCCCCGGTGGTGGCGGCGCGGATGCCGGCATGGGCCAGTGCTTCGCGGATGGCGCCGACGATCAGGCCGCGCACCAGCCCCGGATCGCGGAAGCGCACGTCGGCCTTGGCCGGATGGACGTTGACGTCGACGATCGCCGGATCGAGCGTCAGGAACAGCACGGTGACGGCATGGCGGTCGCGCGGCAGCACGTCGGCGAAGGCGCCGCGAATGGCGCCGGCGATCAATTTGTCACGCACCGGGCGGCCGTTGACATAGGCATATTGCTGCAGGGCGTTGGCGCGGGTGAAGGAGGGCACCGAGACATGGCCGGCGAGGTGCACGCCGTCCCGCACCGCGTCGATGGCGATCGCATTGTCGGGAAAGTCGGCGCCCATCACCTGTGCCACCCGGCGCAGCCGGCCTTCCGGGCTGTCCTCGGTCGCCGGCAGCTCCAGCGTCGAGCGGTCCGGGCCGGCGAGCGTGAAGCGCACGGCGGGGAAGGCGATGGCGATGCGCTTGATCACGTCGCCGATGGCCGAGCTTTCTGCGCGCTCACCCTTCATGAATTTGAGCCGCGCCGGCGTGGCGAAGAACAAGTCGCGCACCTCGACCGTGGTGCCGCGATTGGCGGCGGCGGGCCTGACGGCGGAGACGCGGCCGCCGGCGATGCCGATCTCGGCGGCGTTTTCGCTTGATGCGGTGCGCGAGCGGATCGACAGCCGCGCCACCGAGCCGATCGACGGCAAAGCCTCGCCGCGGAAGCCAAGCGAGCGGATGTCGTGAATGTTGTCGGCGAGCTTGGAGGTGCAATGGCGCGCAATCGCCAGCGCCAGTTCCTTTTCCGGAATGCCCGAGCCGTCGTCGCTGACGCGGATCAGGTTCAGCCCGCCACCAGCGGTGACGATCTCGACACGCGTGGCGCCGGCATCGAGCGCGTTCTCGACCAGTTCCTTGACCACGCTTGCCGGACGCTCGATGACTTCGCCGGCGGCGATCTGGTTGATCATCGTTTCGGAAAGCTGGCGAATGGGCATGGCAGCACTATAGGCGGATTCGTGGTCGATGCGGGAGGGGGAGAATAGCGTTGATTGTTGCAAGGCAGGGAGACTGCTCCGTTGCGCTCCGTCCCACCCCCCTCTGGCCTGCCGGCCATCTCCCCCGCAAGGGGGGAGATCGGATGTCGCCTCGGCCTCCGCCAGTCTCCAATGTCTCAAAGGTTGGCGGGACGCATGAACCGCCAATCTCCCCCCTTGCGGGGGAGATGGCCGGCAGGCCAGAGGGGGGTGCTGTCCCGCCACGATGTAGAGATAGGAATATTGTTGAAGTGAATGGGCTTGGCCCCCAATTGACTTAGTGGATTTAGTCGGGCGAAGGCCAAAATCTGAAGCGAATGGCCGTTGGAGGCGACATTTGGACGTCATCCTAGATTACTTAATGGTAAACTTCGCTCGATGGATACAGCGTCGAAAGAGTCGTATTGCAAGAGTAATTTTGTTCACTATTTGGACGATTATTTCGATATCGCTAACAGTTGTTCTGGTTTACCTCCTGTATATTCGAAATCTTACCATATAGATTATTGTTCAATCGTCGGGTCGTTCTCGAGGAAATCCACGCAGCTGACCGCGACCGTGCACTTCAAGTCATGAGTTTGGGCAGCGCTGCCGCCAGTGCATCGACGGCAAGGCGGACTTTCATCGGCAGATGTGGCGTCTGCAGCCACAGCGCATGGGCGTCATAGAGAAACCTCGGCTGTTCCGGCAATAGCGGGACAAGTACGCCCGCCTGAATGCGCTGGCGAACCAGCCAGTATGGCAGCCAGGCGAGCCCCATGCCGGCGGCCGCGGCATCGGCGATGGCATCGAGATCGTCGAGCCGCAATCTGCCAGCGAGCCTGACCTCCGTCGCAGGCTGGCCATTGCGTGGAAACAGCCACGGCTGAACGGCACGCCCGGAACGGCGGTAGATGATCGCGTGATGGCTGCCGAGGTCATCTATCGCCTGCGGCTGGCCGTGCCTGTCGAGATAGGATGGCGACGCGCAGACGACCATGTGCTGGCGCGCGACGCGCCGCGCCATCACCCCGGCCTGGTCCTCCAGATCGCCCGTTCGGATGGCAAGGTCGCAGCCGTCCTCGGCGAGGTCGGCGAGGGCGTCGCTGAACGACAGGTCAAGTTCCAGCGCCGGATATTGCTGCGCAAGCCCGAACAGGATCGGGGCAACGCAGCGCCGGCCGAAATGCACCGGCATGAGGACGCGCAGCTTTCCGCGCGGTTCGGCAAGCTGGTCGGCGGCGAGTGCATCCGCGGCCTCCGCTTCGGCAAGCACCAGCCGGCAGCGTTCATAATAGGCGCGCCCGAAATCCGTCAGGCTTTGGCGGCGCGTGGTCCGGTTGATGAGGCGCACGCCCAGGCGCTCCTCGAGAAACCGGACATGCTTGCCGACCATCGGCCCGGACAGATCAAGAGCCGCCGCCGCGGCCGCGAACGAGCCCAGGTCGACGGCTTTGACGAACACGGCCATGCTGGTAAGGCGATCCATATTCAAAACCCACAGTTTCCACTGATCTACTCAAGCGGCTATTTATCCGCCTGATTGCCGCTGGCATAGCACATTCAGTGCAAATATTTTGGAGTTGTGACCGATGGCGCGTGTCGTTCGTTTTTATGAGCTGGGTGGTCCCGAGGTTCTGCGCATCGAGAATGTCGACATGCCTGCGCCGGGACGAGGCGAGATCCAGATCCGTGTCAAGGCGTTGGGTCTGAACCGGGCCGAGGCGTTGCTGCGTTCAGGCAGATATATCCAAACCGCGCCGTTGCCTTCCGGTCTTGGGCTTGAGGCCGCTGGCCTCGTCGAAACGGTCGGCGAAGGCGTGGACGGGTTTGCGCCGGGCGATGCCGTCAGCATCGTGCCGCCAGTGTCGATGGCCCGCTGGCCTGCCTATGGTGAGATTGCCACATATCCCGCCGAGCTCGTCGTCAAGCATCCACCATCGCTGAGCTGGGAAGAGGCCGCCGCTGCGTGGATGCAATATCTCACCGCCTACGGTGCGCTGATCGACATTGCCAAACTCGGCAGGGAAGACTTTGTCGTTATCACTGCCGCGTCGAGCAGCGTCGGACTGGCGGCGATCCAGATTGCCAACCTGGTTGGCGCGACGCCGATCGCGGTCACACGGACATCTGCCAAGAAGCGGGCTTTGCTTGAGTTCGGCGCGGCCCCCGTCATCGCCTCGGCAGAGGAGGATCTGGAAGCCAGGTTGAAGGAAATCGCCGGTCCGGAGCGCATCCGCGTGGTGTTCGACGCGGTCGGCGGGCCGATCTTCGAGCCTCTGACGGCAGCGATGGCACGGGGCGGCATTCTCATCGAATATGGCGGCTTGAGTCTCGACCCGACACCTTTTCCGCTACCTGCAGTGCTGGCCAAGACGCTGACGCTGCGCGGCTATCTCGTCCACGAGATCGTGCGCGATCCGGCCCGGCTGCAGGCCGCCAAGACATTCATCCTTGATGGACTGAAATCGGGTTCGCTGAAGCCCGCAATCGCTAGAACCTTTCCGTTTGATCAGATCGTCGAGGCGCATCGTTATCTCGAGTCGAACGAACAATTCGGCAAGATCGTCGTGACGGTTTGACCGGGCATTGTGGGATAGCCTCACGCTTGCGCCGCCAGCCAGTCCCGCACCTTGCGGGCGTTGTCGCTGAGCTCGCGGTTCCTCGACCAGATGACATGAAAGCCCTTGCCGGTCGTCATTGTGTGGCCGGTGACGCGCACCAGCAGCCCTGATGCCAGCAGCCGCTCGGCGAGATGACCCCAGCCGAGCGCGATGCCTTGCCCTTCCATGACTGCCTGGATCACCAGCGCATAGTCGTTGATGCGCAAGCCACGCCCGGCATCGGCGATGTCGACACCGGCCGAGGCGAACCATTCGTCCCAGCTGGCGGCCTCGCGAAACGGCTCTTCGAGATGAATGAGACGATGCGATGGAAGGTCCTTCACGTTCGCCGGCAGCCCGAACCGGGCCACATAACTAACGCCGGCGACGGGGAATATCACTTCATCGGCCAGCGGCAGCGAATGATAATCCGGCCATTCCTTGGGCTCGCCGCCGCGGACGCCGAGCGGAATGTCTTCGGCGATGATGTCGAGATCGCGGTCCGCGGTCTGGATGCGCAGGTCGATGCCCGGCAGTTCGTCGCGAAACTGCTGCAGGCGCGGCATCATCCAGAACGAGGCGAATGCGGTCGAGGCGGCGAGCGTCACGTGAGCGCCGACGGCGATCTGGCGCAGATCTTCCGCCGACTTCCGGATGTGCGACAGGCCGAGCGAGACGTCGGCGTGAAAGCGATCGCCGGCCTCGGTAAGGCTGACTTGCCGGTGGCGGCGCTGGAAGAGTTTGGCGCCGAGCTGCTCCTCGAGCCCACGGATCGCATAGGAGACGGCAGCCTGCGTCATGCCGAGCTCCCGCCCGGCGGCGGTAAAGCTCGACAGCCGGCCGGCGGCCTCGAAAACGATCAGGCTGCCGGCCGAGGGCAGCAGATGGCGCAAGCTTCGCATAAGCTGAGCTTATACAAGAGATCAGGATTTTCCAGCGTCACAGCTGCATTTTGTCTGGCTAGATTGATCGAGACAGGAAGATGGAGCCTCCATGAACGCACCGGCCGTTGAAGTGAGCGAACATACCAATCGTCGCGCGGGTGGCCGCCTGGGGCGCAAGGCGCTGCGGGGAGCTCCCGTCGCGTCATTTCCGACCCTGGTTCGCAAGATTCCGGTGTATCAGATGGTCCCGGACGAGGCGGTGGAGCTCATCCACCAGGAATCGCTCAGCATCCTCGAAGAGGTGGGATGCGAGTTCCGCGACGACGAGGCTATCGCAATGTGGAAGGCGGCGGGCGCCGATGTCTCCGAGACAAGGGTCCGGATCGACCGCGCCCTGCTGATGGACCTCGTCTCGAAGGTCCCGTCGGAGTTCACGCTCAATGCGAGGAATCCCCAGCGTTCCGTACGTGTGGGTGGAAACAACTCCATCTTCGTGCCGATGTACGGGGCGCCTTATGTGCGCGACCTCGACAACAACAGGCGCTACGGCACACTCGCCGACCTCAACAATTTCCACAAGCTGGCCTACATGGCGCCGGCGCTGCATTCGTCGAGCTCGATCATCTGCGAGCCGATGGAAATCGCGGTGCCGAAGCGTCACCTCCACATCATCCATTCAGCGCTGAAGCACTCCGACAAGCCGTTCATGGGCATCGTGACCTCCAAAGATCGAGCCGAAGACACGATGGCGATGGCAGGCATCGTGTTCGGCGAGGACTATGTCCGCGACAACCCGGTCCTGGTGGCGATCACCAACTGCAATTCGCCGCTGGTCTGGGATGCCACCATGCTGGACGCGATGAAAGTCTATGCGCGCCACAACCAGCCGCTGATCCTCGCGCCCTTCGCCCTTTGCGGCGCCTCGACTTCGGCCTCTGCAGTCGGTGCGGTCGCGCAGGTCAATGCCGAAGCGCTGGCGGGCGTCGCGTTCACACAGCTCTTGCGTCCGGGTTCGCCGCAGATCTACGGACAGTTCATGGTGACGGTCGACATGAAGACCGGCGCTCCCATGGGCGGCACGCCGGAGGCGGCCCAGATGATGTATCTCATGGGCGCGCTGGCGCGGAAGTATCGGCTGCCGTGGCGCACGTCCGGTTTCCATGTCGGTTCGAAGCTGAACGACGCCCAGGCGGGCTACGAGGCGAACATGCTGATGCATGCCGCCATCCTTGCCGGCGCCAACTACATCTGGCACTCCGCCGGTTGGCTCGAGGCCGGCCTGACCTGCGGCTATTCGAAATTTGCCACCGACTGCGAGCAGCTTGTCGGCTGGTACAAATATGCTGGCGGGCTGCCATTCGACGATTTCAAGGAGGCTATGGCGGCTATCCGCGAGGTCGGACCGCAGGGCCATTTCCTCGGCACCCAACACACGCTCCAGCATTTCGAGTCCGCCTTCTTCATACCGAGCATCATGGACTTCAATTCGTTCGAACAGTGGAAGGCGGAAGGAGCAAAGGACCACGACACTCGCGGCCGCGAGAAAGCGCGCAACATGCTCGCCGATTATGAGGAGCCGAAGCTCGATGAGGGCATCGCCGATGGTCTCAAAGATTTGATTGCGCGGCGCGAGGAGAAACTACCGGACAGCGTTAGTTGATAACGGGCGAAGACCCGATGGGAACCATAACGGAGGAAAAAATGACACTCTTCAGAAGCAATGGTGATCGCGTACCGAGCGCCATCGAAGCGATGGCCAGCGAGGCGCGTGCAGGTCGTGTGGATCGGCGCGAGTTTCTGGCTCTGGCAAGCGCTTTCGGCGCATCGACAGCCCTTGCCTACGGCATGATCGGTCTTGCCGTGCCAGAACGGGCTTTGGCTGAAGAGCCGAAGAAAGGCGGCACGCTGCATGTTTCGATGTCGGTGAAGGCACAAAAGGACCCGCGCACCTACGACTGGGTGGAACTTGCGAACATTTCACGCTGCTGGCTCGAGCCGCTTGTCCGCTACACCCGCCAGTTCACTTTCGAGCCGGTTCTGCTTGAAAGCTGGGAGGTCAATGACGACGCCACCGAATATGTGCTGCATGTGCGCAAGGGCATCACCTGGACCAATGGTGATGCTTTCGGCGCCGATGATGTGGCCTACAATCTGACGCGCTGGTGCGAAAAGGCTGCAGCCGGCAATTCCATGGCCGCGCGCGTCGGTGCACTGATCGACGCAAAAACCGGCAAGGCCAGGGATGGCGCGATCACCAAGGTCGACGACAACACGGTCAAGCTGAAGCTGAACGAGCCGGACATCTCGCTGATCCCGAACTTCACCGACTATCCGGCGCTGGTGGTCCATCGCAACTTCGACGCCGACGGTGCCAATCCGATCGAGAAGCCGATTGGCACCGGGCCGTTCGAACTGGTGTCTTATGCGGTCGGCCAGAAAGCGGTCGTCAAGCGTCGTGAGACTGGCAAGTGGTGGGGCGGTGAAGCGCTTCTCGACGGCGTCGAATTCATCGACTACGGAACCGATTTCAACGCGTCGATAAATGCATTCGACTCCGGCGAAATCGATCTCAACTTCGAGACGCCCGCCGACTTCATAGACATCCTCGACAAGATGGGGCTGGTAAAATCGGAGGTCGCGACAGCGACCACGCTCGTTGCCCGGACCAACGTCACGCACAAGCCCTACGACGACAAGCGCGTCCGCAACGCCCTGCAAATGGCCGTCGACAACCAGGCGGTGCTCGAACTTGGCTATGCCGGGCGAGGGACTGTTGGTGAAAACCATCACGTCAGCCCGATTCATCCGGAATACTTCGCGCTGCCCAAGAAGACACGTGACGCCGCGGGCGCCAAGAAGCTGATGGCCGAGGCCAAGCAGGCCGACTTCGAGCATGAACTGATCACCGTCGAGGACGATTGGCAAAAGAATACCGGCGACGCTATTGCCGGCCAGTTGCGCGACGCCGGGATCAAGGTGAAGCGCACCGTGCTGCCGGGTTCGACCTTCTGGAACGACTGGACGAAATACCCCTATTCGATGACCATCTGGTACATGCGCCCGCTTGGCGTCCAGGTGCTGGCGCTGGGCTATCGCACCGGCGAGGCGTGGAACGAAACCGGCTACGCGAACCCTGATTTCGATGCCAAGCTCAAGCAGGCTCTGTCGCTGATCGACGTCGAGAAGCGCCGCGAAGTCATGAAGGACATCGAGCAGATCCTGCAGGATTCGGGCGTCATCATTCAGCCGTTTTGGCAGAAGCTGTTCAGCCACATGAGCGAGAAGGTGAAGAACTACGGTGTCCACCAAACCTTCGAGATGGATCTGCAGAACGTCTGGCTGAACGCCTGAGTTGCCAGCAGAGGAGGCGTTGCAGGATTTCATGGACCGCAAGAAAGCGGACAGGCAAGATGCGTGGTACTGATAGCTTCCGTGAGTGAACAATCGGGGACACGCATGAAACTGCCACTTTTTGTTGCCGCGCTTTCGATTGCCTTGCCGGCGGCCGCGTTTGCCGGCCCTGCTGCCAACGCCGTGAAGTTCTTTTATGTCCCGTCGGTCAAATTCGAGGCCGATGCACAATATCGCGACCGCTTCACCGCACCGGTGACGAAACTGTTCGAACTGAACGACAACGCGGCAAAGAACCATCCGGATGAAGTTCCTTGTATCGACTTCGCCCCTGGTCTCGATGCGCAGGACTATGACGAGAAGACCGTGGCCAAGACGCTGACGCTGGCGGAAACACTGGATGGCGACAGCGCCGAGGTGACGGCGACGTTCAACCTTTTCCCGGAAGGCGATGATTCCAAACGCGAAATGGTTTGGTCGTTGAAGAAGATCGACGGCCAGTGGAAGGTCGCCGACATCACCTCGAAGACCAGCGGCTGGACGCTGAGTGCGCTCGAATGTCTGGCCGGGCAGACCCCGGAGTGATGCCGTGCTCCGCTGCCGTCCCTGGGTTCTGGCGACTGCGTGCCTGCTGGCCGGATTGAGCAGCGCCGCCGCTCAGGGCCTGTTGGGCGCGCCGCCCGCAGACGCGCCGGCCGACAACGCGGCACCTCCGCCGGCAGAGCCGCCGGCAGAAAACGCACCGGCCGCACCCGTGCAGCCTGGCTCGCCGACGGCGGTGGTGAGGCCGTTCTACGAGCATGCCGGGCTCGAGGTCGATCCGGCTCAGCGGGGCCATTTCACCGATCCGGCGAAGTCGGTGCTCGACAAGAGCGATGCGCTGCGGAAGTCGGGGCAGGGCGAGTGCCTCGATCCCAACATGGCGCTCGACAATGCCGAATACGACGAGGCGGAGATCGACAAGAGCCTGAAGACCATCGAAGCGGTCAAGGGCGACCAGGCCAAGGTCGTTGTCGCTTTCGTCGCCTCCGGCAATCCGCACCGACTGGAATGGAAGCTCAAAAAGGTCGACGGCGACTGGAAGATATCGGACCTGCTCTCGGTGACAGGCGAATGGGCGCTCAGCCAATACCAGTGTGAGTGAGAACGGAACCGATGAAGATCAGCAACATCCGCGTCACCCACGTCAACGTCCCGCTCGATGCTCCGTTCTGGTGGACGGCTGGTCTCTACGGCGGCGCCTCGAAATCGATCATCGAGGTCGAGACGGACGAAGGCGTGGTCGGACTGGGCGAGGCGCCATGGTGGCATTTCGGCGAGGTGATCAAGGCCGAGATCGCGCCTGCGCTGATTGGCGCCGATCCGCTCGACATCGCCGACTGCGAGGCGCGCTGTGTGCCGCCCTGGCAGATCACCGCCAACACCGGCGAGAACGCAGCCACGGTGGCGTTCGGCGCCATCGAACTGGCGCTCTGGGATATAAGAGGCAAGGTCTTCGGCATGCCGCTCTATAAGCTGCTCGGCGGCGCGGTGCGCAAGGACATTCCGTTTTCGGAATATTTCGCCTTTCGCCCCGCTCAAGGCGGAGCCGGCGGCGAGATGACCGCCGAAGCGATCGTCGACTATTGTCTCGGCATGCGAGAACAGCACGGCTCGACGATCTTCGAGGGCAAGCTGATCATGGGCGATCCCGAGCTCGAGATCAGGACAGTGCGCATGCTGCGCGAGGCGCTTGGCGATAAGGCGCAGATCAAACTCGATTCCAACATGCAGTGGTCGCTGACCACAGCGCGCTGGGTACTGCGCGAGATCGAGCCGTTCAACATCCGCAATTACGAGGATCCGGTCGCGACCTTCGAGGAGATGGCAGCGCTGCGCCAGCATTCGCGCATTCCGTTCTCCACGCACATCCCGGATCTCAGACGGGCAGTCGCGCTCGGTGCGCCGGATTACTTCGTCTGCAATTTCGCAGCACTCGGCGGATTGTCGAAAACTCTGAAATTCATCGCCGCCTGTGAGGCGATGGGCAAGGGGTTCTGGTGCTATTCGAACGATCTCGGCATCATGACATCGGCTTATCTGCACGTCGTGGCGGCGACACCGTGGATCAGCGAAGCATCGCAGTCGCTGTTTCGCTGGCAGATCGGCGATGTCATCAAGGACGGTCCTTTCCGCCAGACGGGCAATACGGTGCGCGTGCCGGAGGGTGACGGGCTGGGCGTCGAACTCGATCCGGCTGCGATGAAACGCTGGGCGGGCCACTTCGCCGAACACGGGCCGATGGGCCATTTCAGCGACCCGAACAATCCCGGCCGCTACCGGCGGCTCCCGCTCAACTGATGCAACGTATTTTCCTCAGAAACTCAGGCTCACCCGCGCCCGCGATAGGGGGCGACGCCGGTGTCGGGCAGCCACACACCTTCCGGCGGGGCGCCCGTCTGCCAGAACACGTCGATCGGAATGCCGCCGCGCGGATACCAGTAGCCGCCGATGCGCAACCACAATGGCTTGGTCGCGGCGATGATGCGGCGGCCGATCATGACGGTGCATTCTTCGTGGAACGCGCCATGGTTGCGAAACGAGGTCATGAACAGCTTGAGCGACTTCGATTCCACCAGCAGCGCATCGGGTGCGTAGTCGACGACGATATGGGCGAAGTCCGGCTGGCCGGTGACCGGGCAGAGCGAAGTGAATTCCGGGCAGGTGAAGCGAACGATGGCCGGCGGGCCGTCGCCGCGCGAAAATGGCACGGTTTCCAGGACTGCCGCTTCAGGGCTCTGTGGCGCCTCGACGTTGGTGCCGAGCTGGGTGAGGTTTTTCGTATCGGTCATGAGCAGGTTCCTTGCTGCATGTCGCCCAAAACTGCGCAGCGATTTTGGGATAGCGACATGCGTAAAAACAAAAATTTGCCGCTCATTAGCACAATTTGAAACAGCAGGAAGACGATGACTAGCAACGACCCGCTCCTCCAGCCCTATCAGCTCAAGCATCTGACGCTGAAGAACCGGGTGATGTCGACCAGCCATGAGCCGGCCTATTCTGAGGACGGCATGCCAAAGGAGCGGTACCGGCTCTACCATGCCGAAAAGGCCAAGGGCGGCATGGCGCTGACCATGACCGCCGGCTCGGCGATCGTCTCGCGCGACAGCCCGGCCGCCTTCGGCAATCTGCATGTCTATGACGACCGCATCGTGCCGTGGCTCGCCGAGCTTACCGATGCCTGCCACGAGCATGACTGCAAGGTGATGATCCAGATCACCCATCTCGGCCGCCGCACCGGCTGGAACAAGGCCGACTGGCTGCCGGTGCTGTCGGCTTCGCCGGTGCGCGAACCGGCGCATCGCGCCTTTCCCAAGGTTATCGAGGACTGGGATATCGAGCGCATCGTCGCCGACTACGCGGCGGCCGCCCAGCGCTGCCAGGCTGCCGGCCTCGACGGCATCGAATTCGAGGCCTACGGCCACCTGATGGACGGCTTCTGGTCGCCGGCCACCAACCAGCGCGACGACGATTTCGGCGGCTCGCTCGACAACCGGCTGCGCTTCACCGGAATGGTGCTCGATGCGGTGCGTGCCGCGGTCGGCGAAAAGTTCGTCGTCGGCATCCGCATGGTCGCCGACGAGGATTTCGAGAAAGGCCTGTCGAAACAGGAAGGCGTCGAAATCGCCAGGCGGCTGGCCGGCTCCGGCAAGGTCGATTTCCTCAACATCATCCGTGGCTCGATCGAGACTGATGCCGCGCTGACAAAAGTCATTCCGGTGACCGGCATGCGGTCGTCGCCGCATCTCGACTTCGCCGGCGAGGTGAGGGCGGCGACGAAATTCCCGACCTTCCATGCTGCGCGGATTTCCGACGTCGCCACCGCGCGTTACGCCATCGCCACCGGCAAGCTCGACATGGTCGGCATGACGCGCGCCCATATCGCCGACCCGCACATCGTCAAAAAAGTGATGGAGGGCCGCGAGCACGAGATACGTCCTTGCGTCGGTGCAACCTACTGCCTCGACCGCATCTATGAGGGCGGTGAGGCGCTGTGCATCCACAATGCGGCAACGGGCCGCGAGGCTGATATCCCGCATATCATCCCGAAAACCGAGGGACCGAAGCGAAAGGTGGTCGTGGTCGGCGCCGGCGCCGGCGGGCTGGAGGCAGCGCGGGTCGCCGCCCAGCGCGGGCACCAGGTAGCGGTGCTGGAAGCATCGAGCCAGGCCGGCGGCCAAGTGCGGCTGGCAACGCAGAACCCGCGCCGCAAGGAATTGATCGGCATCATCGACTGGCGGTTGGCCGAGCTGGACCGGCTCGGCGTCGAGATCCGCTACGACACCTGGGCGGAGAAGGACGACGTGCTGGCGCTGTCGCCGGACGTGGTGGTGATCGCCACCGGCGGCCTGCCGCAGAACCCGCCTCTGACTGCGGGCGACGATCTCGTCACCTCGAGCTGGGACATCATGGCCGGCAGCGTCAAGCCGGCCGAGAACGTGCTGCTCTATGACGACAATGGCGGCCATCAGGGCATGGGTGCTGCCGAACTGATCGCCAACAGCGGCGCCAGGCTGGAGCTGGTTTCACCAGAGCGCTTCTTCGCGCCGGAAATGGGCGGCATGAACCATGTGCCTTACATGCGCGCCTTCCAGGAAAAGGGTGTCACGGTGACCATCAACACACGGCTGCGTTCGGTGCGGCGCGAGGGCAACCAGCTGATCGCCGAGCTCGCCTCCGACTTCGCTGATGGCTGGCGCGGAGAGCGCCGCGTCGACCAGGTGGTGGTCGAGCACGGCACGCTGCCGCTCGACGATCTCTATCTGGCGCTGAAGCCGCTGTCGAAGAACGCCGGCGCGATCGACTACGAAAAGCTGGTCAATGGCGGCGACATCTTTCCCGTGCGCAATCCTCACGCCGGTTTCGTGCTCTTCCGCATCGGCGATGCAGTAGCCTCGCGCAACATCCACGCCGCCATCTATGACGGCATCAGGTTCGGCTTGCGAATCTGAGGAATATTTTGGATTGATTGGTGGCGCGCAGCCGAACCTCCGTACGGAGAGCCACCACGGTACTTCGGCTCGTTCTGCGCGCCGCGCACGCCGCCGGCTTGCGGCCGGACACCGTACGATCTTGCGATTGCGGCAGGCCGCTCAAAACATCCTGGCGGTAGCCATGCAGAACACGGTGATGACCAGCAGCCCGCCGGCGATGCGTTCGCCTTTTGTCATCTTCGCGCGCAACTGGGTTTGCTTCGCCGCATCAGCACCGGCCAACTGCCTGCTGGCGGAACCCACCAGTGCGCCCTGGACCCCGGCGGCAATCAAGGCAGTCAAGATGCCCAGCGCCAGGACCTTCTCCATCGAGCCGAAGGAGCCGTTGTGGAAGAAATACCAGAGCAGCAAACCCGTGAGGAAAACCACGCCGGCCGCGCCCATTTGCGGCCGGAAGAAACGTTCCGCCCGGATCTCCGGTTCGCGGGCAACCGCGATGGTGGTGCCGGCCCAGAACACACCCGCCATGACGTGAAGGCCGAGGACGATGATGTAGACATATTGCATGACCGCATTTCCTCTCTTGCCCACCGCTAACCATATGGATAGATATCAAATGATTAGATGTCAACGCATAAGCTCGAGCCGGTTCCATAGGCTTTGCCCTTGTTCTAGTGTCGGACCATGACGCCCTTTGACCGCCCGCCGATCGGGATGAATCTCGCCCGCACCGCCAAGCTGGTGGCGCAGGCTTTCGATGCAGCCCTGGTCGAGGCCGGCGGCACGCTGCCGGTCTGGGTGACTTTGCTGTCGGTCAAGTCGCGGGAGCTGGCCAACCAACGCGAGCTCGCCGGCATGATCGGTATTCGGGGCGCAACACTGACCCATCATCTCAACGCCATGGAGACGCAAGGCCTGCTGATACGGCGCCGCGATCCCGAAAATCGCCGGGTTCACCAGGTGGAGCTGACCCAAGCCGGAGAAGCGCTGTTCCTGAAATTGCGCACCGCCGCGTTAGCCTTCGACAAGCGGCTGCGGAAGGGATTATCCGACGACAGGTTGGCGGAGTTTGCACAGGTGCTGGCCGCGCTGCGGGCCAATGTCGAGGGTTAGAATTGGGCTAGGAAAACGCTATGCGCGAAATTTCGCTGAAGGATGCCAGGACTACACTCTCGGCGCTGCTCGATCAGGTCGTCGCGGGAGAACCGGCGGCCATCACGCGGCGCGGCCGCAAGCAGGCGGTCATTCTGTCGTTTCAGGACTACGAAAGACTGGCGCGCGTGCCCAGCTTTGGACAATTGCTGGTAGCATTTCCCGGCGATGAGGGTGACCTTCCGCCTCGGCTCATCAGGTCGGTTCGCAAGCCCGAACCATGACGGATTTACGCCAGCCGGCCTTGCAGCACCGTCAGCCTAGCCTTCTTGGGCGCCCGTGCCACCAGCCATTCGCGCACTCTGTCCGGTGGCATCGGGAACGCGATGGAATAGCCTTGCACCTGGTCGCAGCCGATCGCCATCAGCGAGTCGAGCTCGGCTTCTGTTTCGGCGCCCTCCGCGACGATCGAAATGCCGAGACCGCGGGCGAGCTCGGTGAGGGCACGCACGATCTTGGTGTTGCCGCTGTTCTCGTTGATGTTCTGGACGAAACGGCGATCGATCTTCAGCCGGTCGATCTCTTTTGGATTGACATGACTGAGCGATGCGTAGCCGGTGCCGAAATCATCGAGTTCAAGATGGATGCCGGCGGCGCGGATGTGCCGCAGCTTTGCCGCGATACCGGTCTTCTCGTCGTCGAGAATGACGGATTCGACGATCTCCAGCGATAGTTTGTGCGCGGGCAGGCCAGCCCTCTCCAGCGCCCCGAACAGGAAGACTTCGAAATCTGTCTCGCGCAGCTCCGAACCGGATACATTGACGGCGATCCGTCCGAAGGCGATGCCTGCGCGGTTCCATTCGGCTGCTTCGTCGATCGCCTTGGCAATAACGATGCGGCCGATCTCGGGCATCAAGCCACATTTTTCTGCGATCGGAATGAACTCGCCCGGCGCGATCATGCCGCGCTCGGCATGCCTCCAGCGAACCAAAGCCTCGATGCCACTGATAGCGCCATCCGACAGCGATACCTGCGGCTGGAAATAGACTTCGAACGCCTTCTCAGAGATGGCGGTCCTGATGTCGAGCTCGAGCTGCTTGCGATTATCGAGTTCGCGCCTCAGCTCATCGGAGAAGAACGACAAGCTGCCGCCGCCCTGCTTCTTGGCTGAATAGAGCGCCAGATCGGCATGGACGAGCAGGTCCTGCGCATTGTCGGCATCAATCGGGTAGACCGCAATCCCGGCACTTACGCCTGGATGGATCGTCGTGCCTTGGAAGATGACCGGCTGATTGAGTTTGGCCAGCATGCGCCTGGCGACGATATCGATATCCGCGGTGCTGCCGGCGTCGTTGAGGACCACAACGAATTCATCGCCTCCGAGACGCACGTTGAGATCCGACGTCCGGCACGAATCGCGCATACGCTGCGCGGCCACAACCAGCACATAATCGCCAGCGGCGTGGCCGAGCGTGTCGTTGATCTGCTTGAACCGGTCGAGGTCGAACTGCACCACGGCGACCCGTTCACGCCTTCGCTGCGCACCACTGATGAACGTATCGAAATGATCGGTCAGGAAGGTGCGGTTGTGCAGGCCGGTCAGCCCGTCATGCACCGCAATAAAGGCCATGGAATTGCGAGCATCGACCAGCTCGCGCGTCCGGCGCAAGATGGCATTCGACATCGGCCGGAAAATGAAAAGTGCCACCAGCAGGATGACGCCGATGGTCGAATAGAACAATGTGCGATGAAGATCGAGGAGCCTTTCGGAGCGCTGGTCCGCGTAGGCGCTGATGCGCTGGCCGAGTGCTGCGTAGCCCGACAAAGTTGCGTTGGCAACGGAAGCGTCCAGGTTGACGCGCTCCTCTCCGCCCTTGTAGCCGCCGCTGCCTGTCGTGTTGAGCCGCGATTCGAATGAAGAGATCAGGCGCTCGCCATTGGCGATCAGCCCAACCGAGAAATAGTCGAGATGGTACGGCTTGGCGAAAAGCACGCTCTCGATCGATTTCGGATCGAATCTTGCCGGCGACACCGGATCGGCGGCGGTCCGCTCGAGCAGCAGATCGTAGTTCTTCTCGAACTCCACTGTCGCTTGCTTGAGCGCGCTAACCAGGGCGTGCTGTTGATCGCGCGAGGCGCTGCCTGTTGCGCCGGCAAGGAAGACGATGCGCTGCGACAGGGCTTTTTGTGTGCTGACGATATCGAGCAGCGCCTGATTGTGCCGTTGGGTCGCCATCACCTGTTGCAGCAGGATGAAGGACGCCACTACCATGGCGGCTATGATCAGCAGAGCCAGCCAGTAGCCGGACTTGATCAGGAGTATAAGCCTGCCCGAAACGGCGTGCACCGGCTGCTGCGACATTTTCCGAGTCGGCCCTCTCGCCAACGAATTCTTGTGCGACAACCTTTGGCTTCAAAGTGTTAACAGGTTTGGGGCGGCAACAGGCCGGCGGCGGCGACCGTGGCGGGAAACCCGCAAAGTGGTTATTGCAATCTTTCGCAGCGCCTCTGCATTTGAACATCGTGGCCTCTGCCGTGCCATTGCCGCCACCGAAGCGGTCGCTTTTGCGATGGATTTTTCGTCCGCGCGGCGCGACAGTCCTCATCGATCTCAACAGGGCCTGATCATGACCGAAGCATTCCTTTCCCACATCGACAGCGAGCTTGAAGGACTGAAATCGGCAGGTCTCTACAAATCCGAGCGGGTGATAACCTCGACCCAATCGGCCGAGATCGAGGTGGGCGGCGAGAAGGTGCTGAATTTCTGCGCCAATAATTATCTCGGCC
>NZ_JAMYKU010000045.1:0-32655 GCF_040317575.1 Mesorhizobium sp. M1423
TGCTGGTCGACCCGAGCGGCATCTATGTCCGGCCGGAAGGTTCGGTCTACATCACCGGCGGCGCCGAGCCGGAAGAGGGCGAAGGACCAGCCGATCCCGCCGACTTCGACCCCGACTGGCCGCTGTTCGAAGAGGTGATCTGGCCGGTGCTGGCGACCCGCATTCCAGCCTTCGAGGCGATCAAGCCGACGCGCGCCTGGGTCGGCCATTACGACTACAACACGCTCGACCAGAATGCGGTGATCGGCCCGCATCCCGAGGTCGGTAATTTCCTCTTCGCCAACGGGTTTTCCGGTCACGGCCTGCAGCAGGCTCCAGCGGTCGGCAAGGCGCTGGCCGAACTGATCGTGCATGGCGGCTATCGCACGGTGGATTGCTCGGCGTTCGGGTACAGCCGGATCGCCGACGGGCGGGCGTTCAGGGAGTTGAATGTGATCTGAGCAGGAAGGGCGGGTGCGCCGCGACGGTCCTTTTGATGCTGGAGGGACAGAGGGGGGCGAAGGAACGCAACAGGCGGTCGATGGCCCAAAGCTGGCGAAAACAGCGGCCTTTTATTGGCCTGCAGCTTTGTTAGACCGGGCGCCAACACATCCCGCAGCGAACGGGCCTCCAATAGCCTACGCGCTTACCGCCTATCTCAGCCGCGCTGTCGATTATGTCCGCGGCCAGGGCATCGATTCCCGCCGAGTTGCTCTCCCAGGTCGCACCGCTTCCTTGGGCTCATATCGCACCCACCGGAGACTATCTCTGGAACGAAGTTGACCGACCCCTCGAACGCTTCAGGCCGATCCCCGCTAACCGCTTCAATCCAAACAATTTCGAATTCCCTTAGCGGGTATTATTTTAGAAATGCCCCCGGAGCCCCGGTTACAGGCAGCCCGCCAACGCGGGCGAAAGGGGTGGACGCCGTCCGAAACTAAGGCCCGATCAGCGCTCCGAAAGCATCGACATGTTAAATGAAGGCCGTCCGGCAGCTAAAATCGCTCGTCTCTTTCGCGTTCATAGGGCCACCGTCGGGCGCATCGGGGCCGAGGTCAAAATAGCCGTTCGCTGAATGTTATTTCAGTTGGCCGTTTTCGCAGCGACGTACGCACCGGGCCCATTGGTAGAAACGCCGGTGGGCGGTGGCCATAGCAGCTGTTCTCGGAGGAACGCCGTTTGCTGTGCGGCGCTAAAGCCTGAGACCCTCGAAGAAGGATTGATCTCTTTGCATATCATTACCTTCATATATGATACGCGAACAGATCATGAAAGTTTGACTTGCTCGCTGGATGAGATACCTTTGCGTATCATCGCGCATTGGAATAGTCGCATACGTATCATGATGGACTCTGAATCGGAAATTCTGCGCGAAATCGGTGGGCTTTTCAGGCAGGCGAGGCTGGCCGCTGCCATGACGCAGGAGCAGGTCGCTGACTTGGCGGGTATATCCCGTCCCCGCTATCGCGACATCGAAAAGGGAGCCGCAGCGGCGCGTGCGACGACGCTCATGAATATCGCTCGCGCGCTCGGTCTGGAAATGATGCTGGTTCCGCAAGTCATGGTGCCGGCTGTCCAGGCTCTATTGCGTCCGCATGATGACGACGATCGACCCGCCTTTGTTTCTCAACCTGACGATGACGATCATGGCTCCAGTCTTTCGCGCACCTAAGACGATCCCGTCGCTGGACGTGCTCTTGAACGCACTGAAGATCGGCACAATCGTTAGGACGCCGGGCGATTTCAATGCATTCAACTTCGATGAGGCCTACCGCGCGACGGGCGGCTTTCCGGTTTTCAGCCTATCGTTCCGGGCAGCGACGGGAGGATTGCGGAAAGATCCGAAGCCTCTTGCGGACGCCTTGCCCGCTTTCTTCGCGAACCTCCTGCCGGAGGAGAAATTGCGCGAGGCGATGGAAAAGCACCACGAAGGCAATGTGCGGCCAGGCAATGATTTCGATCTTTTAGCGGCGCTGGGCGCCGATCTGCCGGGAGCCGTGCGGGCGTTGCCCAGTGACGGCGCGATAGCAGTTTCGCAGGATGCTTCAAAGCATAACCCCAAGGCACGGTTCTCACTTGCCGGCGTGCAGATGAAGCTGTCGGTCATGAGGAACACTGGAAAAGGCGGCGGCCTTACCTTGCCGATGGACGACGAGCAGGGCCGGTACATCGCCAAGTTCCCTTCGACCGCGTTTCGGGGAGTTTCCGAGAACGAATTCGCCAACCTGGCGCTGGCAGCAGCAATCGGCATGGAGGTTCCTGAACGCGAACTTGTCGAGAAGTCCGATTTCGAGGATATTCCCGAAGAATTCAACACGCTGTCAGAGGGCAAGGTCCTTCTCGTCAAACGCTTCGATCGCGGCGCTGAGGGCGAGAGGATTCACATCGAGGATTTCGCTCAGGTCTTCGGCGTCTATCCCTCGCGCAAATATGAGGGCGCCGCTTATCACGACATAGCCTTGGCCCTTGGCGTGGCCGTCTCGCCTACGGCGGCTCTCGAATTCGTCCGCCGCCTGGCGCTGACGGTCATCACTGGCAATGGCGACATGCACCTGAAGAACTGGTCTTTGATTTATCCCGGTAACGGCGACAAGCCGGTGCTTGCACCAATCTACGACGTTCTGTCGACCGTGCCATATATTCCCGCCGACGCCATGGCGCTTTCGCTTGGAGGGGAGCGCTCGTTCAAGGCGCTAGCAGCACCGCGATGGAAAGCATTTGCGAACCGTGCAAGGCTTCCGGAGCCGGCAGTCCTGAAGGCAGTGGTCGAGACCGTCGAACTCGTCAACGAGCACTGGTGGCATCTGCCTGAGCGCGACGTTGTCGCAGCGAAAGTGCTCGAGCGGATCGACGAACATGTGAAGGCGATGACGCCGATACTGAACTCCTGCGCCGATAAGTGAGCCGAGTCCCCTTGGGTTGGTGATATGGCGGAATTATCCGCCCGTGGCCCCGGATGGATGGCCGTGGATCGATGGTATGCCAGCGTGGCGCGCAAGATTCTGCGCAGTGTCGATGAGGACACGCGAGAACCAAGCACGTCAGCTCGCCGGAACAGAAGAGTTCGCAGCATCCCGCAATTAACGCTAGAGGGTCGAGATGCTGTTCGCCCACCTCAACACAACGAGGCGGTTCGAACGAATGCGGTGACTGAGGATCGCGATCCGACGCTTTGTGTCGCCATTGTCGGGTCCGCTACACGGCTTGTTCCGACGACCTTTCTTTGGCCTCCAGCTAAATCCCTGAAAAGCAACCATTAAATTATTCTTCGGTTCGACCAGCCAAATTGGCACGAGTCTTGAGATCCTTGGGTGCGAGGCGGCGACAGCTGCCCGACCGGCATTCATGTCGCGGCAGCCGCGATGAATGGAACGAAGGAAGGAAAGCTACATGTCAGGTTTGCGTCAGATCGCCTTTTACGGCAAGGGCGGCATCGGCAAGTCCACCACCTCCCAAAATACGCTCGCCGCCCTTGTCGACCTCGGGCAGAGAATCCTCATCGTCGGCTGCGACCCCAAAGCCGACTCTACCCGCCTGATCCTGAACGCGAAGGCGCAAGATACGGTCCTGCACCTCGCGGCAGAGGAAGGTTCGGTGGAAGACCTGGAACTCGCGGACGTGCTCAAGGTCGGCTACAAAGGCATCAAATGCGTGGAGTCGGGCGGCCCTGAGCCGGGTGTCGGCTGCGCCGGTCGCGGCGTGATCACCTCGATCAACTTCCTCGAGGAGAACGGTGCCTACGACGATGTCGACTATGTCTCCTACGACGTGCTCGGGGATGTGGTGTGCGGCGGTTTCGCGATGCCGATCCGCGAGAACAAGGCCCAGGAAATCTATATCGTCATGTCCGGCGAGATGATGGCGCTCTATGCCGCCAACAACATCGCCAAGGGCATCCTGAAATACGCCCATTCGGGCGGCGTGCGGCTCGGCGGCCTGATCTGCAACGAGCGCCAAACCGATCGCGAGCTCGACCTCGCCGAAGCGCTGGCTTCCAGGCTCAATTCCAAGCTCATCCACTTCGTGCCGCGCGACAACATCGTCCAGCACGCCGAACTCAGGAAGATGTCTGTCATTCAATATGCGCCGGACTCCAAGCAGGCCGGGGAATACCGGGCGCTGGCCGAGAAGATCCATGCCAATTCGGGCCAGGGCACCATCCCCACCCCTATCACCATGGAGGAGCTCGAGGAAATGCTGCTCGACTTCGGCATCATGAAGACTGACGAGCAGATGCTTGCCGAGCTTCAGGTCAAGGAAGCGGCCAAGGCGGCCGCACAGTAACGACCGCTGCCGAACGAGGCGCGGCCTTGACCTGGCGCGCCTTTCAAAGAACGGCGCCTCGTTGGTGAGGCGTCACCCTGAACCTTGAAAGGGGTCCCATGAGCCTGGAATACGAGAATGACGGCGCCCTCCATGCGAAGCTTATCGAGGAGGTGCTGTCGCAATATCCTGACAAGGCGGCGAAGCGCCGCAAAAAGCACCTGAGCGTCGCAAAGAGCGGCGACGAGGCTGGCGAGGAAAGCGAGGTCCTTTCCGAATGCGAGGTCAAATCGAACATCAAGTCCATCCCCGGAGTGATGACGATTCGCGGCTGCGCCTATGCCGGCTCGAAAGGCGTGGTGTGGGGTCCAGTCAAGGATATGGTCCATATCTCGCACGGCCCGGTCGGCTGCGGGCAATATTCCTGGTCGCAACGCCGCAACTACTACGTCGGCACGACCGGCATCGACACGTTCGTGACGATGCAGTTCACCTCCGATTTCCAGGAGAAGGACATTGTTTTCGGCGGCGACAAGAAGCTGGAACGGATCATCGACGAGATCGAGGAACTGTTTCCGCTGAACAAGGGCATGAGCGTGCAATCCGAATGTCCGATCGGCCTGATTGGCGACGACACCGAAGCGGTGTCCCGCAACAAGGCCAAGGAGCACGAAAAGACGATTGTGCCGGTGCGCTGCGAGGGCTTCCGCGGCGTCTCGCAATCCCTCGGCCACCACATCGCCAACGATGCGATCCGCGACTGGGTGTTCGAGAAGAAGGAGGTCGAGTTCGAGGCCGGCCCGTACGATGTCAATGTGATCGGCGACTATAATATCGGCGGCGACGCCTGGGCTTCGCGCATCCTGCTCGAGGAGATGGGCCTGCGCGTGGTCGGCAACTGGTCGGGCGACGCTACGCTGGCCGAAATAGAGCGCGCGCCGAAGGCCAAGCTCAATCTCATCCATTGCTACAGGTCGATGAACTACATCTGCCGGCACATGGAGGAAAAGTATGGCATTGATTGGATGGAGTATAATTTCTTCGGCCCCTCCCAGACCGAAGCCTCTCTGCGCAAGATAGCCAAGCATTTCGGACCGGAAATCGAGGCCAAGGCCGAGGCGGTCATCGCCAAATACCGGCCGCTGGTCGATGCCGTGATCGCCAAATACCGGCCGCGCCTCGAAGGCAGGACGGTGATGCTCTATGTCGGCGGGCTGCGCCCCCGTCACGTCGTCACGGCATATGAGGACCTGGGCATGGTTATCGTCGGCACTGGCTACGAATTTGGCCATAACGACGATTATCAGCGCACCGGCCACTACGTGAAGAAGGGCACGCTGATCTATGACGACGTGACTGGTTACGAGCTGGAGAAGTTCATCGAGGGGATCCGTCCTGATCTCGTTGGCTCCGGCATCAAAGAAAAGTACCCGGTCCAGAAGATGGGCATACCGTTCCGTCAAATGCATTCCTGGGATTATTCCGGCCCGTATCACGGCTACGACGGCTTCGCCATCTTCGCCCGCGACATGGATCTGGCCATCAACAACCCGGTCTGGGGCCTCTACGACGCTCCCTGGAAGAAAAAAGCCGAGCCGTCGGCGGCGATCGCTGCGGAATGAAACCTGGCCTCCCGGAAGCCGGGAAGGCCGATGAACGCCTGCGGCCCTTTATCCGCGGGAGACCTGAAACGTTTCGACGCCCCTGTGCCGCCGTATGGCGCGGCCAGATGGAGAAGAGGTAACCACCCATGCCGCAGTCGGCTGAAAAAGTTCTCGACCACGCGCCCCTGTTCCGCGAGCCGGAATACAGGCAGATGCTCGCCGAGAAGAGGCTGAATTACGAATGTCCTCACCCGGACCAGATCGTTACCGACCAACGCGAATTCACCAAGACGTGGGAATACCGCGAAAAGAACCTCGCTCGCGAAGCGCTTGTCGTGAACCCCGCCAAGGCCTGCCAGCCGCTCGGCGCGGTGTTCGCGGCCGCGGGTTTCGAGCGAACCATGTCCTTCGTCCACGGCAGCCAGGGCTGCGTGGCCTATTACCGCTCGCACCTGTCGCGCCATTTCAAGGAGCCTGCTTCGGCAGTTTCCTCCTCGATGACCGAGGACGCGGCAGTGTTCGGTGGCCTGAAGAACATGGTCGACGGGCTCGCCAACACGTACCAACTCTATGACCCGAAGATGATCGCCGTCTCGACCACTTGTATGGCGGAGGTCATTGGCGACGACCTGCACAGCTTCATCGAGAACGCCAAGGACGAAGGCTCGGTCCCGCGCGACTTCGACGTGCCCTTCGCCCACACGCCGGCCTTCGTCGGCAGCCATGTCGACGGCTATGACGTTACGGTCAAGGGCATTTTGGAGCATTTCTGGAAAGGCGAGGAGCGCACGGAAGCCGAGGGAACCATCAACATCATTCCGGGTTTCGACGGCTTCTGTGTTGGCAACAACCGGGAACTCAAGCGCCTGCTCGATCTGCTGGGCGTGTCCTATACCTTCATCCAAGACGCCTCTGACCAGTTCGACACGCCGTCGGACGGCGAATACCGCATGTACGACGGCGGCACGAAGATCGAAGACGTGAGGAAAGCACTCAACGCCGAGGCGACACTCTCGCTACAGCATTACAACACCCGAAAAACACTGGAGTATTGCGAGGTGGTCGGGCAGGCGACGGCTTCGTTCCATTACCCTCTCGGCGTCCAGGCGACCGACGACTTCCTGATGCAGGTCTCCGCGATTTCCGGCAAGCAAATCCCCGAGGCAATCCGCCTGGAGCGCGGCCGACTTGTTGACGCCATGGCGGACAGCCAATCCTGGCTACATGGTAAGAAATACGCCATCTACGGTGATCCAGACTTTGTCTACGCCATGGCCCGCTTCATCATGGAGACGGGCGGCGAGCCGACCCACTGCCTCGCCACCAACGGCACCTCGGCCTGGGAAGCGGACTTGAAGGAACTGCTTGCATCCTCGCCCTTCGGCAAGGATGCTCAAGTCTGGGCGGGCAAGGACCTCTGGGCGATGCGCTCGCTGCTCTTCACCGAGCCGGTGGACCTGCTGATCGGCAACTCCTATGGCAAGTATCTGGAGCGCGACACGGGCACGCCGCTGATCCGGCTGACATTTCCGATCTTCGACCGCCACCATCACCATCGGTTTGCGCTTATGGGATACCAAGGCGGGTTGCGCGTCCTGACGACGATCCTCGACAAGATCTTCGACAAGCTCGATCGCGAGACAGGCGAGACGGGCGTGACGGACTATTCGTATGACCTCACCCGCTAAGCGTGGCGGCCGGCTCTTCGGTGAGGCCGGTCGTCTTCCCGAGGGACTTTGGAGACCGACGCAATGTCCTCGCTCAGAGCCAAAATCCAGGATGTCTTCAAAGAGCCCGCTTGCGAGCAGAACCGCGGCAAGGATGCCAAGGCGCGCAAGGAGGGCTGTTCGAAGCCACTGACCCCCGGGGCGGCGGCCGGCGGCTGCGCCTTCGACGGCGCCAAGATCGTGCTGCAGCCGATCACCGACGTCGCGCACCTGATCCATGCGCCGCTCGCCTGCGAGGGCAATTCCTGGGACAACCGCGGTGCGGCTTCGTCCGGGCCAACGCTGTGGCGCACGAGCTTCACGACCGATCTCACCGAACTCGACGTTGTGATGGGGCAGGGCGAGCGGAAGCTTTTCAAAGCGATCCGCGAGATCAAGGAAGCGCATAGGCCGCCGGCTATCTTCGTCTATGCGACCTGCGTGACGGCGCTGATCGGCGACGACATCGAGGCCGTCTGCAAGCGCGCGGCGGAAAAGTTCGGCCTGCCTGTGGTGCCGGTCAATGCGCCGGGCTTCGTCGGCTCCAAGAATCTCGGCAACAAGCTTGCCGGCGAGGCGTTGCTCGAGCATGTCATCGGCACGGTGGAGCCCGACGATGCCGGCCCTTACGACATCAACATTCTTGGCGAATTCAACCTCTCCGGCGAATTTTGGCTGGTGAAGCCGCTCCTTGATCGGCTGGGCATCCGGGTGCGCGCCTGCATTCCGGGCGACGCGCGCTACCTCAACATTGCCTGCGCGCACCGCGCCCGGGCGGCTATGATGGTGTGCTCGACCGCGCTCATCAATCTCGCCCGCAAGATGGAGCAGCGCTGGGAGATCCCATTCTTCGAGGGCTCGTTCTACGGCATCACCGACACCTCGGAAGCGCTCCGGCAGATCTCTCAGCTGCTCGTGAAGAAGGGTGCCGATCCGGAGATCCTCGGCCGCACCGAGGCATTGATTGAAGACGAGGAGGCGATTGCGTGGAAGAAGCTCGCGGCCTACCGGCCGAGGCTCGAAGGCAAGCGCGTCCTGCTCAACACCGGCGGTGTGAAGTCCTGGTCGGTCGTCCATGCGCTGATGGAGATCGGCATTGAGATCGTCGGCACCTCTGTCAAGAAGTCGACCGTCGAAGACAAGGAGCGCATCAAGCAGATCCTCAAGGACGACAACCACATGTTCGAGCAGATGGCGCCGCGCGAGCTTTACGCCATGCTCTCAGAACACAAGGCCGATATCATGCTGTCGGGCGGGCGCACGCAGTTCATCGCGCTGAAGGCCAAGACACCCTGGCTCGATATCAACCAGGAGCGCCAACATCCTTACGCCGGCTATGACGGCATGGTGGAACTCATACGCCAAATCGACCTCGCCATTCATAACCCGATCTGGCGCCAGGTGCGGGAGCCGGCACCATGGGATTGCCAGCCTGCGGTGAGGGAGGAACTGCCGAGCACGAAAAGCGAGACCGCGACCTTGCATGTTGTCCAGGAATTCGCCGGCACGACGGCCGACGATTTCGGCGAGTATTGAGGAAGCGATGGTCCGCATCCTTCCCCAGACCAAAGCGGCGGCGATCAATCCGCTGAAGTCGTCGCAGCCGCTGGGTGCCGCCTTGGCCTTTCTTGGCGTCGACGGCGCGATGCCGTTGTTCCACGGCAGCCAAGGCTGCACCAGCTTCGCCCTCGTGCTCTTCGTGCGGCATTTCAAGGAAGCCATCCCCCTGCAGACAACGGCGATGGACGAGGTGGCGACGATCCTCGGCGGGGCAGACCATCTGGAAGAGGCGATCCTCAACCTCAAGGCCCGCACAAAGCCAACGCTGATCGGGGTCTGCACGACGGCGCTGGTGGAAACCCGGGGCGAAGACTGCGCAGGAGATATCGCCGATATCAGGCTGAAGCGCACGGAAGAACTCGCGGGTACGGAGGTGGTGCTAGCCAACACACCGGATTTCGACGGCGCGATCGAAGAGGGCTGGGCCAAGGCTGTCACCGCGATGATCGAAAGGATTACGCGGCCCGGCGAGCAGGCGCGGCACTCGAAGAAGATCGTGATCCTGCCTGGCTGGAACCTCACTGTGGCTGATATCGAGCATTTGCGTGAGATGGTTGAAAGCTTTGGACTCAAGCCGGTGATTCTGCCGGACGTCTCCGGCTCGCTCGACGGGACAGTGCCCGACCGCTGGGTCACGACCACCTATGGCGGCACCAGCGTCGAGGATATCCGCGAGCTTGGCACGGCCGAGCAATGTATCGTCATCGGTGAGCATATGCGCCGCCCGGCCGAGCTGCTGCAGAGGTTGACCAGCGTGCCTTACGTGCTGTTCCGGTCGCTGACTGGATTGAAGGACGTCGACCGGTTCGTCTCGCTGCTGTCCGCGGTTTCGGGCGCGGCGGCGCCGGCTCGGGTGCGCCGTCGCCGGGCGCAGTTGCAGGACGCGTTGCTCGACGGACATTTCCACTTTGGAGGCAAGAAAATTGCGATCGCTGCTGAACCAGACCAACTCTACCAACTCGCGAGCTTCTTCATCGGAATGGGCTCCGAAATCGCGGCGGCGGTCACCACGACCGATATGTCGAAAATTTTGGAGGAAGTACCGGCGCAGTCGGTTCAAATCGGCGATCTTGGCGATTTGGAAGCTCTTGGCGCCGGCGCTGATCTTCTCGTCACCCATTCCCACGGCCGCCAGGCGGCGCAGCGCCTCGGCATTCCGCTCATGCGGGTCGGCTTCCCGATCTTCGACCGGCTCGGCAGTCAGCACAAGCTCACAATCCTCTACCAGGGGACCCGCGACCTGATCTTCGAGGTCGCCAACATTTTTGAAGCCAACCGGCACGCGCCGACGCCCGAGGCGCTTGATCCACTCCGTAAACGAGAAATGCCAGATGAGCTCCGTTCGTCGCCTCTCGCTCGTCACTGACGAGGTTCACGCACCGACGCCGGAACGCCAAGCCGGCGCATTGCGCGTGGCGATCGCCACGCAGGACATGAAGAACCTCAACGCCCATTTCGGGTCGGCCAGGCGCTTTGCTGTCTACGACGTGATGCGCGAGGAGTGGAATCTCGTGGAAGCCGTGGCCTTCGATGACGTTTCCGACGAGAGCGGGAAGCATCGGACTGAGGGCGACGACCGCATCACCCCGAAGGTGGAGGCGCTGAAGGGCTGTCATCTCCTGTTTTGTCTGGCTATCGGGGGGCCTTCGGCAGCCAAGGTTGTTTCGGCAAAAATTCATCCGATCAAAGTGCCGCACCCCCAAACCATCCAAGAGGTGCTGTTGCGCACGCAGATGATGCTCAGGACGTGTCCTCCCCCTTGGCTGCGCAAGGTGCTGGCGCAGGCAGGTGTCGCCGAACAGAAACCCTCCTTCGAGGACGAGGACTGAAAATGAGGAGTGGGCGAAATGTCTGACGCCGTGGTTAGCCCTGCTATCGCCGAACACGAGGCGGCCCTTGCCACCCCGTTCGTCAAATGCCTCGTGCGGCTGGTCCGGGCTCATGATTCCCACGGGTCTTGGGAAGGCAAATCGGACGCCGAGCTGCTGGGCGACTTCATCGTCACCAGGGAACAGCGCCGTGCGATCCCGATCATCGGCGATCCCGATCCGGACGTGCTGTGGAGGCTTGAGATATTTTACACCGCCGTCGGGCTTGCGATCGAGGAGCGCTCCGGCCTGATGGCATCGCCGATGATGGAGATGAGCCATGAGGGCTTCGGGCGCGTGCTTCTCACGGCCGGGCGGTTGGTCGTTCTGTCGAAGACCCTGCGCGACGTCCACCGGTTCGGCTTCGAGACGTTCTGGAAACTCGCCGCGGCCGGTACCAAACTGGCCGGCGATGCGGCCGCAGCCATTGAGGCTCATCCCGAGGTGGCGCGGGCGTGATGGAACCGATTTTCGATCAAGGGGATCATGTCAGGCCTTGAGGACATGCGATGGCCAGCCCTCTCAATGGAGGCGGTCGAGGCCGATGTGGTTCTTGGGGTAGCGCTGATGAAGCCACTGGTCCTGATCTGTTCGCAGGATCCGGAGTTCTATCTGGTCCACAGCCACATTCTGGAGGTGGATGGCTTCACGATTCAACTGGCCGGCGGCGTGGAGGAGGCGCTTGCATTGGCCAGTGAACGGGAGCCGAAGGCCGTGGTGCTGGACTGCCAGCCAACAAGCGCGACAGGCTCCACAATCTGCGCCCGGCTCAAGGGGGAGCCCCGGACCGGCGGCCTGCCCGTTATTGCCCTGATCGCGCCCGGCGCCGAGAACCAGCACCTCGATCTCTGGAAGGCAGGCATTGACGAGAGCTTTGTGCGGCCCTTCGCGCCGGCCAAGCTGCTTGACTGTCTACGGATGAAGCTGGCGCTGCCAAAGCCGGGTTCGAACGGGATCGAAAACGGCGGCTGGATCTCCTGTGGCGACCTCGAGATAAGGCTCGATGCCCACCGGGTTCGGGGTAATGGCCACGAAGTCCACCTTGGGCCGATCGAGTTCAACCTGCTGCGGCTTTTGCTTGAGACTCCCGGCAAGGTCTTCACCAGAGACGAGCTGATCAGCGCGGCCTGGCCGACCAATATCCATGTCGGTGTACGCACCGTGGATGTCCATATCAGCCGGCTCAGAAAGGCGCTGAAGGCGGCCTCCCCCTCCAGCGTCATTCGTACCGTCAGGTCGGCCGGCTACTCGCTCGAGTGGCCGGACGGCTGAATAGATAACCGATGTGGTGCCACTCCGCATTTCCGCCGTGCTGAGAGCAAGTCTTGCGGCTTCGAAACGCGCCTACAGCTAAAACATACTCTAAAGAGAAGGAGTCAGATGGCCTTCAAGAAAATACTCATTGTGACGGGAGCTGACCACTCCGATCAGGACATCACAATAGCTGCTCGCTTGTGTGCCGAGGTCGCCGCGCATCTTTCCGTATTGATTATGTCGCCTCCGCTGCTCCTTATGTCGCCTCCGCTTCTTACGCCGCTGTGCGCTGGCATCCCCGAGTGGTCTAGACATCGCGCACACGACATTGCCGCAATGGAACAACGGTCTAAGCAAATCGAGAGATTTTCACAGGACATGGCCAGACTGGAAACAACATCCAGGGAAATTCAGAAACAGCTGAGAGCCACGCGGCTTTGCTATGACGTCGATACCCACTACTGCGATCAGGCCAGCGTCGGTGACTCGGTGCGACAGCGGGCGCTCTGCAACGACCTGACAATCGTCGGCCCCGCACTTCTTAACGACATTAATCTCGGACCTCTTGTTATCGACGGCAGCCTGTTCGATACCGGAAGCCGGTGCTTGTCGTGCCGGAGGGCGCTGAGGCGACTCTGTCGCCACGGCGCGTGCTGGTCGGCTGGGATTCGCGAGTCGAGGCGTCCCGTTCAGTTCGGGAAGCGCTGGATCTGCTAGCCGATGCTGAGGAAGTTCGTGTCGCATTAGTCGATCCGGAGGCGACCTGCACCGGAAAGGATACCGAGCCGGGAGCCGACATCGCTGCCTATGTCACTCGGCACGGTGCTCGGGGCTCGGTTGACCTGCTGGCGAGCGCCGGAAAATGGGCAGCCACGGTGCTCGCGCAGCACGCAATCGACACGTCTGCCGACATGAGAGCATGGGCGCTTATGGCAACCGCAGGCTACGTGAGCGACTCTTCGGCGGCGTGACGAGATGGATAGTTGGGAAGCCGTCATTGCCGTTGTTTTTGGCTCGCTGACGGGTTCCAAGCAAGCACCGACGCTGTTCGAAGCTCTACCCCCCCTTGGGTCACCTATCCTGATGCCAAGTCGGAGGAAGATCGCGCAAAGCGCAACTTTCGCGAAGCTCGAATCTGCAAGCGCCGTCGCCGAGACATCCCGGACGTCTCTAACGCGCGCTCGGGGGTTCTCCTCGCCCGAGATGATCCGTAACGCGGAGCCCAAAGGCCCCGCAGAGGTACAGGCGCTCCTCAATGCACTCAAAACCACCGCTTCAGGTCGGCGTCAGGTCGAGAAAGAGAGTCGCTTCAGCGCGGCAGGCCGCGTTCGGACCGTAGCCGCAACGTATTGGCGTTATCACGATCTCCCTCACACTGGCCGGGAGCTGACCACCGCAACGAGTGGCCAAGGCACCGACCTTCGAGTCGGGACGGCCGGGCTCTTACCGGCGTCGGCGCGAACGATGGCATCAATCGCCTTGTCATCTCTGGGATGGTAGCCCGGGTTAGTGGCGGACAGCCGCATCTCGAGCGTTCCCGTTGGTCCGGCCCAACCTGCGTGGCGACCGAGCGGTCTTTGAGTTTGCAATTCCGCCAACGCTCACGTCGCGCCGCGAGGTACCGTTTCACCGGGAACACAGAAGATAAACACAAAGCAGGAATCCGCAGAGTTCACCGCCGGCACAGGCCGGCACTCATCCTGGCCTTTTCCGCCATGATCATCATCGTCGTTCTGAGGAGCGGTATTGGCGAGCTACAGCTGGACCGGCTTCGGTCGTGAAGAACTCCCATGACGCCAGCCCAGGAATTCAATCGCAAGGCGGGCGAGGGGGCACAGGCTGCGCTCGGATGGAGCGGCCCCTTGCAATCGCAAATCGCGAGATCGCTACCGCCTCCGGACCGGAACGGCAAGACGCTCAAGCCGGTGGCGTGAAGCGGACGATGATGACGAGCCTGACGATAGCCAACGCAGTCATGATGGCCATCGGCCTCGTCCCTCGGCCCGAATGCATGAGTCGTCCGGGCCCCGCGTTTCTGCCGACGTGAAGCGCGTGATGTTTGTTCAAAACCTGACAGGGCAGAAAACATGTCGGCTTCAATACAACCGGCCATCTTGGCATTTGAAGGTTTTTCTAGCGATTCATGCGCTTACTGCCCGCTGAGCGCGCTGGCACGGCCTTTGCGGATTGTGATGCGGCAACACTTAAGTGAAGGCTGACTGCATGCAGATGCGCGAGACGAGAGCCGCTCTCCTTTCCTTGAAACCCTCGTGCCCCTCTCTAAGCGGGAAACAAGCTCGCGCGTAAAGTCGCGCAAACCTGTGGCAACAGCTTTGGAGAGCAGCATGGTATTGCAGATGAAGTCACCGGCTCCTTCGATCAAAGTGGACACCTGGCTGCGTGGCGAGCCCCTGGCGAACTTCCAACCCGGCAAAGTGTATATCGTCGAATTTTGGGCAACTTGGTGCGAACTATGTGTGGCGGAGATGCTCCAGCTGATGCGGCTCCGGGAAAAATACAAGGGCGGCGGCCTTGAGGTCGTCGGCGTCGCGGCTGATGAAGACGCTCCAACGGCCATTGAGGCTCGAACCAAGTTGGACGCGCGGTTGACCAAAAAGTGCTCGCATTTGAACTATCGGATCGCGTTCGACTACACAGGTGCAATGAAAAAGCTTTGGATGGAACCCAGCTTTTCCAACGGGATTCCAACTTCGTTCGTGGTCGACCGAGACGGCCACATCGCCTTTATTGGTCATCCGGGGCAACTCGATGAGATTTTGCCGAAAGTGCTCAGCGGCAGCTGGCGCACCAGCGATAAAGCGAAAGCCGCCGATACGGAGCGGATCGCCAGAAGCGGATCCATGGCGCGCGAACACGCGTTGAAGAAGCCGATCTATCACAGATTTCGGGCAGCGGTAAGACAGAGGATTGGAAGAGGCGCTCTCGGCGATCGAAGAGGGCATCGCCTTGATGCTGGACGACATCAATTTCCGCCGGGCGCATGCGCATCTGGTGCTTCACAAAATGCACGACATGTGGACCCCGTCATGCACCAACTGGTTCGCGACCCGATCGACAGAAACTCCGAGGATTGGAGATCATGGCGCTAGACCAACTCTTCCATCCGACTAATGACCATTCGCGCTTTCCGTCTGCTGAGCGCTTCGCGATGGGCAAAGAGCTGTCCGAACAAATCCTGGCACTGAACCCCCCGCAAGGCGACGACCCTAAGTTCTGGTCTTATCCGGCGATCGCTCGGTACCATGAGAACGGCAACGAAGTTCGCGCGATCGAGTTGGTCGAGCTGGCAATGACGTCGCTGGACGGTCCGGAGCCTGTGCCGGACGAACTGGAAACAGCACCTTCTACCGGATTTGCTGCAGGCCTTGGCCAACTACAAGCTGAGAACGTTTGTTACGGCGCGCTCTGTTTGGTTCCGCAAAAACAATTTCCTGAAGGTACCAAAGCGCGGTCGACCGAGGAGAAAGACAAAAAAGGGTAATTGGTCGAAATGGCTTACTGGCCAACTCGTCCATTTTCCTGGCGTGGCCGCAGCAAGGAGGGTCCATGCAGCACTTGGTCGATCGTTTGCAGCAGGATCGAGGCTCGAATCTTCATGACCTCCGACCGCATCACGGCGGAAGTGATGTTCGACGCGAATTCGCGTGGAGGACTTCGCAGTCGAGGAGGTGTTCAAGGTCGGCCACGGGGACATCAATTGCGTGAAATCGGCCGCCCTGAGCCGGGCGTCGGGTGCGCAAGTGTGCCCGAAGTAGGCGTCCCAGAAAACAGACATCGTGCTTCGAGGAAGAGGACTGAAATGAGGAAAAGGCGAAATGTCTGATGCCGCGGTCAGCCCGGCTGTCAACGAGGACGAGGCGGCCCTTGCCATGCCTTTTGTCAGATGCCTCGTGCGGCTGATCCGTGCCCAGGAGTCCTACTGTCTATGGGAAGGCAAATCGGACGCCACGCTGCTGGCCGACTTCATCGTCACCAGGAAAAAGCGCCGTGCGATCCCTGGGATGGGCTATCCCGATCCGGACGTATTGTGGAGGCTCGACATGTTCTACACCGCGGTCGGGCTTGCGATTGCGGAGCGTTTCCGCCCGGTGACATCGCCAATCGTGGAGATGAAAACCTTAAGGCCTTCGGGCCCGTGCTTTTCACGGTCGGGCAGCTCGTCGTTCTGTCTAGACGTCCATCGGTTCGGCTTCGAGACGTTCCGGCAACTCGCGGAGGCCGGTACGAAACTAGTCGACGATGCGACCTCAGCCACCGAAGCCTATCGCAACCTGACGGCGTGATGAAACCGATTTCGAGGAAGGATTTATGTCAAAGCTAGATGAGATGGGGAAGAAAGTCCGAAAGCTTCAGCTGCGCGCGGCAGTTGCCAAGATGAAATTGCGCGAACTTGCAGAGGATCTCCCGGGAAAATGGACGGAGATAGACGAAGTTGCCGAGGAAACGTCCGCCGTTTTTGCCGAGTTGGATGGTGCCAAGAGAGAGCTCGCTGCAATGAAGAAGTTACGATGAGGAGCACATTCACCACCCGCGACGGCTCCGGATGGATGCCGGAATATCTCACCGCTATAGACGGCACGACCTGCATCGGCTGCGGCCGCTGTTTCAAAGTCTGCTCGCGCGAGGTCATGCATCTTTACGGCGTCGATGACGCGGGTGAAATCCTCGGCGCCTGCGACGGCGAAGACGACGATTTCGACGGCGAGCTCAATCGCATGATCATGGTCGTCGATCATGCCGGCCGCTGCATTGGCTGCGGGGCCTGCGCCCGCGTCTGCCCGAAGAACTGCCAGACCCATGTTGCGGCCGACCAGGTCGCAGCATGATCTAGGGGACAAACCAGGAGAACGGCGTTGCCATTTAGTATCTTTTGTCGCGTCCTGTGGCTGGTCCTGTGCAGCAACGCTCTGACTATCTACTTCGCATCTCATTCCATCCGCACAGTAGTCGTTACAACGCTGGCTTGTTCGCTGCTCCTCCAGGTAACCTATTTCGCAAGCGTGCTCTTTCTGATCTGGCGGTCTGGCTGCGCTAGCGGAGCTGGCCAAATGACTGAGCATTTCGGCAGTTGCAAGGACGTTGGATACCAGCCGCCAGACGATGGTGAGGTGAGGAATGAATCTTCAGATGTGCCACAGCTCGTTCCGATGAATGGCGTATCGCTGCTCCGTTAAGGCGCGGGGACAAGATCAGAGCTCAGCTTCGCGCCACTTTGGACCAACCATGGGAGCGTATCGGTCAAGGAATACTATGCTTGATATGGTCGCAAGCGACCGCATTCCGGTTGTTCTAATCCCGGGAGATGCGGTTTTCGTTTGATAGGCATTGGTAGCCTACCTAGCACGCCGGCATGCATTGCTTGGTCTGGGTGACGAGCGAGGCGCTGGAAGTAATGATGGGGCTTTCTGGAACGTCCGGGACGCAGCTGGTTTCAAATCAAACAAGCCCTTGGAATGACTGGTGCGTGGGTGGTTCAGCTCGAGCACGTGTCGCTGGAGAAAACATGCTGGAAAGTTCGAACGCTATCCGCTCACCTTTGGACCAACGCCCATCGAGAAGCTCGACCGCCTCGGCAAGCATCTAGGGGGAAAGGGTGGAAAATCTACGTACCCATCCGGTGAAGCTTTCGATTACCCACATCGTCGGCGGGCCTATTGCTGCGTATGAATCTGCTGTGATTCTGTCCGTGACGCCGAATCACGGAGGCGTCACGGATGCGAGACAAGACCAGCAGCAGCGAAGCCGCTTGGCAGGAAGAGCTTTGCGCGGCGGCCCTTCCCGACAAGCGCCTGGTCCGCCGCCTGCAGCGGTTGCTGGATCAGCTGTCAGCAGCGCCGGGCAAGCCGATCCCGGCGGCCTGTGGCGACTGGGCAGCGGCGAAGGCGGCCTACCGCTTCTTTGACAACCCGCGTGTGACCGAACACAGCGTTCTCGCCGGCCATTTCGCCGCGACTGCGGCCCGCGTTGCGGCGAACGAAGGTCCGATCCTTATCCTGCAGGACACGACCGAATTTATCTACAGCCGCGCGCAGCCGGGCAAAATCGGCTTCACCAGGACCATCAACGCCGGGCGCTACAAGGCTGGGCAGCCCAACGTGCTGACCTTGTGCGGGGTGCTGATGCATTCGAGCTTGGCCGTCACCCTCACCGGCACGCCCCTCGGTCTGACGGCAGTGAAGTTCTGGACCCGAACGAAATTCAAGGGAACGCTCGCGCTCAAGCGGCACATCAATCCCACGCGCGTGCCGATCGAGACGAAGGAGAGCTACCGCTGGCTGGAGAACTTGCGTCAGTCCATCGCGCTCGTGGGCGCGCCCGAGCGCTGTGTGCATGTGGGTGACCGGGAGAGCGACATCTACGAGCTCTATTGCACCGCGCAGGACCTTGGTACCAGCTTCCTCGTGCGGGTGCAGACGAACAGGCTCGCCGAGCGGCCTGCCGATGCTGGCCCACACGATCCTGCGAATCGCGTCTTTACCCAACTTGCGGCGGCGCCCTGGGCGGGACGTCATCGCATTACGATCGATCAGGACGAGACGACCTGGCTGCGGGTGAAGTTCGCCGCCATCAACACATTGCCGCCCGTGGGCAAACAGAAGCGCTACAGTCCGCAGGTTCTGACATACATCCATGCCCTCGAAGAGGATCCGCCGGCCGGTCGCGAGCCGATCGACTGGAAGCTGGTAACCAACCTGCCGGTCGAAGATCTCTCCGTGGCGGTCGAGAAGCTCGGCTGGTACGCTCTGCGCTGGAAGGCGGAGGTGTTCCACAAGGTCATGAAGTCCGGCTGCCGCGCCGAGGAGGCGAGGCTCGAGACCGCAGAGAGGCTGGCGAAGTTCCTCGCTCTCATCGCAGTGGTCAGCTGGCGAATATTCTTCGTCACTATGTCGGCGCGCGCCAAGCCAGACGCCGCGCCCGACAGCGTTCTCACCTTCGCCGAGATCACTGCGCTCGACCAGATCGACGCCGCCCGAACACGCACCGCGTCTCCAACGGCCCACGCTCGCCGCCTACCTGCTGCAAATCGCCATGCTTGGCGGCTATCTCGCCCGCAAACATGATCCGCCTCCCGGCAACATGGTCGTCTGGCGCGGCATGACCCGCTTGCACGACATCGCCTTCGGCATCTCTATTGGATCAAGCCGACGATGTGGGTAATCGAAAGCCGGTGAAGACCGCAGACGTGCGTATCCGGCGGCCCTGAGCACCTGAGCACCGCGGTACTGGGTTCAAGCTTTCGATGGGGAGACGCGATGATATTCTTCGAGGAGGAGTTTGACCTCCTCGATGCCTTCATCGGTGAAGGCCAAGATTCCGTCGTCATCGTTAGCGCCGTACACCCAGATGACGCCGTCCTCGGGCTCGAGACCGAGGGTCAGGTCCTGGATGAGCGCTTCGCTGGCGCCGAGGTCCCTGGCGACACGTTCGACGGTGTAGACGTGATGCACCTTATTGCACTGCATGACCAGGCCGCCGCTGGTTGGGTCCGCAGTTTTGCGGATCTCCAATTCCAAGGCAGCAAATCATCGATCCGATGGGCCGGATAGGCGGGCAGTTGGGCGAGGACGTGGGCGAGCCAGGCCTGAGTGTCGACGTCATTCAACTTGGCGCTGACGATCAGGCTGTAGAGAACGGCAGCGCGCTGTCTGCCGCGATCGGAACCGCAGAACAGCCAGGACTTCTTCCGAGAGCGATGCCGCGCAGGGTTCGCTCGGCTGATTCTGTTCGTCTCCCGCCACCTCGGAGCGGTGACTGAGTGGTGTGACAAGGGTCGCAGTAATGTATGCAGGCGCTGCTTGACTGCGATCCCGGGCGGATCAAGAAAAGCACGCGCACTTTGCCGACCATTCCGGGCGAGGTGCCGAGTCTCCTCGGCAGCCAGATAGGATGCAACTTTCGTACACGCTGCCGACAGGCATTCAATCGCTGTGTGCAAGAGAACCCGGTCGAGTACCGCACCGGCATGGACCAAGTCGCCCGATGCCACCTCCTCGGTGGCAAGCGGCTGGTGTCGGCATGACTGCGCTGCTTCGCGTCCAGGACCTCTGCGTCCGCTTCCGCACCATGGGTCCGCTGAAGGCGCTCGCGACGGGGACGACGGCGCCTTTCATCGATGCAGTATACGGTGTCTCCTTTGAAATCCACAAGGGCGAGACACTGGCCCTCGTCGGCGACAGCGGCTCAGGCAAATCCACCATCGCGCGCACAGGTCTCGACGTCTCAGTCCAGGGCGAGGTGCTCAATCTTCTCGCGCGGCTCAGGATATGGCGATCCGGATTATCACGCACAATCTCAACGTCGTGCGCCACATGACCGATCGCATGGCGATCATGTATCTCGGCCGCTCTATTGAGGTCGGCTCGACCGAGCGTATTTTCGATCAACCGCGGCACCCCTACACGGATGCGCTGCTTGCGGCCAATCCCGAGCCTCACCCGGATGCGGTGCTCAATAGGATCGAGCACAAGGGTGAGTTGCCGAGCCTGATGAGGCGGCCATCCGGCTACGAGTTCAACACCCGTCGTCGTTACGCCCAGGATATCTGCAGCCACGTCTTCCCCGAACCCTCAACAAACCCGGACGACACGGAGCACAGCTTCAGATGCCATTTCCCGCTGGAGAGTGAAATCGCCCCTGTTTGGGGGGTGACAGCCGTCTCCAGTTGAAACCCGACGCTGGGGACGAGTCGCAATCGCGCTTGCGCGTCTAACTTAACTAGCTGTCGCCGACGTCAGAGGATCGCTTCAATGAAGCTACGCGAGTACGTAGAATATGGCCTCTCTCGTGAATGCTGGCGAAGTGACGCCTGTGCAACTGGCGCGCTTGGCCCGCGAGGCACACGAGGAGGTCAATCCTCGCATCAACGCAGTCATCGAGTTCTACGAAGATGCTGAGGCAGTTGCCGGCGCAGACGGGGGGACTCTTTCACGGCGTGCCATTCCTTCGCAAGGATACTGGACCCACCAAAGCTGGCCGGCTCCTGGAAAAGGGGAGCCGTCTGTTCAAAGGCTATCGCCCCGACACCGACAGCTTTTTTTCGGCGCGCCCGCGACGCCGGGCTCCGCACTCTCGGAAGAACAACAAGGCCGGAGCTCGGGTCAACCATAATGACCGAGTCCATTCTCAACGGAATTACTGGGAATCCATGGGATTTAGAGCGGTCCGCGGGTGGGTCGTCTGGGGGATCTACGGCGGCGGTCGCCGCAGGCATTACTCCATTGCATCCCGTAGCGACGGCGGCGGGTCAATTCGCTTCCCGGCGTCCTGGTGCGGTCTCGTCGGGCTGAACCCGTCGCGTGGACGCATTTCAGGTGGCCGACAGCCAGACCCATCGTTTGGCCTTTCTCGACAGTTTGTTCTTTGCCGACGGTACGTGATATGGCCGCTGCGCTGGACATATTTTCCGGTCCTCATCCCGGTGATCCATTCATTATCGTCCAGCCGAACCGTTCTTATGTTGAGGAACTTTCACAACCCACCGGGATTCTGCGGGTCGGCTCGCGAGGACCAAATGCGCGCGGTCGATGTCGACCCGGAAGTGCTTGTGGCAGTCGAGTCGACGGCCACGCTTCTTGAGGAAATGGGCTATATTGTCACGGACATCGAGCCGCCCTATGGGTCCATCGAATACATTAGAATACGGCTCGGCTTGTCAAGCTATAGCGCAAGTTCACTTGCACACGGGGCGCGGGCCATGGGTCGCACAATCAATGCGGACACTTTGGAGCCCGCCAATCTCAAGGTTTATGAATACGGTCGGAATTCACAAAGCAGAGCGGCGGACCTACATGAGACATTGCGAAGAAAATGCGGTTCAGCGTGGGCAGGCGATCGAAGCCTTCGACGTTTGCTGACGCCCACGATGCCGCGTGAGACTATACCGCCACGGCGGCATCTGTAGTGCGACCAACCCGACTGTGTCTGCAGAGGAATTCACAGAAGCGGATGCCGCCCTTTGTCGGTGCACTGGAGTGTTCAATGTCACAGGACAACCATCGGTGTCCTTACCTTTTGGGGCACACAGTACCGGTGGCCTACCCATTGGGCTTCAAATCGTGGGCCGCTTTGGTGACCCTTGTCCGTATCGCACACGACCTGGAGGAAGCCATGCCGTGGAGTGACCGGCAGCCAAAAATTCGAGCAGCGAGCTAACGAGCACCCCAACAGCCAGACCGACGATCTCCTGCCCCGGGCCTAGGTCATCACGCCGAGCTAAAGGCCGCGGCCTCAGAACAGCGGTTACGTCCAATTGTGTCATCAACTTCCCGGATTGGGATCGCATGAACTTTCAGACTTCACACAGTGAATAGTCTCCCGAGGCCCGAAATTAATTTGGTATATCCCGCGAGCCTTAGAGCATCCCAGAGCATTGCTTGATGCGCGGTTATGACGGGCTTCTTAAGCCGCGTCTCGAGCAATTCGATGATTGCGGATGTCCTCAGTCCCGTGCAGGGGATGAACAGGGCCTGACCCTCTCTTGTATCTGTTGCGCATGCTGCCTCGACCACACTTGCGGGGGCCACATTAGCTATGTCGATGTCACTATGGATGTGGAAGGAGGCGCATGCTGAAACCGTAATGCCGGCGTTGTGCAGGCATCTAATCAGCACCGCGTTGACTTCGTCCGGATAGGGGGTCAGGAGAGATACGCGCTCGACGCCCAGCTTGGTGAAGGCTCGCAGAGCGCCAGTCATCGGAGAAGTCAGCTTCGACCCCGGAATCGTCCGGTGTAACTCCTCCTCGAGCTTGGCTTGTGAGATGACTGCAGAGCCTGATGTGCAGCCGTAGGCGAAAACGTGGACCCAATGAGGTGGGTCAAACAGTTGGCCGACCTTTCCGATCTCTGATGTATGGCCGCGGAGATTCTCGACGGTCACGGGATTGTGTGATTTAATACGAGTAGATGATATGCTGACACTGTCGTCTTTCAGCATCCGGCGCAGTTCAAGCTCAGTCACGAAATCCGTTGACAACGTAATCAGGCCGATAACGGTTTGGTTCTCCAGCTCGTCGTCATAGGACGGCGCAACGTGCGCAACCGAGAGTCCTCGAATGGATTTCATATGTTTGTCTTCCCTTGCTTATTCATGGTCAAAAATGTGCAGCGAAGCCTTCGATTTTTGATACAGAACATTCGCAATCCCCCATGGCGGACCGTATGCCCCTCCGCGATGAAGCGATACGATTGCAGAGGGTGGATCATCGTCGACTTGCTCCAACTTCGGCGACGATCACACTCTTACCTGGCGTATGCGCTGGTGCGGGGAGGTAAGGCCAAAGATAATCATTGGCTAACGGTCGGAAATGGTGTGATCGACCAATCAATTAGGTCGACGGCACGCTCAAGTATCCCTTCGGTCGAAGCATGGGTCGGAGAAGCGGCGATAACATGTCCGATCGAGTCCCGGTAATCGCTGTTCCTGACGATCGGCGTCTTGGGTCCAATATAGAATTTGACCTCGGCGACGCCTGGTACAGCAACGGCCCGACTGTCGCCGTCGATCCAATCGAGGATGCCATCGCGATCAGGAAGAAAGATCCGCGCTGCCGCAGTGTGGGAATGCCTTCTGCGCAAATTCCATTCGTCGCCGATGACAAGTTTGATGTGCTCCGTGATGAGATCGAGACCGTAAGCCAGCTGAACTAGTTGAGGAGTGGGCGAACCCGCAAGGCGCGGATTGACTTCAATGACGACTGGGCCACGCTTCGTCCACCGGAGTTCAATGGCCGTTGGCCCCCAGCCAAGGCCGAGAGCTCGTAAACAACTCAGCGAAACATCGGCGATACGCTCATGTACGTCATCAGTCAGTGCGGCCGGAAAGGTGCACTCACGAAAGACGAAATACGGGGGGCGCCCGAACTCCGCGGTTGAAATCCCAATGACCTCATTTCCCATTATCTCCGCGCAATAATAGGGGCCTTGTGCGAATTCTTCGACCAGTATCCTTGGCGAAGACTGCCATTTGTGCTTCCCGCCCAAGAGATAGGTCGTATGTTCGGCCACCTCATCGATGTTGCGGCACAATCGGACACCGATGCTGCCGCTGCCGACGGCTGGCTTAAGAATCACCGGCGGACCGATCTCTGCGGCAAAACTTTCCACCTCCGTCCCGCTCACTGCCATGCGATAAGCAGGTATGGGAACGCCGGCCTCTGCGAGAAGCTGACGTTGAGCGATTTTGTCGCAGCAACGCTCAATTGACGATGGATTCGGTCCCGGTACACCGAAATGCCGGCAAAGCTTGCCAGCCGTCACGCAGGCCGACTCGTCTGCGCGCGAAAAGCCGATAATCCCAGCAATGTCATAGGTCGCACATAGTCGGGAACATTCGCGGATCAAGGCATCGAGATCGTCTGTGTCGACGCAGATTGCCTGAACGCATTCCGCCGCAATGTAGTCGTACTGAGCTGGATCAGCCGACAGGGTAATTGGATGAAGACCAAGACGTTGGGCTGCTTGGACGTATAGCAGACCCATACCACTATGACCTTCGACGAGGATAAGTGCTCTTCGTACCATGGTCTGTTGACTCCGATATTGCGTGCTGAGCGAAGATCAGCATCAGCTTTGTATCCGTGCCTGACCTCAGACTTTGCGGTGAAATACCATTGACAGCGATTGTAGATCGCAAAGATATTGTAAATTTAGTTGAAGGATATGTTGCAATGTTTTAGAACAAGCCGTCGTACGGAGCCTCTCGACAAATTTGGAGGGTTCTGATGGTTCAAAGGAGGCCAGTTTGACAAGCCGCTCTTACCGACCGGGTGCAATCCAATATCCGACAACCGCCCTGACGAACCGTCCCGCGCCATGGGCATCGAACAGCCGCAATTTGCTAGCCGCCATGCAAGGCGAGCACGATCCGCTTCGGCACCTGGCGGAACGAGGCGCAATAGACTTCGACCATCGCCCGGCCCATCACGACCAGTTCCCGCACCCCGGGCAGGTTCTCCAGCCGGCACAGCGTCGATTGCGACGCGCGTCGTTGCCATCCTCATAGCCGGCGGCGATCATACTCCCGTCTCTCGACCCGGGTAAGCTTCTTTGCGTCCCTTTAGAAACTCCAAAGGCGATCATGGCGCAGAATTTGCATTGAGAAGAATGCCTACATGATGCAGGCTGGCAAAACGCAGCTCGACGGTTTCGATCTAAAAATCCTGCAGTTGGTGCATTGGATTGCCTCATGCAGCAGCACGAAATTTCCACCTCTCGGCAGCGGCGGTAGCTCGACGTCTTAAATGGCTTCGTTCGCCGGGATGGATCAGAAAGGACATCTCCATGTTAAACGAGAGAGCGATTGGGCGTCCTCTGACGGTCATCGTCGAGGTAACGGCTGAAAACGAAAAACTGGATCTGCTTGACGAGTTGAAAAGGCGGTTCCTGAACTGCCATCAGGTGCAGCAATGCTACCACGTAACTGGAGAAGCAGACTTCATCCTCATCATGGCTACCAGGGACCATGGACGAGTATACGTCTCTTACGCGCCCATTATTTTTTAAAGAAGGAAACGTGAAGAGCTCCCGAACGTGCGTCACGATGGAAAAGGTCAAGGCCGCTGGCCCAATCCCGCTTTAGATCGGGTAACGGGCCTCTGGCGCCGCGGCCAGACTTTCGGTCGAGGCGGTCGTCCCTCACAATGATGGTGTGAACGGCGTCATGGCCGAAGCCAGCGCCAAACATCAACGCGAGACGGCCGTGGATTATTATGCCGGGCTTGATGTGTCATTGGAATGCTCAAGTGTCTGCGTGCGTTGATGGGCAGGGCAAGATTGTGCGGGAAGCGAAGGTGGCGAGCGAGCCGGAGGCGCTGATCGCCTGGTTTTCGGCGCTCGAAGTACCGCTTGCGCGGATTGGCCTTGAGGCAGGCCCGCTGTCGCAATGGCTCTTTGCTGGGCTGCAGGCGTCCGGCTTGGCAATGGAGCTTCTCGAAACGTGCCACGTGCGCGACGCCTTCAGAGTCCCGAACCTGCCGGCCAAAGCACGGCAAGGTCGTGGAACAGATTGAGACGTCTCGCTCTCCTGACCCCATCATGCGGCGGCCCAAGCGCCGACCGCGAAGAGAAGCGAGTGACCCAGGGACGGTCAGAAAAAGTACAGGAGCATCTTGACGAAAACGACTCCAATCAGAGAGGTCTCTCAGGCTATTGGATCAGCTGGAGAGTGCGAACGGGTAAAGTATGGACGACTTAACTGCTGCGATGACCAGCAATCGCCAGCAATGTAGCCACAATCAGACGAGACCTATCTCATATTCAAGAATGTTTTGCAAGCCAAACGTATCGTAGTAAGTAGCGCCCGTGTCAAAAAAGCCTGACTTTAGATAAACATGTCGAGCTGTTACATTATCTTCTTCAACGGTGAGCATGAGACGGCTTACACAAGGGCGGTTTTTCGAAATCCATTGAGAGGCAAGTCCAATCCCCGCTTTGCCATATCCGTTACCTTGGTATCCTCGGCCCACGCGAAAGCTGTGCAATGTAATCACGCCTGGCGGGGCCCATTCCGGCAAGGCCGCTTTTTCACGCAGGACAAAGAAGCCAACGGTCTGATGGCGGACAACGATTGAAAATGGGTGCTCCAGGTCGGGGCGCGCGTTACCCTGAAGCTCGGAGAACACCAAACCCAACGGGTCGACAAACTGTTCTTGCGTGGGCTCGAGCTTTAACTGGGCGACGCGGGCTCGATCAAAATGAGATAAAGTCTTCAGCGTCACATGCATGGTAGATCTCCGGGCAGTTGTAGCCTCTGATGAAGCACCAACCAATAATCCGACCCACCACCCGATGTCGGTGAGCAGCTCCTTCCGGCAAAAGTCGTGCCAACTGAGCAGAAACAACCTCGATGGATATATACGGACATGGTTCAAGAACATGAGAGTGAGGCTGGAGTACGAACATCGTGTTGCGGATGCGACAAACGCGACACAGGTATCGTAGCTGGCGTTGCCAAAGGCGGCTGTATCCGTACCGCGGCCGCCCAAAACGGTTGAAGCACTACCGCGAGCTCTCGGGCCGGCCGACCTTTCCGCATTTGCGGGCTCTAGACAAAATGGCCGAGGCGACGCGCGCGAAACGAGCGAAAGGCCGACCGGACGACGGTCTGTTTGATCGGGAGCTCGATCATCTACCGCCGGAAGCGCGCCGGAGCGAACGGATAGATGGCGTTGGTGCGACTATTTCTGCTGCCAGTGAGCCCGTTAGGCCCAGGCGGCGGCGGGCATGTAGCGCTTCTGACCGGAGGGCAGTTCGATCATGTTCCTGCGGCGGTTGGTGGTAATGACGAGGTTGGAGTGATGTCCGCGCGCAACGGCTTCACCTGCAGGTGGACGCGGCAGGTGATGCCGGACCCGTCTCGGTGTCGCCGATGAGTCCAGCGGGCGGTAGCAGCGGCCGCTCCTAGAAAGGCGCCTACGTCCAATACGCTGGTGCGCTACGAACACCATTTCTCGGCAATGTGCCCCGTACGCTTCAAACAGCACGGCCTCGTCTTGACGCACGCTGGGCATCTCCATCCGCCATGTTGCGAACTGCCGATGCCGTTTCGTGAGTCCTGTCGTCCCTTTCGAACCGAGAAGCCGGCGCGCTTCCGCGGCGCACGTTCACGGTCGTGCGAGTTTCCGCATATGAGAAAGGGCCCACGGCATCCGTGGACTCCACGGCGAAACTGCAAACATTAGCATTTCCCCTTTTTGTTTGTATTGGATTGCGTACGACGGCCTCAGACGCCGAGATGTCATTGCGGCCAGACCTGTCAGGCGGCGGCATATGTGAGCTGAGAGAGGGTTGTGATGTCGTAGACTGGCAGTCCGGTCTTTCGTCGGATGGCCGGAGAGACCAGCGGAAACAATGTGCATTCGAACAGGATCGCCGCGATGTCAGGGTGTTTCGATCGCAAGCCCCCCAGGCAAGCCGAAACTTCCACTTCGATGTCGGCAACTTCTGTGTAGGGGGGCGGACGCTTCATCTCGTTCTGCCACATAACACCGCCCTCGATGCCGCCAATCACGACCCGCGCCCGATCGGGGTCGTGAATGGCGAGCATCTCTTCATCGAGGCACCTCGAATCCGCCGCGATCACCGCAATTCTTGCGGGAGCAGGAAACTGTCGCAGCAGTAACGGAAGGAGAATGAGGCTTGTGGCGGCCACAGGGACGTTGACTGCCGCCGCGACTGCGGCTTGGTGACGGACCGAGTAACCACAGTTCGCACTGATCGCAACGGCCCCTCGAGCAACGAGGCGACGAGCGGCGGCGATGTAAGCTGGCTTAAGCGTGGGGTCACCCTTAATGACGTTGTCCGCCCAAGCTCCCTCGACTGTCTCTGCGATGACTGGAAACGGTAGCATTTCCTTAAAGGCTTCGATGGCCTCGTCCGCCGCAGACTCGCCAGTCAGTGCTCCTCTCTCGAGATTGAGAATGCCAAGAGAACGGGAAACGAATGACAATTCAAAGCCTCACAAATTGATCCGCGCCATTAAACTATGAATCATGGTCAAGCACACTTTTCGCCAAAAACATTAGGTGCGTGAAATGTCGCACTCACAAATTGGAGACATCTGAAATGTTGCCGGTTAACCGTTGCCAATCCCAAGTACGGCCTCCACAACATTCGCCCAATAGGCCACTCCGTATGGGATTGCTGCATCGTCAAAGTCGTAGGCGGCATTGTGCAAAGCGGCCGAACGGCCATTGCCGATGAAGATGAGTGCCCCTGGGCGCGCCTGCAACATGTAAGCGAAATCCTCGGCACCCATGACTGGCCTCAACTTGTCGTCTACCGCAGCCGCACCGGTCCCTCCCGCCGCACGAACGGCAAGAGCAGTGGCGGCGATATCGTTCACCGTGGCTGGAACTGATCGGCGGTAGCAGTAGGAAATGTCGCCCCCGAAGGCTTGTGCGATTTTCCGCGCAGTTGTCTCCAGCTGGGTCTCGGCGAAGGCGCGCAGGGCAGGGGCCAACGCACGGACTGTTCCCGCCAGTTCGACTTGGTCGGCGATCACATTGTAAGCATTCGAGGCGCGAAGTTTCGTGACGGAAATTACCAGCGACTCCGCTGGATTGGTATTGCGCGACACCAACGCCTGCAGGCCAATAATGACCTGAGCGGCGATAACCACCGGGTCAACTGTTAAGTGGGGGGCTGCAGCGTGCCCGCCACGTCCCTTTACAACGATGTCAAAATCATCCTGAGAGGCCATCATCGGGCCCGCACAGATGGCAAATTTACCAACATCGATGCCGGGCCAGTTGTGCATTCCGAAGACCTGTGAGATGCCGAAGCGGTCCAAGAAGCCGTCTTCGACCATCTTGAGCCCGCCCGACGGCAATTCGACCTCCTCGGCCGGCTGGAAGATGAGTGCAACCGTGCCCTTGAAATTCCGCCGCCCGACAAGGTACTTTGCGGCACCAAGCAGCATGGCCGTATGGCCGTCATGGCCGCAGGCGTGCATCTTCTCCGGGATTTTCGATGCCCAATCTTTTCCCGTCGCTTCATGGATCGGCAAGGCGTCCATGTCTGCACGAAGGCCAATGGTCGGCCCTTCGCCGCCTTCGCCTCGGATGAAAGCGACTATGCCAGTGCCGGCCATTCCCGTTTCGATGTGGTTGATTCCAAACGAGGCCAGTTTGTCCGCAACAAACCGTGCGGTCTCGTGCACAGCAAAGTCCAGCTCGGGCTTTTGATGAAGGTGCCGGCGCCAGACTGTGACCTCGTCGGCCAGGTGATGAAACTTCGCGGCTGAATGCATGCTGACTCCGCTCATAGATACCTGGCGGCCATCGGAGGACCATGTGGTTCGTCGTCATGCAGAATTTGCCCTAAGAGTTTGGAATAGTTTGCGCAAAACTGGCATTTCAGTGAAATGAAACGGTCGCATTTCCGTGGCGATTGCAATAATTGCGCCTGTTGGATGGGCTAGCGTTTCATTGAGCGGCTGTTCTTGCAATTAACGTTTCGCTAATGCGACATTGTTTTCGCATCCAAGGTGTAGGCATGATAGATGATCTCGACCGGCGGATACTCGGCGCCCTTCAAACGAATAATAGGCTGTCATTCTCCGAGCTTGCGGATCTCGTGGGGTCGTCTGCTGCCTCATGCATGCGCCGTGTCAATAAGTTACGCGCCGAAGGGGTTATCACTGCGGACATTTCGCTAGTCGACCCTAAGGCGCTCGGGAAGTCGCTGATAGTCGTTGTAACGGTGGAACTTGATCGCGAGCGTCTTGACCTGGTCGATGACTTCAAGCGAGCTATGCGCGCTGCAAAAGAAGTCACTCAGTGCTACATGATCACAGGCGATGCCGACTTCGTTCTTATTGTAGCAGTAGAGGATGTCGAGGCCTTTGACGTTTTTGTAAAGACCAAACTCTATACAAACTCCAATGTCCGCAAGTTCAAGAGCATGATTGCGCTGGACCGCGTAAAGTTTGAGCCCCGGGTGCTGGTGTAGCCCCTTTACGTCTGAACTTTTCCGCCACTCCTATCCCGTTTTTGAAGCGTTCATTGCGGCCAGAGTGCCACTTTGATCGCATTCCGTGCATCGGAGTCTGCGATCTAATTGAACAACTGGGTGAACCGGCAGCAGGCCACGAAAGGGCTCATGCCCCCGGCTCAGGCAGTATCGATCGCTGGCGAAGATATATGGCACGCGCGACGTGCTGGCTGTCTAAGGTGCGCCAACATTCCAACTGCCGAGACGTGGACCCGCCGAGCGGTTTCACGGCGGCAAATCATGAGCAAGGGTGCGGAGCGCCTGGATTGCAAGATTTGGAGGACTCTGGAATGACACTTGCTGCAGCCCAACCTGCAACGGCTCTCCCAGCCATAGAGCAACGGCACCGGGATCAACGACAGTATCCTCATGGCGTAGCCTTCATGGACGGTCAGTACCTGCCAATGTCCGAAGCCAAGGTGTCCGTCCTGGACTGGGGCTTTCTGCATTCAGATGCCACCTACGATACCGTTCATGTATGGGACGGACGATTCTTCAGGCTGGACCTGCACCTAGGCCGGTTCTTGCGTGGGATGGAAAAGCTCCGCATGGAACTCCCCTACAGCCGCAGTGAGATCGAGAAGATTCTGTCGAACTGCGTGGCGCTTTCCGGGCACAAGTCAGCTTATGTCGAAATGATCTGCACGCGAGGTGGGTCGCCCACCTTTAGTCGTGACCCGCGCCAGGCGGAGAATAGGTTCATCGCGTTCGCGGTGCCTTTCGGGTCGGTTGCCAACAAGGAGCAGCTTGAGCGCGGCCTGCATGTCGCCATCAGCAACACCGTTCGGATTCCGCCCAAGTCGATCGATCCGACCATCAAGAACTATCACTGGCTCGATTTGGTGAAGGGACTGTTCGATGCATACGACTACGGTGCCGAAACTGCATTGATCGTCGACATCAATGACAACATTGCCGAAGGCCCTGGCTTCAACGTTTTCACTGTAAAGGACGGCCGCTTGAAGACACCGGCTTATGGCGTCCTTGCCGGCATCACCCGGCAGACTGTATTTGATCTATGCGGCGAATTGGGCCTCTCTGTCAGCGCCGGCGACATTGATCGCGACGAGCTGAAGGGCGCCGATGAGGTTTTTATCACGTCTACCGCGGGCGGGATCATGCCGGTGTCCAAGATTGATGAAATCGGTGTAGGCGACGGCAAGGTTGGAGCTCTAACACGCAAGCTGACAGACCTGTATTGGGAGAAGCATGCCGACCCGGCATGGTCCACCCCGGTAAATTACGCATAGAACCGCGATACATTGTCGACAAGTCCTCCAGCTGCGTGGAGGCTTGTGCTGCCGTGAGTTTACCGATGACCGACCCTTTCATTTCTCATCTCTCGAACGAGCTCGCCGGCCTAAAATCGGCCGGCCTTTACAAATCCGAACGGGTGATAACCTCGACCCAATCGGCCGAGATCGAGGTGGGCGGCGAGAAGGTGCTGAATTTCTGCGCCAATAATTATCTCGGCCTCGCCGACAGCGCCGAACTGCGCGAGGCGGCCAAGCAGGCGCTCGACCGTTACGGCTACGGCATGGCGTCGGTGCGCTTCATCTGCGGCACGCAGGAAGAACACAAGCAGCTCGAGGCGACCATTTCTGATTTCCTCGGCATGGAGGACACTATCCTCTACGGCTCCTGCTTCGACGCTAATGGCGGCCTGTTCGAGACGCTGCTCGGCGAGGAGGATGCGGTCATCTCCGATGCGCTGAACCACGCCTCGATCATCGACGGCGTGCGGCTGTCGAAGGCAAAGCGCTTCCGCTACGCCAACAACGACATGGCCGATCTGGAGGCGCGGTTGAAAGACGCGAGCGACTGCCGGTTCCGGCTGATCGCCACCGACGGCGTGTTCTCGATGGATGGCATCATCGCCAATCTGAAGGGCGTCTGCGACCTCGCCGACA
>NZ_JAMYKU010000046.1:0-30039 GCF_040317575.1 Mesorhizobium sp. M1423
CGGCGGCCTCGAGTTGCTCGGCCTCTTCGAGCCCCAGCAGCAATTGATCCTCGGGGAGCGTCTCGGCACGACGGCCGAAGCGGTGGCGCTGCAATTCCTTGATGATCTGGATCAGCCGGGCGTTCTCGACGTCGCGCGCCAGGACCATCGCCTTCAGCGCGTCCGGATCGTCGGGAAGCTGGTCAGCTGTTATCGCCATGACAGGATCAGACCATATTCGCCGACAGCCCGCGACAGCGGAATACAGGCTGATTCACTTCGTCGCGGGTCAGCCGGCCTGGGCTGGAACGCGGGTCCGGCGCGCCTCATGGACGCGCCGCCAGTCGAGGCCTTCGAGTAGCGCCGAGAGCTGCGCGGCCGTCAGCCGCATCATGCCATCATGCACTTTCGGCCAGCGGAACTCCCCATCCTCCAAACGCTTGGCATAGAGGCAGACGCCGGTGCCGTCCCAGAAGATCAGCTTGATCCGGTCAGTTCGCTTCGCCCGGAAGACGTAGACGGCCCCACTGAACGGATCGGCCCCCATCGTCTCTCGCACCAGCGCCGCCAATCCCTCCGCACCCTTGCGGAAGTCGACCGGCTTCGTCGCCACCAAGACCTTGACCGCACCCGTCGGCCCGATCACGACGTCGCCTTCAGCGCGCGGATCACTGCGGCCACCGTCTTGGTATCGGCGCCCCGGCCGACGCGCATCGCGATGCCGTCGATCTCAAGCTCGATCATGCCCGCATCCCGGGTGGCTTGCCGTTTCCGCTGCTTCGCTGGACGCTTGGCTACAGGTTCCGGCGCCGTCACAACCGCCGGCACAAAGGCAGGAGAATCTTGCTGCACCGAAGCGACCTGTTTGCGCGCTTCGCGGCGCCAGGCGAAGACCTGCTGCGGCCTAAGGCCATACCGACGGGCGACCTCGGAAATGATTGCGTTCGGCTCCAGCGTCTCCGCGATGATCCGCGCCTTGTCATCCACCGACCAATGACGCCGACCGCCGGCACCGTTGATCACCTCGAAACGCCGAAGCTGCCGCTCCGGGTCAAGCGTAAGGTCAAGTCCAGACACAAGCCGATCTCCGATCCCAATACAGGATCGGCAACCTCACAGATCGCGACCACTCCCGAAAGGTGGTCTCACAACAGCGCTTACGATTGAGAATACCGTCCGGTATCTCGGCGTCGAAGTCGAGGATGCACTGACGCTGGCCGAGGGAACTGAAATCTGAAAGAGTGCGACCTCGCGTGAGCCGCGCGGGGTCGTCATCGCTTCCTACTCGGCCCTGCGGTTCAGCGCCTCATATCGGTCACGGCAATTGACCAGGCCGTTCTTAAAAAGCGGGCAACGCTGCTAAAGGCACGACCGCGCCGCCAGCGACGTTCTGTTCGATCTTGACTATTTTGCCTGCGGCCAGGGTCCGAGTCTCTTAAAGAGCGAATGGCCCGGGTTGCGCCCGCCGGATCCCCGGCCCTCATGGTTTTTTGTGAGCCCTGTATTCCGCCTCCCAGGGTAGCGCGTCGAAGTCGGGCGAATCTCCTGATCCTTGTAAGCGTCTCGCGAAACAAAACTGCATCGCGACCCCTCCATCACGCAGACGAATGGCGGAATGCCTGGGCAGCGGTAGAGGCCTACAATGACCGATGCTGAACTCTTCATGGTTGGACGTTTTCACAGCTTCAGATTGTCGTCTCCATCTGTTGTGATGAAGCAATCTACCTGAGTGCGGTTGACCGGTACGTGGGAAAGTTGGTTAGGACGACAACAGGTCAAGAGCCCATTGAGGTGCAAAGCGTGAAGCGTTTCGAAACGATACACCCATGCGGCACGTACCTTGCTTCGCTTTCATGATTTCGGGGGCGAATAAATGGCACTTTCACCGGACTGGTATGATGGCGACATGATCATCCAATGCCCACACTGCAACCGAATGCTTATCCGAACAGGTCGCCTGATAAAGAGCGTCAAGTCCTTGACGTGTGACGGTTGTGGCAATGAAATTAGGATGACCTACAGCTGTAAGATCGCCATCTTCGAAAAAGCACGCCGGTCACCTCACTGAACCTGACGGCCAGCCTGCCGACGGGGTAAGTCAAGCTGAGCCGGGCCTAACCGGGCGGGGGGCATGGACTAGTAACATGGCGCCGGCTGCTTCTGTTTTACGTTCCTTCGACTGGTCTTGCGCCGTACAAACAGATGATAGCCTAGCGTACTCGGCCGGAAGCCAACCTTTTGCAGGACTTAAGTGCATCGAAAAATCGATCAACCTCGGCGCGAGCCTCGAGTGTATTTTGTCCGCGCTCAGTAGCTACGGCTAAGAGATGCGTAGCGGTTACGTGCCACAGTGATGCCGCTTCCTCTTCTGAAAGCCGGGCAAATGCGTCGGCCACGATCCTGACGGAGGAAAGCTCTCGACTAATAGGGAACGCGGAAACTGACATGGAGCGTAATCCTCAATGCTGAGTCCCGGACATATCGCCGAAATTGAAAATTCAAGGTTAACGCAAAGGGCCACTAGACAGGTTGCGGTTTCGTAAGCGCCACGATAGTCCCAAACGTTAGGATAGATTGGGCTAAGACCGCGGTACCTGGCCGACTCGAGGGAGCGTCGACTCCGGATAGGTTAGACTGCGAAGAACGCAACAGACATCTAGGCTGGTATTTTTCCCCCGTTTTTGATCGCTTAGTGGCAATGGCAGCGAACGTGCCAGCCTTCATATCTTCCCAGCAAATGAAACCGGCAAGGACTTTACAGTTCCGGAGGCAATCGGCCACCTGCGACCACTGACACCTGAAGGCAAAGCGATGGCCGCCACCTATGTTCGGCGCGCACCTATTTGGTTCAGACGGAGCTGCGTACCACCCTGCAGATAGCGCCTTGGTTTCCCTGTCGCGCAATCGCCGACGACGCAGCTGAAGCTGACGCAGACCCGCCGACTGCGCCGTCCGCCTAGCACTGCCTTTCAAAATCATCATCCCTACCGCTACGCCTTGACCGCTCCCGGTCTCCTTCCTCTCCACCCGCGATATACGCGGCGCCGGCACCCGTCGGTGCCGCCATCCCCGCCATCCTCTGATCCGTCACCGGCAGCCCGCGCAAAATCCCACTAGATTGAGTCCGGTATCTTGGATTTGAAGCTACAAGCGGTCGTTCCGCTTCCGGCCCAGAAGTGGTCATTCCGGATGCCAATTTGCGTAGAGCGGTCCGCATGGTGCAGGGGTGGCGCAAGAAGCATGGTTCAGTCGAAGAAGCCTGCATCCTCTTCCCCGAGATACTTCCTGCCTGCTTCGGCGTCGATATCGAGGCCTAGCCCCGGGGCTTCCAGCAGGTCCACCATGCTGTCCTTCACGATCTGCGACGGCAGGCCGGTTACGAGATCCTCCCACCAGGGGTCGGAGGCGCTCGGGTATTCGAACGCGATGTAGTTGGCCGGCAGGGTGGCGCAGACATTGATCAGCGCGCCGAGGCCGAGAAGGCCGTTCGCGGTGCCGTGCGGTGCCATCAGGATCGAGTGCATATAGGCGTGCTCGGCGACCCATTTGAGCTCGGCAATGCCGCCAATATCGGCCGGATCGGGGCCGATGACGCGCACCGCCTGCGTTTCGATCAGCTCCTTGAAATTGTGCCGCAGGTAGATCTGCTCGCCGGTATGGATTGGCGTCGAGGTGGAGGTGGTCAGCTCCCGATAGGCCTGGGGATTGACCCACGGCACATAGTCGCCGGTCAGCATGTCCTCGAGCCACATCAAATTGTACTTCTCGACCGCGCGAGCGAATTTGATCGCATCGGGCAGCATCCAGCCCGGGCCGCAGTCGAGCGCCAGGCTGACCCTGTCGCCCAGCACTTCCTTCATCGCGATCACGCAGTCGAGCATGTGATTGAAACCGCGCTCGCTGATCACGCCCTGATCCATGGCGCCGTGATAGCCGGCCTTCTTCTGCGTCACGCCGTAGTGAAAGCCCTCGATGGTGTCCTTCATGTCGGAGTGGAACGAGATTCCCTGCTTGATCATGAAGAAGTTCTGCGGCTGCTCCATCATCCATTTGACGTCAGCGGCGTAATCCTCCGGCCGGTCGCCCGTGCGTTTCTGGCGGATCGAGCCGTTATAGACGCGCACCTTGTCGCGCACCTTGCCGCCGAGCAGTTTGTAGGCCGGCACGCCTGCGGCCTTGCCGGCAATGTCCCACAGCGCATGCTCGATAGCGCTTACCGCCGCGCCATAGGGCTTGAAAGAGCCGCGTTGGCGGATCTTCAGCATCACCCGCTCGACGTCGGTCGGGTCCTCGCCGATCAGCGCCTCGCGGAAATGCAGGACCCAGGGCTTGAGATAGGTCTTGGTGAACTCGACTTCGCCCAGGCCATAGAGGCCCTCGTCGGTGACGATGCGGACGATGGGATGCCTGCCGATGACGGCGCAGCGGAGGTCGGTGATCTTCATGTTCGGTTGTTTTTCGCCTCAGCTCCAGGTGCGGTCCCAGGAATACTCGTCGTCCCAGTGATCCGTGGGCTGCCAGATGCCGGTGACACCCGGCTGCAGATGCTGCGAGATCACCTCGTCGACGACGTCGTCAATCCCCAGGCCAGGTTTGTCCGGAACAGTGATAAAGCCGTCCTTCACGAGCGGCTTGGAAACGCCGGCGACGATATCGTCCCACCAGTCGACGTCGGCAGAGTGGTATTCGAGCGCCATGAAGTTTTCGGTCGCGGTCGCGACATGTGCCGCGGCCATTGCGGCGATAGGACTTTCGGCCATATGGATGGCCATGGCGACGCCGTGATCCTGTGCCATGTCGCCGATCTTCTTGGTCTCCAGAATGCCCCCGCTGGTTAGCAGGTCTGGGTGGATAACGGAGAGGCCGCCGCTCTTGAGCAGAGGCTCGAAGCCCTCCTTAAGGTAGATGTCCTCGCCGGTGCAGATCGGCACCGTGGTGGCGGCCTGCAGTTGTCGGTACTGCTCGGTGTACTGCCATGGGATCACATCCTCGAGCCAGGCTGGCACGTATTTTTCAATCCGCCTCGCGAGGCGAATACCGTTCTGCAGTGAGATGTGGCCGACATGGTCGATGGCGAGCGGAACATCCATGCCGATAATTTCGCGAACCTCGGCAATGTACTGCTCTAGCAGATCGAGGCCCTTGTCGGAAAAGTGGAGGCCAGTAAACGGGTGGGGGACACTATGCAAATCATACGCGGCATTGCGGGCGCGCCGCTCCTCCGTGGTCTTGACCGGGCCGCGGCCGGGGTGGACGCGGTACCCTTCAAGTGAGCCGGCAGGGGATACGACCGCACCGGGTACATCCGCGATCTGCATCAGCCCCAGATCCATCTTGAGGAAGGTGAAGCCAAGCGCCATGCGCTGCTTGAGGCGCTTGCCGGTCTCGGTGCCGCTCGGCACGGTCGCATCGGTATCGCAATAGAGGCGCACCTTCTCCCGAAACCGGCCGCCGAGCATCTGGTAGATGGGCACGCCATACGCCTTGCCGGCGAGATCCCACAACGCGATTTCGACCGCCGAGACGCCGCCGCCTTGCCGACCGTGCCCTCCGAACTGCTTGATCCGGCGAAACAGGCGGTCGATGTGGCAAGGGTTCTCGCCAAGCAGCCGGCTCTTCAGCATTAGCGCGTAGGTGGCGCTGGCGCCGTCGCGCACTTCGCCAAGTCCGACGATGCCCTGATTGGTGTAAATCTTGAGCAGGGTTGAGGTGAACGGCGCGCCGACGATTTCGGCTACCCGCATGTCGGTGATGCGAAGCTGGGATGGCTTGGAGTTCGCGTTCACCCGATTGAGCGCCTCGTCGGCGCCACCTGTTTGTGCCATGACTTATCCTCGTTTTCGGCTTGTCGCCCCGCACCCTGGGCCGGCATAGAGTGTTGCTAGCCCAACTCAATCTCGTGGGCCTGCAGATAGTCGCGGTCCATCTCAATACCGAGACCAGGCTTCGACGTCAGCTTGAGGCTGCCGTTCGAAATGTCGAGTGGTCTGTCGATCAGGTGATCGTATTTGCCCAGGTTCCACTCCGACGTTTCGAGTTTGTAGAAGTTGGGGACAGTCATCATCACCTGCGCTCCCGCAACCACATTGATCGGTCCCGCGGCGTCATGTGGCGAGACCGGGACGTAGTAGGCTTCGCAAAGGGCAGAAATCTTCTTGAGTTCGGTAATGCCGCCGGTCCAGGTGACGTCGGGCATGATGTAGTCGGCGAGCTTGTTCTCAAGTACCGGCACGAAATCCCACTTCGTGTGGCCGCGCTCGCCCCACGAGATGGCGGTATTGACCTTCTCACGCACCTGCTTGAGGGCGTTAAGGCTCTCGGGCGGGCAGGGCTCCTCAAACCAGTCGATCTGACCGGCTTCCTCGAGACTTCGACAGAGGCGAATGGCGGTGGGAACGTCGAAACGGCCATGGGCATCGATGAGAATGTCGACATCGGGCCCTGCCGTTTCACGGATCAGAGCCGTGAGTTCGGCGGCTTCGCGCTCGTCCTTGCGGGTCATGCTGCCATCGAGATAGCCGTCCCGCTGTTCGCGAGGCAGGCCATCGGCGCTGCGACCCTGGTGCGGGTACGGATCGAACTTGAGCGCAGTGTGTCCGGATTCGACGACGTCTAGAATTTCGCGGACCACGGCTTCCTTGCTGGTGAATTTGGCTTGGTTGGGATGGGTGTAGAGCGCGATTTCATCGCGTACCGGTCCGCCCAACAGCTCGTAAATCGGCTTGCCGAGGACTTTGCCCCGGATGTCCCAGAGGGCTATGTCGATGGCGCTCACGCATTCGACGGCGGCGCCGCGGCTTCCCATGTAGGTGAAGCTGCGGAAGATCTTGTGCCAGAGATGCTCGATACGCGCCGGATCCTCGCCTGTCACGGCGACGCCGATCTGCCGCAGGATCGTGCAGAGCGCGCGGTTGGCGAGCCTTGTGGTGGTGGTGATCTCTCCCCAGCCACTCACTCCCTCGTCGGTCGTCACTTCGACGAACAGGAACTCTCCCCAATAAGAAGCATCGGACTTGATCAGCCACGGCCGAATGCTCGTGATTTTCATCCCAACTACCTTTGTCTGAGAATGGTCAGGCTAACGAGGTTCTGGACTGGACATTCTATCCGGCCCGGGCGGCGTTGCGCGCACGCATCTGTTCGAGAATATGCCGGCCCGAGCCCTCGACATGGCGGGAGACGAGTTCGGCCGCCTTGTCGGCCTCTCCCGCCTTTACGAGCGCGATGAGCTCGCGGTGCTCGCGCATGATCGCGGCACGTCGCGCCAGCGTGAAGTTGAAACGACGGCTCACGGCTCGCAGCACTTCGCGATGCTTCCACCAAAGCTCGGCGGCGTGGCGGTTATAGTGCCGCTGGTACATCACGGTGTGGAAAGCGGTATCCAGCTCACTGTGCCTGAATGTGTCGGCGAAGTTGTTCTCTTCAATCAGGCCTTGGAGACGTTCGAGTTCGGCAATGTCCTCGCCGGTAGCCATATTCACAAACCATCGTGTCAGGGCTGGCTCGATCAGAACACCGATCTCGTAGATATCCCGGACAAAATCCTGATCAATGGGTCGGACGCGTGCCCCGCGGTTGGCGACAAAGATGACAAAGCCTTCGCCGCGCAACAGCTGCAGGGCCTCGCGCACAGGATTGGTCGAGGTGCCGTGACGCCGGGCGAGATCGGTGACCACAAGCCGTTCGTTGGCGGCGAGCCGTCCCTCGATGATGTCTTCCCTGATCAATTCATAAAGCGAGGCGCCCTCGCTGGAGGCTCCGATGGGATCGGTGCCCACAGGTGGCATAGCTTTGAAATCGCTTATTTCGACCAAGGCCGGCTCCCCAAGTTAATACATACCTTGCCCGATATCACACACGGCTTTCGCAAACAATGTACGATCTGGCGCGTTGACAGGCAATCCATGATCTGAAAACGTACCAAGGGATCGGGAGGATACATTGAGCATTCTCGCGATCGAAACGAGCAAGGACCGCTTTGCCTTGGCGCAGGGCGGCATGGGAGAACCAGGGAGGATACCTATGACGAGGATTACGCTCGGCAGTGCGGTCCTGCGCGGCACTGTCGTCACTGCTTTGATGGCATCCCTGATGCCCACATCGGCGCTGGCTGCGCCACCGGTCGACCTCAGCAAGTGGTCGCCGGAATATGTGCGCTCCATCGCCGGCACACAGGATTTTGACACGGCGGCCGATTGCGCCAAGGTCACCCCGCTCGACTACAAGGGGCGGCTGACTTTCTGGTATCAGGGCGTGTTCGAGGGCGACCCCGACCTCCTGCGCCAGTACTATAAGGATTTCTTCGAGACCTTCCGCAAAACCTATCCGAACATCCAGCTCGAGGAACAAGCCCTCACCTATAACGACCTTCTCGACAAGTTCCGCACGGCGCTCCTGGGCAATGCCGCGCCGATGGCGGTCCGCCTGCAAATCCTGGGTGGTACCGAGTTCGCCTCAAAGGGCTATCTGGCGCCGCTCAAGCCAGAGGATGTGGGGTATTCGACCGAGGATTTCTGGCCCGGCGCCATGAAGGCCGTGACCTGGGAGGGCGTGACCTACGGCATTCCGACCAACAACGAGACGATGGCGTTCATCTGGAACGCCGACATCTTCAAGCGTGCGGGCCTCGATCCGGACAAGGCTCCGGCAACCTGGGAAGACGTCGTCAAATATTCCAAGCAGATCCACGACAAGCTCGGCATTGCCGGCTACGGCCTCGTGGCGCGCAAGAATGCCGGCAATACGCCGTACCGTTTCATGCCACAGCTGTGGGCCTATGGCGGCGGCGTCTTCGACGAAGCCACCGCGAATCCGACCTATGAGCAGGTCCAGCTCGATAGTCCCCAGAGCAAGGCGGCGCTGCAAGCCTCCTACGACATGTATGTTCGCGACAAGTCGGTTCCGGTTTCGGCGCTCACCAACCAGCAGGCCGATAACCAGCCCCTGTTCGTCGCCGGCCAGCTCGGCATGATGATCTCGCACCCGTCCGATTACAACGTCATGCTCGACCTGCAGAAAAAGGCGACGGGCACCGACAAGGACAAGGCGCAGACGGTCATCGACAACATGCGCTACGGCCTGATTCCAACTGGCCCCGACGGCAAGCGCGCCGTCGTGTTCGGCGGCTCGAACATCCACATCCTGAAGCCCGAATATGTCGAGGGCGGCAAGGTAGACGAGCCTGCTGCAAAGGCTATCATCTGCATGTGGACGAGCCCTGAATGGTCGCTGAAGATGGCCTACGCCGGATCAAACCCAGGCAACCTTAACGGCTTCAAAACCAAGTGGATGAAGGAACGTCTGGACAACATCAAGTTCCTCGATGTCACGACCTCGATGCTGCCATACGGCATTCCGTTCCCAGCGCTGCCGCAGGCCCCCGAGATCATGAACATTATCATCCCGGACATGCTGCAGAATGCCCTGACCGGAGCGATGACCGTCGACGAGGCAGCGGACGACGCGGCCAAGAAGGTAAAAGACGTGATGGGCGGACTCTAGTCCAAGCCTGACCTACGACCTGACCGGCTGCGCCGCTGGCGCAGCCGCCTCGTTCCGAAGAATAAGGGCACGCCACAAGTGACGATCGTGACCGGCAAGGCCGAGGCTCGCCGAAGATTGCAACCCGGTACAGCCGGCACGCTGCGGAAGATCTGGGAGCATCGCGCGGACTACGCGTATGTGCTCCCGGCGATCGCCGTGATGCTCATCGTCATCGCCTATCCGATCTACTACACGGTCGAGCTGTCGTTCTTTAAGACACCGCCTGGTCTGCAGCTCCGCGACAAGACCTTCATCGGCTTCGACAACTACACGACGATCCTCACCAGTCAGGTGTTCTGGAAGGTCACCTGGAACACACTGATCTGGACGCTGGGGTCGACTTTCATCTCCTTTGTCCTGGGGTTTGCAACGGCGCTGGCGCTCCACCGCGACTTCATCGGCCGTGGTGTCATGCGCGCTATCCTGATCATCCCTTGGGTCATCAGTGCCGTCGCCGCCTCCTATATCTGGAAGTGGATCTACCATTCGGACTTCGGGATCATCGGCGCGGTGCTGGTCGGCCTCGGATTGGCCGACCGGCCGCCGAATTTCATCGACAATGTCAGCACGGTGCTGCCCTCCCTGATCGTCGTCAATATCTGGCGCGAGTTTCCGTTTGCCATGATCATGATGATGGCCGGCCTGCAGACAGTCCCCGACCAATTGCTGCGCGCCGCAAAAGTCGACGGTGCCAGTGCATGGCAGCGCTTTTGGCACGTCACCTTCCCGCACTTGCGCAACGTCTCGGTGGTGACGATGCTGCTGCTCGCAGTGGCCAACTTCAATTCCTTCATCATCCCCTGGATCATGACCGGCGGCGGGCCGTCGAACGCATCGCATATCTGGATAACCCACATTTATGAGCTCGCCTTCGGACGGCAGCGCTGGGGCGTGGCATCGGCCTATTCAGTGCTCCTGTTCCTCACACTGATGACACTGGGCTACTTCTACGTCCGTGCGCTAAGCGGCAACGAGCGGAAAGAGGGCAGCGCATGAGCACGATTGCCGAGACAGCCTCTCGAGCCCCGACCCGTCGCCGCATGCGCGTCGACGGTTGGCGGTGGGCCGGGCGCATATTCCTCGTGTTCATGCTGCTTTATACTGCGTTGCCGATGATCTGGATGCTGATCACCTCGATCAAGTCCGGATTCGCGGCGACGCAATTCCCGCCGCAATGGTGGCCGGACGAGCCTACCCTCGCCAGTTACCAGAAGCTGCTCGATCCGCAGAACAGCGTCGGCCAGGATTTCCTCCGCTTCTTCTGGAACAGCCTTTTCGTGTCGACCGTTACGACAATCCTTTCGGTGATCGTGGCTGTCCCTGCGGCCTACGCGTTTTCGCGCTTCAGTTTCCCCGGCCGGAATTTCCTGTTTTTTGCCGTGCTGCTGCGCAATATGTTCCCGGCGGTGATCTTTCTCGTGCCACTCTTCATCCTGATGCGCGCGATCGGGCTGGTGAACACGCACGGCTCGCTGATACTCACCTATCTCACCTTCGGCCTGCCGCTGGCGATCTGGCTGCTCAAGGGCTTTTATGACAACATCCCGGTGCAGCTGGAGCAGGCGGCGCGCATCGATGGCGCCACACGGTTCCAGGCCTTTATCATGATCGTGATGCCGCTCTCGACGCCGGGGATCATCGCCACCGCAATCTATTCCTTTATCGGCGCCTGGAACGAGTACATCTACGCCTACACCTTCCTCTCCAAGAACGAGCAGTTGACCCTTCCGGTTGGCATCCAGCGCTTCTTCTCGGAAAATACGACGGACTTTCCGGGCCTGATGGCGGCCAGCTTCATGATGAGCGTGCCCGTCGTGGTGCTGTTCCTGGTCCTGCAACGATACTTTGTACGCGCCCTTACAGAAGGCGCGGTCAAGCACTAGGGAGTTGCCGATGGCCCACGTGGTCCTCCAAGATCTCGTCAAGAGCTATGGCGGCTTCAAAGCTGTCAACCACGTCTCGCTGACGGTCAATGACGGCGAGTTCGTTGCGCTCGTCGGCCCTTCAGGCTGCGGCAAGACAACCACGCTCAATCTCGTCGCCGGGCTGACCCCGATCACATCGGGCGACATCATCATCGGCGAGCGGGTGGTCAACGACCTCGACCCCAAGGACCGGGATATCGCAATGGTGTTCCAGAACTACGCGCTCTACCCGCAGAAATCGGTCTACAAGAACCTGGCGTTCCCGCTTCAGATGCGCAAACTCCCTAGGGACGAGATCGACAAGAAGGTCAAGGAAGCGGCGCGAGTGCTCGACATGACGCATCTGCTCGAGCGCAAGCCGCGCGAACTTTCGGGCGGGCAGCAGCAGCGCGTGGCCCTTGGCCGTGCCCTCGTCCGCGACCCTGCGGTGTTCCTCATGGACGAACCACTCTCTAACCTCGATGCCAAACTGCGCGTGCAGATGCGGTCGGAGATCAAGCGCTTCCACCAGGACCTCAAGGCAACGATCATCTATGTGACGCATGACCAGCTCGAGGCCGTGACCATGGCTGACAAGATGGCGGTGATGAATGGCGGCTACCTGCAGCAATACGATTCACCGGCGCAGGTCTTTGCCCATCCGGTGAACATGTTCGTCGCCAGCTTCATCGGCAGCCCGGCGATGAGCCTTATTCCGCTGGAGGCATCGACGGCAAACGGCAGCACGGTGTTGACCGGCGCCGAGGGCTGGCGCCTTGAGCTCTCGCCGCGCAATGCCCAGAAGGTCGCGAGAGCGACGACCAAGAAAGTCGTGCTCGGCGCACGTCACTCGACGATCAAGCTCCACAAGAGCGCGGTCCCCGGTTCCATTCCGGCCAAGGCCTACACGGTGGAACCGACCGGAGACGTCACCTTCGTGCAGGCGTTCCTGTCCGGCGCCATCGTCAACGTCAGCGTGCCGCCGAACATTGCCGTCTCGCCGGACGAGCAGATCTGGCTCGAGTTCGACCAGGAGCGGATGCATCTGTTCGACGGCGAAACTGAAATGGCCCTCAAAGCCAACTGAGATAGGGCCGATGCGTGTGGAACGTGGGCGTGGATGACTGAGAAGCTTAAGATCACCGCGATCAAGCCCTATCCGGTTTGGGTAGGAACGCGCAACCAGATGCTCGTCAAGGTCGAGACCAACCAGGGCATCTTCGGCTGGGGCGAGAGCGGCTTGAGCGGTCGCGAGAGGGCCGTGGCCGGCGCGGTCGAGCACTATCGCGAGTTTCTCATCGGCCGCGACCCGATGCAGATCGGGCGGATCTGGCAGGAGGTTTATCGCAGCCAGTACTTCGAAGGCGGGCGAGTCCTGCAGGCGGCGATTTCCGCCATCGACATCGCCCTTCACGACATCAAGGGCAAGGCGCTGGGCGTGCCGGTCTACGAGCTGCTAGGCGGCAAGCAGCGCGACCGCGTCCCCACCTTCGCCTCGACCGGCGACGAGGCCGAGGGCGATGTTGCCATCGAACGGGCCCGCGAACTACGCGCACAGGGGTGGCAGGCGATCCGCTTCTTCCCCTTTGGGCAAAACAGCAAGGACATCTTCGAGCCGCGCGAGTCGATCGGCGCTACCGCGGGTATGCTGAACAAGGCGCGCGAGGCGCTGGGCGACGACGCCGTTCTCGGCATCGACTATCATCATCGGCTGTCGGTGGCAGAGGCGGCGAGCTTCTGCAACAAGCTCGGCCGCGGCGTGCTTGATTTCCTCGAGGAGCCAATACGGGACGAGACGCCGGAGGCCTATGAATCGCTGCGCACAATGACCGACATCCCCTTTGCCATCGGCGAGGAATTTGCCAGCAAGTGGCAGTTCCTGCCCTACATCGAGCGCGGCATCCATCAGTTCAACCGGATCGATGTTTGCAATGTCGGCGGGCTCACCGAGGCGATGAAGGTCGCTGGCTGGAGCGAGGCGCACTATGTGGACCTGATGCCGCACAATCCGCTTGGTCCAGTGTGCACGGCCGCTACCGTGCATCTCGCCGCCGCGGTACCCAACTTCGCGTGGCTCGAGACCAGGGCGCCCGAGACAAAGCTGGGCTTCGACAATTCCGACTTCTTCCCCGTGCAACCACGGCTCGACGGGACCGATTACCCGGTCGGCGATCTGCCGGGGCTCGGCGTCGAGGTCAACGAAGTGGCGGTCCAGGCGCAGAGTTGGCGTTTCTGGGAAGCGGCTCACCTTAGGCGCCGCGACGGTTCTGTTACGAACTGGTAGTTCCATTCAATCGGAGTCCACAATGACGCATACGTCCGACATTACGCGGCCGCCTAAAGACCTGATCGAAGCGCTAAGGGAGATCGGCGCCGCGACGATTGCCGGCACACTTGGCCACATGGGCTTCCGCAATCCGCACATGGTCGGTCCGGTGGCGCAAAACCACGGGAAGTCGATCGTCGGGCCGGCGCTGACGCTGCAGTTTCTGCCGCAGCGGCCGGACCTGTTCACCGAGGGAGAATATGCCGATCCGGAGACCCAACTTCACCGGCACGTGCTCTACCACGCGCAGGAGGGCGATGTGGTCGTGGTCGACGCGCGCGGCGACATGAGCTCGGGTGTCTTTGGCGATATGATGTCGACTTATTTCAAGGGCAGGGGCGGGGCGGGTATCGTCATCGACGGGTGCATGCGCGACCGGCCCAATGTCGAAAAGCTCGATCTACCCCTATGGCTGCGCGGCTGGACGCCAAACTATCATGTGCAGACCAGCATCTATCCCAATGCCGTCAACGTTCCGATTGCCTGCGGCGGTGTCACGGTGATCCCCGGCGACATCATCGTCGCTGACGACGACGGCGTGGTGGTGCTTCCCGTCGTGATGGCCCCGAAGGTGATCGAAGAATCACAGAAGCATCACGATTGGGAGGAGTTTTCGCGAGCCAAGCTCATGGAGGGCGGCCCATTGCAACGCTACTATCCGCTGCATGACGATGCCCGCGGGGAGTACGAGGAGTGGCGCAAAGCAAATCGCTTGGAAAACCCGAGTTAGCGCATCAACTACCTCGTGGCGGGGCCGGGGAGTCGAGTTTCGTCGTCGGGCGCCCACTGCACTGCACTGAACGATCGAGACGGTCCGGCTCCCGCCATCTCGTGCGGGCACCAAGCGTTACACCATGCGGACCTCCAATGGCTAACCGGAAGCCTCATCAGCGCCTAGAAGCTGACGTAGCACCGGGCGTTCGGCAGCCGAGTTCCGCGACGATCGACGCCATTGGCGAAGGCGTGACGAAGCTTGTACGGGCTGCTGCAGAGTAACCTCATGTATCGCCAAGACACGCCACGAGGCGGCTGCTGATCCTTCTCGCAGCGCGGATCACCTAGTCTCTAGGCGCGGCGAAACGCTTTTTCGGCGTCCGCCGGTACGAGGCACGATCAGCCTAGTCTAGTTCGAAAGAGCTCCTGAAGGCGACAAACGGCGGCAGGCTTAACAGAAAATCAGATGTCGGTTCAATTTCGCTCGCTGTCCCCAATGACTAGGTTCTGAACCAGGAAGTCGATGAAGACGCGCATCTTGGCAAGTGGAAGCCGGGTCGCTGGCCACACCACATGAATCGGGATCGGCGGTTGTTCGAACGCTGCCAGGATAACCTCAACCGCCCCGTCGTCTACCAGGTCTCTTACTTGCCAGAGTGGTACCCGACCGATGCCCAACCCCGCAGCGACCGCCGCATGGCTTGCGGCGGCATTGTCGACGTGAAATCGCGCACCCACATTGACGCTCAGCTGCTTGCCGGCTTCCAGGAATTGCCATTTTCCAGCATCGCGGTCGGTGTTGCGGAAGATGCACTGATGGTTCGCTAGCTCCTTCGGATGTTGTGGCCGCCCGTACGTGGCGAAATACGACGGAGCGCCGAAAACGACGAGACGCATCGCTCCAAGCCGCCGGGCCTTGAGATCGTAGTCGCGGAGTTCCCCGATGCGAACAGCAAGGTCGAGTTCATCTTCAATGAGATCGACGAATCGGTCCGACAGTTTGAGGTCGACCTCGATCCTCGGATAGCGCTCCATGAAGCGGGCCACGACGGGTACCAGGTAAGTAGGGCCGAAGAGCACCGGCGCTCCTACTCTTAGGAGTCCGAAAGGTTCGGCACTGCGCTTGCCGGCTTCGGCCTTTGCTTCGACAATCTCAGACAGTGCCGGTTTCACCCGTCGATAAAAGTCGTGGCCTGCCTCAGTCGTTTGCGTGTTGTGGGTGGTTCGGCGGACCAATTCGACACCGACGCTGGTTTCAAGCGCGGCAAGCGACCGGCTGACAGATTGCAAGGAGCGGCTGAGGTGCCGCGCCGCGGCTGAGAGATTGCCGCGCTCCACGACAGCGAGAAACGCCTCAATGTCTCGAAATCCGCCCATGATGATCTCTCAAATTTAGAGAGACCATATCACATTTTCCGCGCCTACCATCCGAAAAGCGGAACTCGATATTTCACTCGATGGGGCAGGGACGCCACCTCGCTACGAAAGGAAGAACTCATGTCAGAACCCAAGAAACGAACTGTTCTGGTTGTCGGTGCGTCCGGCCGCAGCGGCGGCTTCGTCGCGGCCGAGCTTGCCCGGCGGGGCATAGCGGTGAGGGCGTTGGTCCGCAGTGAGTACGCTGCTGCGACGGCACGCGCGAGCGGAGCGACCGAAATTGCTTCAGGTGACCTTCGAGATCCGGAGAGCCTAAAGGCAGCGCTGAGAAACGTCGACGGAGTCTATCATGTCGGACCGCCGTTCGTGGCCGATGAAGCGGACCTAGGCATAACCATGGTCAAGGCCGCAAAGCGTGCCGGTATCCGCACGTTCGTTTTCTCTTCAGTTATCCACCCGGCGAACGGACTTGCAAACCACGCAAGCAAACTGCCCGTTGAGCAGGCCATTCTCCGCGCGAATTTGGATTACACCATCCTCTATCCGGCGACGCTGTTTCAGAACATGGCAGCTGCTTGGAAAGGCGTGGTGGAAACCGGCGTCTTTGCCGAGCCGTTTGCGAAAACGGCGCGCCTGGCGCGTGTCGATTACCGCGACGTCGCCGAAGTGGCGGCCGAGGCCCTGACGTCCGACCGGCTCGCCTACGGCTCTTTCGAGCTTGCGGCAGAAAGTATGCACGATCGCGTTGAAATTGCGGGGATGATGAGCGTCGCCCTTGGCCGGCCCGTGGAGGCAGCCGAGGTGACGTTCGAGCAATGGACCGCTGTCGCGAAGCCGCCCTTCCGGGGGGAGCAGCTTGCTCAGCTCGAACGGGTATTTCAGTCCTATTCCGACTTCGGTTCCGCCGGAAACAGCCTGACCTTGCGTGCCATCCTCGGACGCCAGCCCCGCACGTTGCATCAGTTTTTCGAGGAACTTGCTGCAGCGTCGCGCGGGGCGGCCGCGGCCGCCTGATCTCATCGACGCCTTCGGCCATTTTCTCGCAAAGAGGGTATCTCCGATGTCGGTCTCCCAATTGATCTTCCAACTCGTGCCACGGCGCAGACACGGAACGTCATCTCTCGATTACCCTGGCAGAAGCAATGCCTCTGCCACCGAGGGCCGCTTGGTCCCAGTTTTCACCGCCGCCATCGCCGCAATCGTATTGAGCCTCTATGCCTCTCAACCGTTGCTCGGCTTGATTGGGACTACATTCGAGGTTGGTCCGGAAATGGCGGGGTTGGTTCCGACCGTCACACTGCTTGGTTACGCAGCCGGACTGATCTTCCTGGTCCCGCTCATCGATCTGATGGAGAACCGTTGGCTTATCGGGCTGACACTTGTCCTCATGGTGCTTTCGCTGATTGCCAGCGCGCTTGCCCCAACGGCGGCACTTTTTCTTGTCGCCTCGACCTCCGTCGGCATCACCTCCACGGTCGCGCAGATGCTCGTTCCGGTCATCGCGAGACTGGCGGCGGAAAAAGATCGGGGCCGCATCGTGGGCACGGTGCAGAGCGGCATCGTGGTGGGCGTCCTCCTGTCGCGCCCGTCCGCAAGCCTGGCTGCCGAGTTTCTTGGATGGCGTGCATTCTATGGTATCATGGCCGTATTGGTTGCTGTGCTCGGCCTGATCCTTGCGCGCGTTGTCAAGGCTCATCGCCCGGCGACCGGTCTTCAGTACGGCGCTCTCATCGGATCGCTTTGGAAGCTGATCCGTGAAGAGCCATTGCTGCGCCGTCGCGTGCTTTATCAGTTCCTGCTGATGGCTGCCTTCAATATTTTCTGGACGGCGGTCGCCCTGAGGCTTGCTGAGCCACCATTCGGGCTCGACCAGATTGGCATTGCAGCCTTCGCACTGGTCGGCATACCCGCTGCGTTGATTGCGCCTTTCACGGGCCGGATCGCCGATCGAGGCTGGTCAGATGGCGCAACGCGATTTGCACACCTGTCGGCTTTCATCGGCGTCGTGCTCATCGGATTGCCAACTTCCGGCGGCTGGGGTCTCTGGGAGGCGGATCGCTTCCCCTGGCTGTCGCTCGCGGCGTTGGCCATTGGGGCGGTTCTGCTTAATCTCGGTACTGTCGCCGACCAGGTGCTCGGCCGCATCGCCATCAACACAGTCCGACCGGAGGCGCGCGGACGCATGAATGCGCTTTTCACCGGGTTGTTCTTCTTGGGTGGGTCGGCCGGCTCCAGTCTCGCTGGAGTATGCTGGGCCCAGGCCGGCTGGGCAGGCATCAGCGGTGCAAGCTTGGTCTTTGCCTTTGCTGCACTGATCGCCAGCTCTGCGAACTGGCATCCGGGGACACCTTCGGTGCCGGGGGAAACCTCAACAAACCTGTAACAAACGAATAGTCAGCTCGCGCCGAGCTCGCCGGTGGCACAACGACGCGCCATGATGTTTGAATCCGGAGCCCACAATATGCGACGAATGAGGCCATGGCGCGGGATGCGTTGTCATCTTACCTCGTACGATGCCACTTGGCCCCGATGGCGGGCTACCTTTTCGCGATTCCCGCAAACCCGCATATTGCACCAGCGACGTTTTCCGCCCCGTGAGATGTCTACGAAGAGCCACCCACATCGTGGGCACACGCGGAGCCTTGCGCGGGGTAGCGTAAAAAACGCCTCGATGGACAAGAACGCAAGGAATGCGGTCACCAAGGCTGGGTCTTCCCATTGATCAGACGCCAGAGCGAGCCGTGTCCCATCCCACGCGACTTGCTGGGCTCCCAACCTGTTTGCGGCGCGTGAGCATAAAAGACCAAGCGGTTGCGAGGGAGGCTCCAGATTTGAGGCGATCGCGTCGAAGAGCGCGTATGACGATTCCCGTATGTCACGAACTTCGTGGAGGAAGTGCCGATCCCGTATCTCGGCAACGGCTACTGCTTCCTGTTCGTCTGCCAACCCCGCGGCGAGCAACCACGTCCCGATATCGCGAGGGGAGTTGAAGAGTTCATTGTGCAGGGGCGGGTTTCGCCGGTCATACACGGCGTTCGAAAGGTCGAGGGCGGCGTGGCCGCCTATGAAGTGCTCTGGCACCCAGGCCGTGGGATCGCGCGACAGGGAACTTGACCTTTAATATTCCGTTACATGGTTACAAAACGTAACCGGATTGACCGATTTATCAGGTTTCTTCGCTCGCTGCAAACCAAAGACGGAAAACGGCCATGCTGAACGTTCATAAAGCCAAGCATCATACGGTCCAAGTGGACGGGGTGAACTTGTTCTATCGCGAGGCGGGGCGGCGCGATGCGCCCGGTGTCCTGCTGCTCCACGGCCAGCCCAGCTCATCGTACAGCTTCCGCGACGTCATCAACCCGCTGGCGGAAGTGGCACGGGTCGTCGCGCCCGATCTGCCCGGGTTCGGCTTCACGGAGGCGCCAGAAGACTATCCGTATACGTTCGAGGCCCTGGCGCAGACGATCGACGCGCTGACGCACGAGATCGGGCTGGAGCGGTTCTTCCTCTACGTCCACGACTTCGGCGCACCCGTCGCTTACTATCTGGCGCTCGCCCGCCCCGACCGTGTGCTCGGACTCATCATCCAGAATGGCAATGCCCACGAGGAGGGCCTCGGTCCGGACTGGGACGCGAACAAGGTCTATTGGGCGGATCCCACTCCGGAAAACCGCGCGAAACTCCCGGAATGGCTGAACTTCGAGGGCGTGCGGCACACTTATGTCGGTGACATCCCGGATCAGCTTAAGCCGCTGTTCGCGCCCGAGGGCTGGCATCTCGATTGGGAACGGATGCGCAGGCCGGGGCTGGTCGAGATACAGTTCCGGATCTTCGCCGAGTATGGCCGCTACGTCGCCCGCTTTCCGGAGATATCGGCCTATCATCGCGATCATCAGCCGCCCGCGCTCATGCTCTGGGGGCGGCACGATCCGTATTTCGAGATCGAGGAGGTACTCGCTTATGCCCGCGAGCTCGATCACCTGGACATGCACATCTACGACGCGGCGCACCTCCTGCTCGAGACGCACCCTCAGGAGTGCGCGGCCCTGATGTGTGAGTTCATACTGAATGCTCAATCAAGCTCAGGACAGTTTGCTCGACAAATGCGATGACGGGCCTAGGCTGGCGAGCGATACGACGCGTTCGTCGCCGCGGTCGGTCGACGGCTCACCAGGGGCCCGAAGCTGCGCCACGAGATTTCCGAGGACATCGTTGATGGGCGGTCCGATCAGACGGCCATCTGCAGCTGGCGGGGCAATCCGTCCAGTGCTAACGACAAGATACGTTCACAGCCATGCCTCCATGCCAGGTCGCCTGCGATCGACCAGACAAAGGAGACTAGCGGCGGCGCGGCTGCCAGCTTTTCTTGAAAGCCCGCGGTTCTGCGCGGTACGTGCGCCATCGAGCCGTGGCAGAGAATGTTGGGGCAGGGTCCATTGGCGGTGGGAGGAACCCACATCCAACCTTCTCCAGCTGAGAAACTGCCTCTCGTGCTTGACCGACCTAGTGAGCTGGGGATCGCAGTCGAAACGAGAACGCGTCCGCCGAACATCATTGCCTCGGGGCGAAGCGGCTGACCAGAAGCGAGCGGCGAAACCAGCCCCGGGCAGCGTTTCTAACCTGTGTGTCGGACGTGTGTGGACTCAGTCGTTCGAGTTTGTCCATGGGGAATTAGGCCGGCCGCAAGTGGATAGGACCATGAGCTGAGGCGTTGCTGTGCGCTGTTTTTTGACATTTCGACCTTGCGGTGTCGGATTGTTTGTATGCAAACCAGTTTCACGACGCTATCTTCCTCATCCTCAACGGAAGATTCTGGGAGGAATGCATGGCTCGGCATGAGCAACATGCCGTTGAAATCGTTAGGGACAAAGAGTGGTCGGTTCGCGTCACGGGCAGCGGCACCACTACCACGGTCCCTTTTACATCTGAGAGCTACGCGCGTTCGTTTGCAGACGGTCAGGCGTTCCGGCTGGGCGTTCAAGTGGCAGAGCTCATGAAGGCGGCCTAGCTGCACGCTTTTTTGTCCCAAATTGGTGACAGGTGGCTCCGATCAGCCCGCGTTGGGCCCGCTCAGAGACCTGGGCTGCCCGCCGAAAAGGCGACGTTGAGCGCCGCGCCGGCCGCTGGTTGGTAATTGGGATGCTTGCCCGGTCGGCGAGCTTGCAGTTCATCGCGCAGGACCTTCGCGGCGTCGTGCCTTTAAGATTTGCGCTTGTAGGCATGCTATACGAGCGGGTGGTCAAGGCTCTGGCCCGCGAGCAATCCAGCCGGATTTGTTTGCTGACCGGAGGAGAAATTCGGCATGAGTCACGTTGTATCGCTTCATGGCGATAAGCGCTGGAAAGCTGTTCTCGTCTACGACCATCAGAACGGCCCCATTACGATCGAGCACTATTTTGAAGAGATTTCCGAGCTTCATAACGTCATCGAACACGGCCCGGACTGGAACAAACTGATTACGTGCACGGTGACAATCAACCGGACGGACGGCGGCGAGGAGCAGAACAGCAGGAAAAAGAGGCGCGTCATGAACATTGGTGAATCGCGGAGCGCTTCCTCCGGGTCGCCGAGATCGAGCGCTCAAGTCATGTGTATGTCGGGCCGGCGACGCTTCGTGCGCAGCAGCTGCCCTACATCCACACCGACGCCGACAAGCTCAGCTGGCGAAAAGAGGTGGGCGACAAGCTCGATCCAAAGGCTGACCCGCTGGCGGAGAAGCGAAAGGCGTTCTGGGACCGCATCGGCACCATGCCCCCGGCCCAAGAGATCAGCGAGCTTGAGGCCCTTGGATCTGGCCCAGGCGAGGAGCGCTCCAACAAGTCCTTCTGCCCGTTTAGGTAAGTAGCCTCGCACGGAAGCATCAAGCACCGTAGCGGAAGGTTGCCTCGCTGGAGGATTGCTATATGGGAAAGCAACTTTTATCTGCTGCCACAGGAATCTTTCTATTCGTAGGTATCGGAACCGCCGCCGCTCAGGACGTCATCATTCAGCCTGAGCAAGACATGGTGATCCGGGAATATGTAAAGAAGAAGCCGATAGCATCCCTGAGCCTTCCCTGTGCTGAGCTCAACATTGGCACCGCTCTGCCCGACACAGTCAGAGCTTTACGAAGTGCCGGACGTTCAGTACCGCTATGTAGTCGCCGAGGGACGAACCGTCCTGGTTGATCCAGGTACCCGCAAAACTTTTAAGATCTACGACTGATTTTCTACCTGAAGCCCGCCGTGCCGAAAAGGTGCGGCGGGCTTTTTGCGTTCAGCCGATCCAAGCAACTGATCGGGAAGCCTTTCGTTTCGTAGAACCAAAACCGGTGACAATCGTTTCGTAACTATGGCGATCCCGCCTGATGGAGAAAACCATGGACTGGAACCGCGTGGAAGGAAACTGGAAGCAGGTCAAAGGCAAAGTTAAAGAACAGTGGGGCAAGCTCACTGATGACGATCTCGATCTAATTGCCGGAAAGCGTGACCAGCTCGAAGGCAAAATTCAGGAACGCTACGGCATCGAAAAGGACAGGGTCCGATCCGACGTCGATGACTGGTACAGCCGCCAATCATGGTAGCGGACGATGCGCCCGCCGCCGGCATACGGCGGCGGGCAGCCTCACGGAACGCGCGAGATGCCGCGTTTGGTTCCAAAGTCGCCAGGAGCTATGTCGGGTTCTTCATGCTTACTGCCATCAATACTTCCGGTACTCCGGCAAGCGACGAGGTCGATAGCTTCGTCATCCTGCCACCTTCAGGGGCTCGGTCCGAAGCGGTGTTGCGCGAGGTCGAAGCATTCCTGAAGGCCTGCTTGCCGGAATATGATTTTCTTGCAAACGGCTGCGGCACGCCGTTCGACGATGACTACCAAATCGTGCCAATCCGTTGCGTTTGCGGCGAGGAGCCGGGCACGTTGCGCTTGCTCGACTTTCCTGACCCGTCCATCATGATGGGCATCGCTGCCGCTCTGAAAAGTTTCAGGCCAGGGCAGCCGCCGGCGCTGAACTAGAGGGACGGTCGCGCCGCCGGGCTTCCTTTGCGCCCCGCCATCAAAGACGAGGAACGCGACGGCTTTTCCGCTCGTTGATCCTTTATGCCCTCTACCTCGATTCGCAAAACGGAGTACGATCCCGAGCGGAAGGTACTTTCGGTGTGGTTCGTGGCCAGCGGCAAGCGGTACGAGTTTGAGGGTGTTCCGCCAGAGACCTTTGCGGCATTCAAAGCCGCGTTCGCGAAGGGCCGCTACTTTAACGACCACATTCGCAATCATTTTCCGTACCGCTTGATTGCGAGCGATAGCGACCCGGGATGACCTGACATGTCGTGGCGAGGTGGCGCTAAGTGCGACCAGTCCTTGGGACCTCGTCCAGGAGACTTGGACCTTTGCTCGGTGGCAACTGGCCGTCGGGAGTGAGCTTGTCCACTGCGTCAGGGAGTTCTCTTGTGAGCCGATCGAGAAGCTCGTCATGGGACAATCCGGTCTGCTCGGCCAGATCGTTCAACGTTTGCGGGTCGATTGCTTTTTCAACCTGCTCCCGCTGAACGGGTCGGTTTGATCCTTTACTTACCCACGAATCAACCTGGTCGCCGGCACCTGCATTCCTGAGGCGGTCCAGGATGTCGCCGAGGCCGCCGGGCGAGCCGGCACTATTGGGATCTGTCGATCTCTTTCCCGCGATCAGCTCGCCGATCTTGTCCTTGTTCTTGTAGGCAAGCAGGCCAAGCAACGCTATGGCGACCTTTCCTATGTCAAGGCTCATTTGTCGTCTCCTTCATCCAAAAGGGACAAGGCATGCGGCTCTGAAAGGTTCCGCCGGGTCGGATCTCCCACCGGAATTCCGGGCCAGCCTCGCACATGTTGTATATTAGCATCTGCGGAACTTTCGGCCCTTTCGCGTGTTGGTGCCTGTACTCCGGCCAGACAGCAAATTGTGATCAGCTGTTGGTTGCACTTGGCCCGTCGGCTTCGGTCGGCGGGCTTTTGTTGTCTTGGGCAGAACCCCCGCCTACGACGATGGTTCGATCAAGCAGCACCGTGCCGCCAGCCGCATAACGGTTCGTTAGGCATGTTGAGGCGGTGATGGGACTATCTCCAAACGTTCCATCGACCGTCTTCCAAGCGCTCGGTAGGCGGGCAGGCATGCATCATCTCCCAATGGGTGTCGCCCTCGCCATTTCGCTTGCATTCGGTATAGTCGTGACGGCGATTGCCGGGAAGGATCAGTCGGAAGGCTGCAGCACGTGGTGCTCATCGGTCCTGGGCGATGTTCCCATGAGGGGCACGCGTCACGATGTAGAGGCGGAACCGGACATCGGGCACTCCGAGCCCTAAACAGAGGGCCGTAGCACCCCCTGGACGACCGCGGTGCGCTGAGCCTCGATGCCCAGTCCCGAGCGGCCTTACCGCCGCGTGGAGACACCACTGCGCTCGGCAACTTGACCTCCCCAAGGGTGCGCAAACTGCAAACCACCGTTTGTTGGCGCCAAGCGTCTAAGACCCCGGGCCCCGGTAAAAAGCGGAGCCAATGATTTAGATGGCTCTAGTCGGGAACAAAGTCGAATACCCATGATTTTGTACGTTGCCCTGAGTGGCAGGACCGATAGCTATCCAACGGGTGTTCCATGGATTCTCCAACGTTGCCTCCGCCACCCCCGACTGAACTCAGCCAAACACTGAAACGCAATATCCAAGCGATTGAGGAGCGCCGGGCGAAGGAAGCAAGCGATGCAACTTTGGAAGAGAAAATCGCTGAGGCGATTACTTCTTTTACGGGCAGTATGCGTTTCGTGTACCTTCACTTGGCCGTGTATGGCGGCTGGATCGTCTTGAACTTGGGCTGGATACCGATCACTCCGCCATTTGATCCGACATTCGTGATATTGGCTATGGTAGCTTCCGTCGAGGCCATATTCCTCTCGACCTTTGTACTGATCAGCCAAAACCGGATGTCAGTTGCCGCAGATAAACGGGCGGATCTGGACCTTCAGGTGAGCCTGCTAACGGAGCACGAACTCACAAAGCTTACTGAACTTGTCGATTCAATAGCGGATCGGTTGAGTGTAAAACCAGCCTTAAGCGATATGGAAGTCGGCGAGATTAAGAGAGACATTGCGCCAGAAGCAGTACTGGACGAGATCGAATCGAAGCAGCGGGAGACTGCGAAGAAGCTGGACCAGCGCTGAAGGTGGTGACGAAGGTCACTGATGTGTCTCCCTCTAGCTCATGGATCGACGTCTCCTTCCGGCGCGCCCTGGTCTTCAGCCAGAAGATTGCTTCAGTGACGGCCCTCGACCTTCACCGCTCGCCTTGCGGTATAGGTTCTCGGCGACCCGTGCGTCGGCCTTGATGGCGCCGCTCTCGAGCTTATGGGCATAGGTCGCCTTAAACCTGCTCGTCTGTGGCGAGCACGCAGGCAATGTCGCCCGTGCTAAGCCCGAAGCCGGCCAGCGCCTCCACCCTACCCGCGAGGTTCATCTGAGCGGGCCGGAAGCAGGTCAATCAGAACGAGCGCGTCGGCACCGCATGGAAGACGTCGCGAAAGCCGCGAATATCACTCGGTCAAGCTCGACGATCCAAGCTTTCCTGCTCCGATTTATGCAAGCGTGGTCGATACCCAGACAAAAAACGAGTTCTCGCTCATCATTTTCCCGCCGCGCCGCAGAGTGATCCGCCCCAACACGGAGCCCCGTCGCAAAAGGCGGGCTTCGCCACGTTCAGGTACGACACTGCTTGGAGCTCCTTATCGGGTGCAGCACGCTACGCTTTGACGAGTGCCTTGCGCGCCTTCTTCACCGGCGACTTGACGGCCGTTGCGGTTGTTGTCGCCGCCGCGGCGCGAGCAGCTCGTTTTGGTTTTTCTGCCGCTGCTGGTGCGGGCGCCGCCTTGCGCCCGAGCCCAATTGATTTCGCAAGAGCCGAGCGGGTGGCTGCGTAGTTCGGCGCCACCATCGGATAGTCGGACGGCAGGCTCCATTTCTGGCGGTACGCGTCGGGCGTTAAATTGTAATGAACTCCGATGTGCCTCTTGAGGGATTTGAACTTCTTCCCGTCTTCCAGGCAGATGATGAAATCAGGTGACACTGATTTCTTGATCGACACCGCCGGCTCCAGCTTGACTGCGGCCGGAACGACAGGCGTGCCGATCCCTTGCAAAGCAACATAGGTGTCCCCAATCAGCTTCGACAACTCGCCGACCGGCAAGGGATTGTTCGACACGTAGGCGGAAACGATGTCGGCCGTAATTGATGTGAGATCAGCCTGGTTGTTTCGGTCCGGAGAAACGTTCATCGAGTTTTCCTCTTGTCTAATGGCACGCGTTGAAACGGATGAGCTGTTTATTTCGGAATCAGGCAAACAATTCGTCGTTTCCGCCAACAAACCTCATTCGTTGCAAATATCAACCGGCACGCTTCGCTTTCATCAGCTCCAGACAAGGTTGGGAGGCGCTCGAGGTCGGCAGCCTGCTGATGAAGCAATGCAACAGCAGCTTATTCGGCGGGGTCGAGGTCCGACACAATGCCACCGATCGGCAGCGGCAGGAACGAGGCCCAGATCACTGGGCCCGCTGTCTGAGAAGTGCCAGGTCAGCGTCCCATTGACGTCGAAGGCTACAGCCGGACCGGTCTGCGCGACACGCGCATGAGCCCGCGGAAGCAGCGGCGATGATATCGCCGAACTCTCGCGCCCTCGGCATCGCCAGGCAGACATCCCCGGCTGTTCGGGTGCCTCGGCGCTTCAGAACGGCCATCCAGCATCCGGAGTTGGTGCGCAATCTGATCGTGATTACGATAGCGTTCTGGCGAGCTTTTCTCGCTTGACGCTTTGCCACGGGTGCGTTTTTCTCTTGGGCCATGCTCAAGCCCTTGCTAGACACCGACGTTGCCGACGAGGCGCCTGGCTACGACGAAGAGCACCTGCTTACCTTTATCCGGCTGCTTGATGCTTCTGACGAAGGGGCCGATTGGAGGGAAGTTTCTAGGATCGTTCTGCACGTGCATTCGGACAAGGAGCCGGAGCGGGCCTTCACAGCCTGGCAGACGCATCTAGCGTGCGCGCACTGGATGACCATCAACGGCTATCGATATCTTCTTTCCGGTGGCGCGCTGCGAAGCCAGGATCTGGTGAAAGTCACCGCGATGAAGATCGGAATGGTATGGACGGCTCGTTTGAACGGCATTTTGAAGTCCCAAATTTCAGTAGCTAAGCAGCGGCGCGGGTATGATCTTTCACAAACCCGCGCACCGGGTACAGCCCAACCCAATTCCACGCCACTGGCGTGGTGCAATGCCTGATAGACCGGTCGTGCTGTAGAGTGCGGCGTGTTTTTCACGGTCGGTCGCACAACTCTTCAGCTTGGATAGGTGAGGACAGCGCCGCCTCGGTCCAATCCGATCTTCCGAGCCTCAAACTCGGTCCTGGATTGCGCAAGGAGATGTGGCATGGTTGGTTCTGATCGGATCGACAAACTGATCGCAGCGGTGCCCGCGGCCTTGGCGCTTCGCGCCGGGCTGGACCTCGGCATCTTCACCCGGCTCGGGAGCAGCGCGGTGACCGCTGACGGCCTTGGGGCCGCGCTCCAAGTCGAGCCCGATCGTCTGTCGCGGCTCCTCTACGCGCTCGCCAGCATTGGTCTTCTCGAAGTCAACGATGGTCAATTTCGCAACGGAGCCGAAGCGTCAGCCTTCCTCGACGCGTCCAAGCCAACCTATCGCGGCGGCGATCATGCCCTCCTGCGGGAGCTCTGGGGAGCCGACTTGCTGACGGCAGAGTCGCTGCGACAGAACCGGCCGGCTGCGCTGCACGACTTCTCCGAAGCGGGGGCCGAGGCCGCGGCGGCTTTCAGCCGCAGGCTCGCACCGGGCGGGGTGATTTTCGGCCGACATTTGGCCCGGGAGATGGACCTCTCGGCGATCAGTTCGGTGATCGACATCGGCGGGGGCTCCGGGACCATTCTTGTCGGACTTCGGGAGCGGTGGCCGCAGATTGCGGCGACGCTGATGGAGCTCCCAACGGTCGCAGCGGTCGCGCCAGCGATCCTGTCAGAATACGGCGCAGACGACGTGGTCGTCGAAGAGGGGGACATAACTGTCGCTCCATCGATCGGTCGGCACGATCTGGCGATCCTGAAGGCCGTCGTCCAGGTGCTTCCGCCGGACCAGGCGCGCAGTTCGATCCTGAACGCGGCACGTTGCCTCACACCCGGAGGCGAGATCGCAATTGCGGGGTGGGGTGTCGTCGATGACGACCGCCTCGGCCCGCCTGAGGGTGTCTTTCTGAATGTCACTTTCTTGAACCTCTATCGCCACGGCGAATCGTACACTGAAGGTCAGTATCGCGCGTGGATGACCGAGGCTGGATTCCGGGATATTTCGAGGTCGCGCCTGGCGGACGGCTCCACGCTCTTTCGTGCGCGCCTCACGGGCTGACCGTGGCTGAATCGTTGATTTTCGGACGCAGGGATCTCCGAGGCGCCCCGCGACTTGATTGCGGTTGCGGCTGTCTTGTCGCTGCTGCCGCCCGAGCAGCTCGTTTTGGTTTTTCCGCTGCAGCTCTTGCTGGCGCGGCCGCCGTTGGTGAACAACCGGGTGGCCGGTTCGGTACGCGCAGCAAACTCCCCCTCCGATTGCTGCATTGGTCGGTGGCACCGATCGCAGCCCGCTTCTGACGCCCGCCCTGATACTGCCGTATTAAACGCAGAAGCCTACCGAGATTCCAATTTACCTTTTTCCCAGCCATCTGCGGCAATGGACTCTGTTCCCCAATGTGCCGCCACGTGCGGATGGCTATGTTCGAAGTAGCGGCGTCCTAAGTTCGGATAAAAGGAGTGGCCTGATTTGTTGCGTGCGAGACCTTTTCCCATCGTGGCAAGGATTGCTTTTCTGGTCACACTGGCCGGTGTCCTCGTGCTCGCGCTCTCACCGGTGTGGCTTTTGCAGAATTTTGGTTTCGGGTTCACCTCTCACGATGACAAGCTCAATCACGCCGCAGCGTTCGTCGTGTTGACGGCTATCGGCAGTCTTGGTTGGCCAGAGCACAGAGCAAGGCTGATAGTTTTTCTCGCCCTTACTGGCGGCGCGATCGAGATACTGCAGGGCATGCAAATAATAAGTCGCGACATGGATATCTTCGACTGGTTTGCCGATTGTGTCGGCATCGCGTGCGGGCTCGCGATTGCAAGCTGGACAAAGAAATTAGCTGACGGCTTCTCCTAGAGGTCGCATCCTGGCAAGTACGGGCTGGCCGCGTAAAGTACTTGCGCGGTGAATAGGATTTGCGGCACGCTTCGCTAAAGGATTTCCGCGAGGAGAATGGGATGGCCGTAGCTAAGAAGGACTCGGAGTCCCGGAACTAGAAGCATGAAATACGTCATCGCCTCGCTGTTCGGCGCCTTGCTGCTGTTCGGTTTCATCGCGTTGGCTGGCGCTGGCCACGGGTGGATCGCGGGCGCGTTGAGTTGCCTGCCATTAGCTGCGGTCTCGTTTGCCGCTTGGCTCAACGCACTGCGCACTATACCTTCACTCCATATCGCTAACGGATTGCTTGTTACCGCATGCGTCGTGCTCGTAGGTACGGCGTATGGAACGCTATCAGAAGGCGCACGGTACTTCCTTGATTATTGGCACCTGCAAGGTCCCCTGGCCGGGCCGGTTATCGCCCTCATCTATTTCAACTGGGTCTTCGCTTGCGGGCTCACGTGGTGGCGTCGCCGCGCAGAGACTTAGCTTTGCATCGCCCTCCCGGGAACCCACTAGAGAGGACCGACGAGCAAGAAGACCATCGCTCGGCAATCGCAAGCTCCGCTTCCGTCCTCGCCTCTCTTTCTGGGTCCATATTGTCGGCGGCGATGAGCCGTCGCGGGGATTGCATGATTTCGCCTCGCGTCCATCCGGCCCAAGCAGGCAACCTACGATGGCTTGGAATCCCGGCCCCATGGCCTCCTGGCAGTATCTCGCGATCGGCACGCCGTGTCGTCTTGGCGGCGTGATCATCCTCGCTCCCTAGAGATACGCTTAGCCGGCACGCTACTCGATGATCTTCACAACCACGTTTTCACGGCTTGCTTCTGCGCGCGCGTAGTCGATGCTAGCGTTATAGTCCGCTTTCGGGCTGGCGATTCTTTCAGGGCGCTCTGCTGGACCGCCGATGATATGTGGAGGCGCTCGCAAATCGCGCCCTACGCGCGGGTTGATCGGTTGAACAACATCAAAGCTT